>CAZTWS010000171.1:0-8199 GCA_964618225.1 uncultured Planctomycetaceae bacterium
CACCGCGCCAGCCGTTGGAACCCGAAGATGCGGCCGTATATTTACGCCCGCAAGAACCTGATCCATATCATCGATGTCCGCGAAACGGTCCGCGGCCTGTTGCGTGCCAAGAAGTACCTGCAACAGATTTCCTCGCAAGGCAGCCTGATTCTATTCGTCGGCACCAAGCGCCAAGCTGGCGACACCATTGAGCGCGAATCACTACGCTGCGGCATGCCGTTCGTGAACGACCGCTGGCTCGGCGGCACGCTCACCAACTTTCGTACGATTCGCAGCCGTCTCACCCGCCTCGAAGAGCTCGAATCGATCCTCGAAAGCGATAAGATCAACGCTTACTCGAAGAAGATGGAATCGGCCCTTCGTCGCGAATATCGCAAAATGTTCCGCAACCTGAACGGTATGCGAACGATGAATCGACTTCCCGAGTGCTTGGTCATCGTGGACCCGAAAAAGGAAAAGAACGCGGTCAGCGAAGCTCAAAAGTTGGGAATCGCCACGGTCGCCTTGATCGATACCGACTGTGATCCCGATTTGGTCGATCTCCCGATCCCTGGTAACGACGACAGCATGCGCTCGATTGAATTGATCGCGAGGATGCTGTCCGACGCGGTGATCGCCGGTAAGAATCGCGCGGCTGTCGAAGGCCAACAAGCGGCCGAAGGCGCCGAAGTGGCGATGGCTTAACGACGGCTTGATATTCGCTGTTTTGGTGTCGGCCCAATCAATCGCGCGGCATCAAACTGTGGATACTAACCACGAATGGTGATCGGCATTGTTCGACTGCGAGCACGTTCCAACGAATCGTGCATGCCACTGCAATATTCACTGGCTGAGTGCAATGGCCACTATTGGGAGTGGCCGTTTTTCTAACCGGCATTCCTAAGGTTTGCCGAGAGTGCGGCACTCTCCTGTCACATACGCAAATAACAACACGTTCAATACAGGAGCCTAACCATGGCAGAAATTACAGCAGCAATGGTCATGAAGCTGCGTGACGAAACCAGCCTCCCGATGATGGACTGCAAGAAGGCCTTGCAGGAATCGGGCGGCGACTTCGATAAGGCAAAACAAACGCTCCGCGAAAAGGGCATCAAGCTCATGGGCATGCGGGCAGATCGCCCGACCGAAGAAGGTCGCATTGCCGTTTACACGAGCCTCGACCCGGGTGTCGGCACGCTGATTGAGCTGCAAGTCGAATCCGCTCCCGTTGCCAAGCACGAGGACATCGTGGCCCTCGCAAACGATCTTGCGAAGCAACTCGCCACTGGCCCAGGCGCTAAAACGCCAGACGAACTGTGGGACCAACCGGCTCCTAGCCGCAAGGGCACGACACTGCGCCAGTGGAAGGATGAAATCGAAGGCAAAATGCGCGAAGTGCTGCGTCTGGCCCGCGTTCATCGCATCGACAAGCCGGCAGGCGGTTACGTTCATCACGACGCCAAGAGTGGCGTGTTGCTCGAAGTCGAAGGCGGCAACGAGGAATTGGCTCGCGGCATTGCCATGCACATCGCCGCGATGCGCCCCAAAGCCACCACGACCGCGGAGCTTGACAAGGTACTCGTCGACAAGGAACGCGCGATTCTGACCGAGCAGGCCAAGAAGGAAGGCAAGCCGGACAACATCATCGAAAAGATGATCGAAGGCCGCATGCGTAACTTCTATGCCGAAAATGTTCTTTCGGAACAGCCGTTCGTGAAGGACGACAAGCAAACGGTCGGCAAGGTGGCCGCGGCAGGCGGCATGAAACTCTTGAAGTTCACCCGTTGGCAGCTTGGCGAAACGACCGGTGATAAACCGGCCGCATAATGTGAAAAATACGAGCCCCGGCGAAAGCCGGGGCTTTTTTTGGGTACCGATTGCAAAATGCAAATTGTAAAATGCAAAGTACAAATTGCAGAAACCTGCGCCTATCAACAACGACGCGTTTTTCAATTGAAATTCCACTTTTGCATTTTGCACTCTCGGTGAGAAAGCGAGAAAGCAGATTATGTCACCAGGTTCCCCCTATAAGCGGATTCTTCTAAAGCTCTCCGGCGAAAGCTTCGCTGCTCCTGGCCAACGCGGCATCAGCATGCAGGAGGTGGTGGACATTGCCTCGCAGGTGCAACGCGCGGCACAACTTGGCGTTCAAATCGCCATCGTCATCGGCGGCGGAAACATCCTGCGAGGTGCCCAATTCACGGCCGGCAACTCCAGCGTACAGGAAGCCACCGCTCACTACATGGGCATGCTGGCCACGGTCATCAATGGTCTTGCTCTGCAAGACGCGCTCGAATCGCTCAATTGCCAAACGCGACTCATGTCGACGCTCAAGATGGACGGTGTCGCGGAGCCATTCATCCGTCGTCGCGCGCGTCGCCATTTGGAGAAAGGACGCATCGTCATCCTGGCAGGCGGTACCGGGGCACCGTTCGTCACCACCGATACGGCGGCCGCTCAGAAGGCGCTCGAAATCGAAGCCGACATCGTGATGAAAGCCACCCGCGTGGATGGCGTGTTCAGTGCCGACCCAGAAACCGACCCCACGGCAACGCTGTTCCATCATCTCACATTCCAAGAAGTGCGCGACCGCAACCTGCGCGTGATGGACCCCACGGCCATTGCCCACTGCATGGAACACGACCTGCCGATCCTGGTATTCAACTACCGCCAAGACGGCAACATCGAACGCGCCGTACGCGGCGAAGACATCGGCACCCTGGTAACAAGCCAAGCGGTTGCAAAAAGATAAGTTTGACCACGGAGGCACGGAGATCACGGAGGATAAGCCCACTTAAAACCGGCAAGAACACCATTGCTATGCTTTACGAAGAATCGTTGACCAAAGAAGTTATTGGAGCAGCGATCGACGTTCATAGTGAACTTGGCCCTGGCCTGTTGGAGTCGGCATACGAAAATTGCTTATGCCACGAGTTAAATCTCCGTAGACTTTGCTTTCAACGTCAAGTTTCATTTCCCGTACACTATAAATCAGTGCGACTCGACTGCGGCTACCGTGCTGATTTGATTGTTGAAGAAAGAGTTGTTGTCGAGCTTAAAGCGATTGACACCCTTACCGATTTGCACAAAGCGCAATTACTCACTTATTTACGAATTACAAAGCTCCGAGTTGGATTACTATTTAACTTCAATTGCGAGGTACTGAAAAACGGATTGATTCGCATGGTTCTCTAGCTTTGGTTAGCTACCTCCGTGTCCTCCGTGCCTCCGTGGTTATTGTTGCGGCCTTGGATTGAAATCATGTCTGTTGAAGAAATATTGTTTGATGCTGAGGAGCGCATGGAGAAGGCGCTTTCTAAGTTGAAGCAGGACCTTACCGGTATTCGCACTGGTCGGGCAAATCCTGGGATGGTGGATTCGTTGCGGGTGGAAGCCTACGGCTCGCCGGTGCCGATCAAGCAAATCGCCAGCGTCAGCGCGCCCGAACCGCAGCAGCTCGTGCTCCGTCCTTTCGATCCGGGCACGATCAAGGATATTGAAAAGGGCATCATCGCCAGCGATTTGGGTCTTGCCCCGCAGAGCGACGGCAAAGTGATCCGGCTCAACATCCCGCCACTCTCCGGCGAGGTGCGTCGCAAAATGGTCGCGCGCACGAAGGAGCTGGCCGAGGAAACCAAAGTGGCCGTGCGCAATATCCGCCGCGATGCCAACAAGGCGGCCGAAACCGAAGAGAAAGATAAGCAAATCACCGAGGACGAACTCGAAAACACCAAGGAAGAAGTGCAGAACCTCACCAAGAAATTCGAGGACCGCGCCAACGAGCTGGCAAAGGCGAAAGAATCGGAAGTGATGGATGAGTAGAAGCAGTTTCAAAATCTATAGCTGGGGGCTGTGCCCCGGCGTTTTCCGATGAAACCGACCTCAAAGAAGCCAGCTACAATAACAATAGATGAGGTCAGCTATAATAGTTTTGAAACCGGCTCTAGTCAGGCCTGCTATGTCCACAGAAAACGCTCTCCAATACGTATCTGATGATCACGGTAACGCGATTGCGGTCATCGTCCCTATCGAAATATGGCGTGAGATCGAATCCGAAAGAGAGACTGCGCATTTGTTAAAAAGCGAACCCATGCGCGAACGCCTTCTGGCAGCGAAAAACCGAACCGAAGGAATTCCGCTTGACGAAGTCCGAAAGAAGCTTGGAATTTGACCTGGCTGCCATCGAAGACCTTAGTTGGTGGATTCAGCAGGATCGCAAGAAAGCGACAAGGATACTTCGCATCGTGGAAGAAATCGTTTCCACGCCTTTCCAAGGAATTGGTAAGCCTGAACCACTCAAGTACGAACTTACCGGTTGCTGGTCGCGGCGTATCGACGAGGAGCATCGTCTCGTCTATCAAGTAACGGATGATAAGATCCGGATTTTAGCTTGTCGCTACCACTATTAGCAGGCATAGCTCGCTGAGTCATGGCCGCTGCTAGCACCCTGCTCTGCCATCTCTTGCCGCGTTCTGACGGCTTTGCTATCCTTCCCGCCCCGTTCGGTTCGCGGCTTAGTCCGCGCTACAACCACAAGACCCTGGCTCGTTTTTGGAACGAGCCGCGTGGCTGGAGATTTCAGATGATAAGCAAGGATACCCGATCCAAGTTCGTTGCCACTCTTCGTACTCCGCGGTGGAAGCGTCGCATTGCAATCTTAGTAAGTAGCGTGGCAATGCTGACGGCTGCCCTGACGCTACGTGCTTTGAACGCAAGTCGAGAAGCCAATGCACAGCTTCCGAGCTTTTTCGGCAACAAACAGAACAAAGAACAAAAACAACAAGGAGCGGCGTCTGCCGCTAAAAACGATGAACTGCCACGCGCCGAACGACCAAAGCACGATGTAATGGCCGTCGTCAATGGCGAAGATATTCGCCGCGACGCGCTGGCCACGGCGTGCGTCGAGCGCTTCGGCAAAGACGTGCTCGAAGGCATGGTGAACAAGCGACTCATTCTGCACTACTGCCGTAATCGTCAAATTACGGTGACCGATGCCGATATCGATGCTGAAATCGATCGCATGGCCGCGCGTTTCAAAATCGGGCGCGAGCAATGGCTTCAAATGCTCGAGCGCGAACGCGGCATTAGCGCTGAGCATTATCGCCGCGATATCCTCTGGCCGACCCTTGCACTGCGCAAGTGTGCCGCCGAGCGTCTTACCGTGTCTGATGCCGATTTGACCAAGGCCTACGAGTCGCAGTTTGGCCCGGCCGTCAAGTGTCGGCTCATTGTCGTTAGTAATCGTCAGCAGGCCGAAGATATTCGCCGCCAGGTAGCGCAAAACCCGGCCGATTTCTCCCGGCTGGCTATGCAGTTTTCGCAAGACGTGAATAGCGCGAGCATTGGCGGCCTCATCCAGCCGATTCGCCATCACGTGGGCGATCCGAACATCGAACGCGAAGTGTTCGCCATGCAAAAAGATGCCATTTCCTCGGTCATCCCCGTGGGTGAACAGTTCGCGATTCTCAAATGCGAAGGTCATGAGCCTGCCCGCAATGTTCCCATGGAAAACGTCCGGGCGGAACTCACCGAACAAATTCAAGAGGGCAAGCTCCGCGAAGTGGCAAGCGAACTATTCGCCGAGTTGCAAGAATCGGCCACGGTTCAAAATGTTTGGAACACTCCCGAATTACGCGATCAGAACCCAGGCGTAGTTGCCACCATCAACGGTGAGCCAGTTCGCTTCAATGAATTGGCCGAAGAATGCCTGCTGCGATACGGCGAAAATGTGCTGGAAGTGGAAATCTCGCACATGCTGCTGCAACAAGCGTTGAAGAAGGCCAACCTCACGATTACCGATGAAGACCTGAACGCCGAAATCTCCCATGCCGCAAAGCTTTCGGGCGTGCTCGATGCCAAGGGTCAGCCAGACATTGAAAAATGGGTCGCCGCCGCCACGAAGGAGCAGGGAGTCACGAAAGACGAGTACCTGCGCGACTCGGTATGGCCCAGCGCCGCACTGAAGAAGCTCACGAGCAGCTCGATTGAAGTGACCCAAGATGACATCAAGAAGGGTTACGAAGCCAACTACTCCGAACGTGTGCGCTGCCGTGCGATTGTGCTTGGCAACATGCGTCGTGCTCAAGAGGTTTGGGCCAAGGCGCGCCAAAACGAATCGATGGACTTTTTCGGCGACCTTGCCGAGGAGTATTCGATCGAGCCGACCAGTAAATCGCTCCGCGGCGAGGTGCCACCAATTCAACGCTTCAGCGGCCAGCCGCAACTCGAAGAAGTTGCCTTCGAGCTGAAACCGGGCGAATTGTCTGGCATCATTCAACTGGGCGATAAATTCGTGATTCTCAAGTGCGAAGGCCGCACCCAACCGGTGCAGATCAATCAGCAAGAGGTGCAGCAGATTTTGCATGAAGACATCTATGAGAAGAAGCTGCGCTTGGCGATGAACAACAAGTTCGACGAGATCCGTTCGCGGGCCCGCATCGACAATTACCTCGCCGGCACTTCTCAGGCACCAGATCGCGTGAAGGCCGACGACAACAACCGCACGACCGGCACGCCTCGTGTCGATACCGCCGTGCAACCAGCCGCCGGCCAAGGCACGCGATAATCGCTTCTCTAACCTTAGCCCGGCCACCCCGGCCGGGCTATTTGCTGCGCAGATAGTGCTGCAAACTGTTCCACGGGCGACTCGAAACAAAACTGCCGGTATACTTAAGTGGGAAGGGACTTCACCCCACAAGCTACCGCACCGCCATGTCTACCGATTCTGAAAACTCATTGCCAGAAACGCCGTTCAAAATCCAAGTGGCCGAGCGAGTTACCCGCTTGCCGCCTTACTTGTTTGGGCGAATCAACGCCCTGCTCTATAGCAAACGCCGAGCGGGCGACGATGTGATCGACCTGGGCATGGGCAACCCGTCCGACCCGCCCGAGGAGTTTGTCATCGAAAAGCTGGCCGAGGCGGCCCGCGATCCTCGCAACCATGGCTACAGCAAATCGAACGGCATCGCCAACCTGCGCCGCGAAGTGGCCTCGAAGTATTTCAAACGGTTCGGCGCTCGGCTCGATCCCGATGAGGAAGTCATCGTATGCCTCGGGTCGAAAGAAGGCTTCAGCCACATGTGCCTTGCCATGATGGGCCCCGGCGACACGGCCATCGTGCCGGCCCCTTACTTTCCGATCCACGTGTACTCCGTGGCACTTGCCTCGGGCAACGTGATTTCCCTGGAAGTGCGCGACCACGACAAGTTCCTATCGAACATCGCGTACACATGCGAGCATTTGTATCCCAAGCCCAAGCTGGTGATTCTCAACTATCCACATAACCCGTCCACGGTTTGCGTGGAACAGAAATTCTTTGATGAAGTCGTGAAGCTGGCCCGTCGTTACAACTTCGCGGTAATTAGTGATTTCGCCTACGCCGACGTGGCGTTTGACGGTTATCAGCCGCCAAGTTTTCTGGCATCGCCGGGTGCTTCGAAGGTGGGCGTCGAGTTCACCACCATGAGCAAAGGCTACAATATGGCCGGCTGGCGCGTAGGCTTCTGCGCCGGTAATCGCGAAATGATCAAAGCGCTGGCCACAATCAAAGGCTACTACGATTATGGCATGTTCCAGGCCGTGCAAATTGCGGCCATCATGGCACTCCGCCAAGGTGATGCGGGGATCGAGAACCAAGCCGGCATTTATGAAAGCCGGCGTAACGCGCTGATGGAATCACTGGCACGCATCGGCTGGCCCATGACACCGCCCAAGGCAACCATGTTCTGCTGGGTGCCCATCCCCGAGCCGTGGCGCAGCCGAATGAGCACGATGGACTTCGGCATGATGCTACTCGAGAAGGGCAATGTGGCGGTGAGCCCCGGCAGCGGGTTTGGCCCCGCTGGCGAAGGCTATCTGCGGATGTCGCTCGTCGAGAACGAGGAACGGCTACGGCAAGCGGTGCGGCAAATTCAACGCTGCCTGCGTGAAGCCGAAGCGAACTACTCCGACAAACCGGCCCCTGCTTCCACGGCCGTCAGCTAACGGCGACTTGGCGTAGTTGCCGTGTTCTTGCGTAGGTGCGCACAACTCCTCCCCTGGGTTTTGCGCAGCTACGTGTGGTTGGGGGCTGGGGATCGGGGGCTAGGGACTGGGGACGGGACGGAGGAGGGCATAGAGTGGAATGCTGAGGGTCAGCAATGTGCGCGCAAGGGTAGCGGGAGCGTGGAGCGAGCTCCGCCGCTAAATAAGTGGGTGGGTTGTCAAAGAGCGCAACGGGTT
>CAZTWS010000172.1:0-7974 GCA_964618225.1 uncultured Planctomycetaceae bacterium
TGGGTCGCTTGCCCAATCAATCCCGAGACCGAAGCGTATTTCGTGTTTAACAGACGCCAAACGGCAGCTCGTTTCAGCGACATGGACGCGGAGCTGGCTGGCTTCACGCTACGAGGGTTGAACTGGTTCCACCGGCAAATGTTCTACAGCCATGGCCTACTGGTGGCTCAGGAGCCTTTGACGCCGATGCAACGAGAGGTGCTGCAATTACTTCTTTCCGACAAAACAGAGAAAGAGATCGCGACCGAACTGGACCAAAGCTTCCACACAACTCACACCCACGTGAAGGAAATCTTCCGCAAATATGGCGTCAAGAGTCGCGCCGGGCTGATGGCAGTTTGGCTCGCCTAGGATAAGCCACGCTGACTCCGCCGGCCGCCCACGTAAGAAGTTCAAACCCCACCGCCAGTCGCATTCGTAACTGATGAGGAGATTTATAACGTTACAACGCAGTCGAGAATCAGGATCTGAACTCAAAGTCTCTAGATTCCCGCCTGCATGGGAATGACCGGCAAAAGAAGTCGCTGGTGTCATTTGCCGCGCGGTTCTCATGGATCGCGTTTGATTTTGTCCGCAGATCATCGTATAAGCGTGGATTGTGCAACAGGCCTATCTGCGTTTCATCTGCGCCATCTGCGGACTCGTTGGTCATTTTACCTGATACGGCGAACCGTCGTTTTCTGCCATCAGTTGCTTTACTTTTTCCGCGTGCTTGTTGATGGCCGAGGACGCAGTGGCATCCCATAGCGAGGTTTGCTGCTCGCGTAGGCCAAGCGTGATGGGGATCCATGCCGGTCCCCAGCCGGCTTCGACGGCCCACGCTCCCCAGCCCAAGTCGGCAGAGCTGGCCCAGGTTTCCCAGCGATTGTAGTCGAACGCGCGGAACCATGAGCCATCGACGAAGGGGAATGCTTCGGAGCGGTTCTGAATTCGTATCAGGTAATCCGCCAGCTTGTCTCCGGCCTCTTGGTATTTCTTGTCGCCGGTGGCGGCTGCCGCTTCGTGCAATCCAAGTAGAGCGAAACCGGTCGTGTAGAGCTGATCGCTGACTGGGTCGCCGTTGTTTTGAATCAGCGGGGTTTCACCCGTGCCGTAGGCTTCGTTCGTGGCGGGGACCACGTAATGACCGCCACCGCCGGATCGCAAGTGTTCCGCGATTGCACCGCAGGGCGCTTGATAAGCTAATAAATCGTCGGTAACTCGTTCCAGCCATGCACGGTGTTCCGCGGTGTCTTCAACTCGTATCAACCATGCGAGTGGCAGCAGCATGTGGGCTCGTTCGAGGTTATCGCCCCAACGCCAACCTTGTGGGTAACCCTCCATCGTGGTTCGGATGCCGATCTTCGTGCGGTCCAAGAACTCTTTTTCGCCCGTGCGCTCGTAGGCCCATAGGTAGCATGCCCACAGGTAGGCCTCGAAATGCGGCGAAAGGTTTACGCTTTCAGCGTCGTGAAAATGCCGCCAGCCGTACTGCGCGAGAGTCGGCACGTCGACACGGTCGCCGCGGAATCCCAGCCGGCCTGTGGTTCGCAAGTTGGCATACAAGGCTCGCAGCATGGCTTCATCCCAACGGTCGGACTTGAGCTGCGCCGCGGCGAGCATCGTGGCCAGAAGCGTGCGTGCGTTGTCGTCGCCGTAGTTGCCAATGATCCATGCCGGGCCGATGTCACCCCAAGCGATCAAACCAAATGACGGGTGTCGCGGATCGCCACGCTCGCCACGGTGCAGGCCCGACGTTTCGAAAACGAAGTTCAACAAGTTTTCCGAAACCTGCTTGCTACGCGCATCATTGTTGAGAGCGGTTTGCACGGCCAGCAGGGCAGCGATTTCGGTTTGGCAGTCGGCACGCAACGGGATGCATTGCATTTGGTTGCCGTGCGGGTCGATTTTCGAAAGGTAGCCTTCGAGCATGCCGAACCGGCCGTCTCCGAGCGGCGCGCCAGCCGGTGGAATCGGCGCTTCGCCACCCCCAGCCCGCAATGAATTTTCAATTTCAGGGTATCGAATTTCCGGCACGAGCAGTTGCGATTGATGAACCCATTGGGCAGCACGCGCGACCGCTTGCTTCTGAGCATCCGACTTGAGTGGTTCCTTTTCAGAATAGGTGGGACGCACCTTAGGCGCGGCCGTAATCTTGTGCGGCTTGCCCTCGGGGTCCAGTTCATCCAACAGCTTCGACCATACAGTCCGCCAGTCTGCTGCCGGCGCATATCGGCCCTGGTTGAAATTGCTCAGCTTGGTTGTGGCCACCAAGATGCCATCGTCGTTGCGGAACAGGATCGGGTACTTTTCCTGAGGCAGGCCATAAACGGCTGTATCGAACCCGGCCACGCGGGCCATCACCATCAGTGGATCCTTGGCCTCGGTTCGTAACAGTCGGCAATCGTGCAAAGCCAGAATGCGACCCTCGGCCAATCCAACGGCTGGCGAAGTTACCACGCCACGTTCCCAGCGAACTTCAAGCAACGGACCGAACTCGACGCCGAGAAGCGATTCTGGGTATTCGATATAAAGTTGCAGGCCTTTGGATTTCGCTAAATCGAGCGCTGCTTGCGAAATTTGCACGCGCTGTTCTGGGTAGCCTTCGGCCAAGATCAGCACGGCCGATTTTTCCGGCGCTTTTTCGATTGCTTCCAGCGGCGAATCAAAACGCTGGGCTGAATCGTGATCGATACTCAAAAACAAATCGTTTGTCGGCTGGCAGCTAAACGTTAATCGAACGTTTTTGCTTTCGCTCTCAACCGCGGCCGCTAAATGTATATAAGACGCAAACCACAATGTAACCACCAACAAAACGAATAGCCGTGGAAGTGGCACCATAAACCTCGCTCGCATCGGTTGTGAGTCCATCGCAGGAAGATAAATCATCGTAGAAGTAACCATATTAGAAATAAGGCGAGTCGCCTTTTTGGGCGTTGGATAGATCGACCAGTAGATTGGCCACCGCCCCCGCCACGGCCTCGAAATACTGTTTGCCTTTTTCAGCCGTGGCTCGCGACGGATCGCCGCTGCCCGTATCGGGGTGAGACTTGGACCAGGGCCTGGGCGTCCAAACGCCCGGTTGTTTGAGGCCTTCAATAGCGAACGGCACGCGTTCGCCTTTTCCGGCTTGCGGAATGTCCACCAAGTCTGGCACTAAGTGCATGAGCAGGCTGGTTTCCAACTCGTCGGCATGGTCGCCGGGTGTTTCGAAAGTGGCCCGTTTTACGTCGGGGGCCATCTCATAAAAATTGGCGACGACGATCAACACGCCATGTTTCGATTGAGCATCTCGCACCAATGGTTGAAACTGGTTTCCGCCGTGGCCGTTCAAGATGACCAATCGATCGATTCCCTGCCGTTTCAGCGATCGCACCACATCATTGAGAATCGCGATCGCGGTAGGCGTGGTGAAACTGATGGTGCAAACCTGGTCGAGTTGTTGCTCGTCGTTGCCGAACGGGATCGTAGGCAGCACGACCACTCGGGCACCGCGTTGGTGGGCCAGCTCCGCGGCGCGCTCGGCGAAGCAAGTGGCTTCGATCACATCGGTGCCATAGGGCAAGTGGTAGTTGTGTGCTTCCGTGGCACCCCAGGGCAACACGGCCACGTTGGGCCGCGCATCGGTCAACTGCCGATGATTAGCTTCGAGCACGAGATAAGGGCGGGCTGGCATAGCGGCTTTCTACTGGCGGGAGGTGGTTTCCGTTTTCCTAGCGTATCCGCCACTCCACCATGGGTTCTACGGAGGCGTCTCCGACGCCGATACCGCTTTCAAGTGGTATACGTAATCGGGTTACAGAGAGGCCTCCTGCGGCACGTTTTCAATCATCCAAAACCGTTCTAATCAAAACCTGCCGCAATCGCGAGTCGGCAGGCATATTTCTAAAAGAATTTGCAAAAGTGCGTTAGTCCTGGTGTGGTATTATAAAATTCATAGTGCAGCATTCCGAATCCAATGCTGACATCAGAGAGTTTGGATAGAAAAGCCGCAATGATTCGACTTCCGCGCTTCGCCGTCTTATTCGCGGCAGTCGTTTTTTCATGGATGCACGGCCCCGCCGTATTCGGCGAGGGGAAAATCGACTTCGCCCGGGATGTTTCCCCGATTTTCGAGCAGCATTGCGTACGCTGCCATCAACCCACCAATAAAAAGGGGGAACTCTCGTTAGCCACAGCTGAGGATTCCCTGGCTCAAGGGTTTGTTACGCCGGGTGATCCGACCGGGAGCTATTTGCTGGAGGTCATCACTTCGGCAGACGGGAAGAAGCCCAGCATGCCCAAGGAGGGGGCATCGCTCTCGGAAAAGGAAGTCGAAACGCTGCGCTCCTGGATCGCCGAAGGAGCCGTTTGGCCAACCGAGTCCGTGGTTCGCGAAAAACCCAAGGCCGACCGTGGTTGGTGGTCGTTGCGGCCGCTTTCGGTGCAAGTGCCCGCGGCCGATGGCATTCCGGCTGAATGGTCCGTCCACTCAATCGATCGATTCATCTACCACAAGTTGCAAGCGACGGGCCTCGCTCCGAATCCGCCGGCCGATCGCCGCACGCTCATTCGCCGGTTGACGTATGATCTTACCGGTTTGCCGCCAACGACCGAAGAGGTTGCCGCCTTCGAGGCCGACGAGTCGCCCGATGCTTATGAACGCCTGGTTGATCGCCTGCTTGCCTCGCCGCGTTACGGCGAGCATTGGGGACGGCATTGGCTCGACGTGGTGCGTTTCGGAGAAAGCACGGGATTCGAGGTGAATGTTCTCACGCACCATGCGTGGCCGTTTCGCGATTACGTCATCCGATCGCTCAACGAAGATAAACCGTTCAACCAGTTCGTTATCGAGCATTTGGCGGGCGATGCAGTGGGGCAGGGAGATGCGTCGGTTGAAGTCGGGCTTACCTTCCTCGTATGTGGTCCGTACGACCTCGTGGAGAACAACGACGCGGTTCGCGCGGCCCAAATTCGTGCCGACACGGTCGACGAAATTATCCGTGCCACCGGCGAAGCGTTTCTGGGGCTCACGGTCGGTTGCGCCCGCTGTCACGATCATAAATTCGATCCGATCGCGCAGCGCGATTACTACAGCATTTATGCAACGTTCGCGGGCGTGTATCACGATGATCGCGTGGTTGCGCCGCAAGCGCAGCAGCAAGAGCGAGCCGAACAGTTGGCAAAGTTAGAGGCGCTGAAGAAGCCGCTCGTTGATGAAAAAGCGGCCCTCGAAACAAAGCCAGATGGAGTTGCTCGCGTCGAAGTGCTGAATCGCCAGATTGCCGAGATCGACCAAAAGATTGCCGATCTGCCGCAATTCCCAGTGATGCGGGTGGGCCGCTACCAAGAACCTCCAGGGCCTCAAACCGTGTTCGAGAGGGGCGATGCTAGTCGCAAAGGCGAGCAAGTCTTGCCTGCCAGCATGAGCACGTTGGCTGATGCCATGAAATCGTACGCTTTGCCGGCCGATGTTCCGGAGCGCGAGCGTCGGCAGGCTTTTGCACGATGGCTCGTTGCGGATGAGAATCCTCTCACGCCGCGAGTGCTAGCCAACCGGCTATGGCAGCATCATTTCGGCACCGGCATCGTCGCCACGCCAAGCGATTTCGGTTACATGGGCAAACGACCTTCGCATCCTGAATTGCTCGACTGGCTGGCTGCTCAGCTTCACGAGCATGGCTGGCGGCTCAAACCAATACACAAGCTTATCGTGATGTCGCAAGCCTATCGCCAATCAAGCGCTTATCGCGACGATTATGCACAGGTCGATGCCGACTCGCGACTGCTATGGCGATTTCCGCCTCGCCGCCTTGCCGCCGAGGAATTGCGCGATACGATTCTCATGCTTGCCGGCAAATTGGATGAACGCCGTGGAGGCCCCGGGTTTCAACTCTATGGATATTCGCACGAAGTTGTAGCCACTTACACTCCGCTCGAAGATTTTGGGCCCGAAACATTCCGCCGGTCGGTGTATCACCAAAATGCCCGTTCGTCGCGAATCGACTTACTGTCCGACTTCGACGCACCGGATTGCGCGTTTTCGGTCGGTCGGCGGATTCCTACCACGACCCCTGCGCAAGCGCTGTCGCTATTGAATCATAAGTTTACGTTGGCAATGGCCGAGGCCTTGGCAAGTCGAGCCGCCGCTGAAGCGGGGAGCGATTTGAATGCGCAAATCCAGCGAATATTTGCGATGGCTTTCAATCGCGAGGCGAGCGAAGCCGAGCTTGCAGCTTCTCGCAAGCTTGTGGAGCAACACAGCCTGCGTGCATTATGCCGAGCCGTGTTGAATTCGAGCGAAATGATGTATGTCGATTAAGCAAGAATGTAGGCAAAACTGATTAGTGTGGGACGGCTGTACGTAACCCACCAATCCACGCGAATAAAATCAACGACCGTTTACCAAAGTATGAACTCTGTCAAACAACAACTTGCCGCGAGCTTTCACGAGCACGTCGTATCGCGGCGCGGCTTTCTGGCCGGTTCGTTTACGGGGCTTGCCGGCGTGGGGCTAACCAGCTTGTTAAGTGCTGAAATTCTTGCCAACACGACAGCCTCGGCGACGGTTAAGCGTTTTCCCGAGTATCGTCCGCGAGCCAAACGCGTGCTGCAAATCATGTGTCCCGGTGCGGCGTCGCACATTGACTTGTGGGACCACAAACCGGCCCTGGCCAAATATCATGGTAAACCGCTTCCTGGCGAGGAGTACGCAGTTTCGTTCCAAGGCAAAAACGGCAACGTGATGCAAAGCCCTTGGCCGTTCGCACCGGCCGGGCAGAACGGCAAAATGATCAGCACGTTGCTGCCGCACATGTCGCGGCATGTAGACGACATCGCGTTCATCCATTCGATGCAGTCGAAAACCAACACGCACGGGCCGGGGTGCGTGTTCATGAACACGGGCAGCATCTTTGAAGGCTTCCCCACTGCCGGTGCTTGGGTCGGCTACGCCTTGGGCAGCGAGAACGCGAATCTGCCGGCGTATGTAGCCATTCCCGATATCCGCGGCGAACCGCCAAACGGCAAAGCCAATTGGAGCAATGGCTTTTTGCCCGCGCAGTACCAAGCCGTGGTGATGAGCGCTCAGCAGCCAGTGCGTAATCTCAATCCGCCGCCCGAAATTACGACGGACGAAGAATTCGCCACGCGAAGCTTTTTGCGCGAGATCAATGAGCGTCATAAGGCGGCGCATCCAGGGTCTTCCGAACTACAGGCCCGCATCAATGCTTATGAATTAGCCGCTCGCATGCAGCTTTCGGCACCGGAGGTGGGCGACCTTTCTTCCGAATCGGCCGACACGGCTCGGTTGTATGGCGTGGATGACCCCAACCCGCTCAAAGCCGCTTACGCGCGCAACTGCTTGCTCGCAAGGCGGCTGCTCGAGCGTGACGTGCGGTTCGTCAACCTCTACTGTGCATCTCGCGCGTCGGGCGTCGATGGCGCGCTGAATTGGGATGCCCACAAAACGCTCAAAGAAGATTACGATCGCCACTGTCCGATTTTCGACCAGCCGACAGCCGCGTTGCTAACAGATTTAAAACAACGCGGCTTGCTTGATGATACGCTCGTGCTGTGGACCACGGAATTTGGCCGCATGCCGACTCATCAGGAGGGTGTCATAGGCCGCGACCATAACCCGGATGGTTTCACCTGCTGGATGATGGGTGCCGGCGTGCGTGGCGGCATATCGATTGGCGAAACCGATGAATTCGGACGCCGCGCCGCTACCGAACCAGTAACCGTGTGGGATTTTTACGCCACGGTGCTACACCTTCTGGGAATCGAGCACACACGGTTAACGTATTACCACAACGGCCTCGACCGCCGACTCACCGACGTCCACGGCAACATCCTCCAAGGGCTGATCGCTTAAAGCCTTCTGCGTTATGAGGCTCGGCATTCATGCCGGGTAGACTGAACCACGAAGACACGAAGGCACTAAGAGCTTAATCCACTACTGAACTCCGCATACTGTTTTAGTGAGAGACACGATATCGCGAAACTTTTCTAAAA
>CAZTWS010000173.1:0-7958 GCA_964618225.1 uncultured Planctomycetaceae bacterium
TGCCAGAACAGGGAGGCGGCAAACACGAGTGCTTGTCGAACAACTTCCCGGCATAGAGGTGAGCCCTTCAGAATCTAAAGAACCAGTGGATCGAGCCGAAGGATCGGCGCTGGCCATTTGTTGCGGGTTTCATCTCTCATCCTAAAGCTAAGCGGATCTGTTCCGCTGGCAACGAATTAAATTGTCTTCAAGGAGGAAACAAGACCATGAAAAAGATTACATTCTTTGCCGCTGCCTTTGCAGCAATTGGCATTTCTATCGCAGCATCAAACCAAGTCTTCGCACATCCTGGGCTTCAGTCGGCACGTTTCGAAGAGTATAGCTCGGAAGAGAGCGCCGATCCTCTCCGGGCATTCAACGAAGAGGAAGAGGAAGGTGACGACGCGAGCCGAGTCGCCCTTGAGGAAGAGGAAGGCGATGATTCCAGCCGCGTCGTGTTCGACGAGGAGGACGATTCCGGTGACGAAGGACAGCGAGTCGTTCTCGACGAAGAAGAGGGCGACGGTGATTCACAACGCACCACCATCGACGACGAAAACGATTCGGGCGATGTGGAGCGCGTAGCGGTTGGTGTTTTTGAAGAAGACACGACCGACGGGGGCGAGGAATAGTAACTCAGTGGCCAAGGTTGCGGGCAACGCACCGGGGTGCGTTGCCCGCAACCGTATTTTACCAACGGCACTAACGCCGTTGCTTTTATGATCGCCCAATGCTCAGGTGGTCGCTCGAAGAGCGGTCGGAAGCCGATAATTGCACGCAGTTCTACCGTTTTCTCCAATAAGATCGTGCATTTTAGGC
The DNA here is from genome assembly GCA_964618225.1 of uncultured Planctomycetaceae bacterium. Classification (GTDB taxonomy): domain Bacteria; phylum Planctomycetota; class Planctomycetia; order Pirellulales; family Lacipirellulaceae; genus JABDGM01. The sequence goes on from CAZTWS010000173.1 coordinate 799, forward strand.
CGTGAGAGCAACCGTGATGGCGGCATGGAATTTGCCTTTTGGGAACACGATTAAACTTCAGCGGTACCTGTGCAGAGGCCAGTTGCTGCTGTTCTTGATGTGTTCCCCAAGATTGAGGCAGTTCCATGGCTACCACGAAAGAACATTCGGCAGCGGTCGATGCGGCAGAGCGCGATTCCGTATGGGCGGCGACGAGCCAGATGCCGGGGTTTCCCTCGTTGCAGAAGGACGTGTCTTGCGATGTGTGCGTGGTAGGAGCCGGCATTGCTGGCCTCACGACAGCCTATTTGCTTGCCAAGGCCGGTAAGAAAGTGGTGGTGCTGGATGATGGCCCCATCGTAAGCGGCATGACGCAAGTGACCACGGCTCATCTGTCAAACGCGATTGATGATCGGTTCATGAATATCGAGAAGTGGCATGGCGAACGCGGCTCGTTCCTGGCTGCCGAGAGCCATGGGGTGGCGATCGACCGGATCGAAGCCATCGCAAAGGAATTGAAAGCCGACTGCGACTTTACCCGGCTCGACGGTTATTTGTTCCTGGCTCCGGAAGATACACGCGATTACCTCGAGAGAGAGTTGGCGGCGGCCAAGCGTGCCGGGATGGCTGCTGAAATCGTGGCGCGATGTCCGCTCGATTACGACACGGGCCCAGCGATTCGTTTTCCGCGGCAAGGGCGTGTTCATCCCATGAAGTATTTGGCGGCTGTTGCGCAAGCGGTTGTCGACCGTGGCGGCGAGATTTACGCCAACAGCCATGCGGACCATGTGGAGGGCGGCGACGAAGCGAAAGTCGAGGTCGGCAAGCATACCGTTCATACCCAGGCGATTGTGGTGGCCACGAATGTGCCGATCAACGACATGTACGTAATCCATACGAAGCAAGCACCTTATATGACTTACGCGATTGGTGCCCGCGTGCCGAAAGGCTCGGTCACCGATGCTTTGTACTGGGACACGTTAGACATATACCATTACGTGCGATTGCAGGCGATGTCGGGGCAAGGCACCGACTATGATCTACTCATCGTGGGTGGTGAAGATCATAAGTCGGGGCAAGCCACGGATACGACCGAGCGGCATGTGCGATTGGAAGAATGGTCGCGCGAGCGGTTCCCGATGATGCAGGGGATCGAGTTCGTGTGGGGCGGCCAGTGTATGGAAACGATCGATGGGCTCGCGTTCATCGGGCGCAACCCGATGGATAAAGAAAACGTGTTTATTGCCACCGGCGACTCGGGTATGGGTATCACGCATGGCACCGTGGCCGGAATATTGATTTCGGATTTGATTTTAGGCCGGCATAATCCGTGGGCCACGCTTTACGATCCCTCACGAAAGACAGTGCGAGCAGCCGCAACGTTTGCGAAAGAAAACTTGAATGTCGCGGAGCAATACTTGGACTGGGTTACGCCGAGCGAAGTGAAGTCGGTGCGTGACATCGAGTTTGAGTCGGGTGCCGTGTTGCGACGTGGGATGACGAAGGTGGCCGTGTATCGCGATGAGTGTGGCAAAGCGCACGAAATGTCGGCCGTGTGCCCGCACTTGGGTTGCATCGTTCATTGGAATGCGGCGGAGAAATCTTGGGATTGCCCGTGCCATGGCTCGCGGTTTGATCAGGAAGGCAAGGTGAAAAACGGGCCAGCGAATGTGGATTTGGAAAAGGCGGATGGGTAGCGATGGATAATTTGGTCGTTTCGACCGCTGGTGAGTGAGAACTTTGTTGGGGGAGATTTAATGTCGCCACATTACGATCGTTTTGCGGGGCCTGATGCTTCGCAGAATCAGTTTGAAGATTCCGCAGTGGGTAGCGAGATCGACGATGCCGCAGCAAAGGCCGCGGCGGCGATGCGCGAGGCCGATATCGAGGCCGCGAAAGAGGAATTCGACGCCTCCGCGGTAACCCCCGCCGACTTGGAAAGCAAGAGCATCGACGAGCTTCGCGAGCTTGCTCGGCAGCTTGAGGTGCCGGATCGTAGCACGATCGTGGAGCAAGATGAGTTGATTGCGGCGATTCGGCGGCGGCTGTAGGTCGCGATTCTCAGGCTGGTCGCTTAAGTGACCAGCTTGAAGGATGGCGAGACGAGATTTTATGGTTAATGTGGCGGACGTTCTTCGGTTATTTCGTGCCAAACCGGAGTGCGTTCCATGTTAGTTCCGAAAATCCGCGGTGTTATTGATCGTCGAATTCTTGTGAACTACCGTGTGGATCTGGCAACGCTTGCCAACATGCTACCGGCTCCATTTCGACCAAAAGTCGTGCAAGGGCAGGGCATGGCCGGTATCTGTCTTATCCGGCTCAAGCAGATTCGCCCCAAGTTTGTGCCGTTTCCGCTGGGGTTCGGTTCTGAGAACGCGGCCCATCGGATTGCCGTGCAATGGGTGCAGGGCGGTCAGCAATTCGAGGGTGTTTACGTACCGCGGCGCGATACCAGTTCGCGTTTCAACTCGTTCGTCGGCGGGCGTTTGTTTCCTGGTATTCAGCATCACGCACGGTTTCGCGTCAACGAGCAAGGCGGCAGATACGACGTCGCGCTCGACAGCGATGATGGAGGCGTGCATGTTTCAGTCGCCTCGCACATTTCCGATCGATTGCCGGAATCGTCAGCATTCGCTTCGCTTGAAGCGGCGTCAGCCTTCTTTAAGTTGGGGAGTGTTGGTTATTCACGCACTGCCCATTCGCATCGGCACGATGGCATGGAACTACGCTGCGAAAACTGGCAAATGACGCCACTTGAAGTTTCAGCAGTCGAATCGAGTTACTTTGACGATCGAGCCCAATTCCCCGCTGGCTCCGCGGTTTTCGATTGTGCATTACTCATGCGCAATATTCGGCACGAATGGCATCGTTGCGACGACATTTGTTGTGAGCAGACCTTATGAAGATCATTATTCCCGGCGGGGCAGGGCAGGTCGGTACTGTGCTGGCCCGGGCCATGCATGCCGACGGGCACGATGTGTGCGTGCTCAGCCGATCGCCGAGCACTGCTCCATGGCGAACCGTGGCCTGGGACGGTCGAACTCCTGGTCCGTGGATCGACGAACTCGAGGGCGCCGATGTCGTGATCAACCTTGCCGGGCGTAGCGTGAATTGTCGTTACGGCGCGCGAAATCGGCAGGTCATCATGGAATCGCGGATCGAGTCGACTCGTGCCATTGGTCGGGCAATCGCACGATGCGCGCGACCACCGCGTGTGTGGTTGCAGGCAAGCACGGCGACCATTTATGCACACCGCTACGACGCGGCAAACGATGAAGCGACCGGCATCATTGGTGGTAGCGAGCCAAACGCTCCGGATACGTGGCGGTTTAGCATTGATGTGGCGAAGGCTTGGGAACAAACAGCGAGTGAAGCCATAACTCCGCATACGCGCAAAGTGTTGATGCGGTCGGCGATGACTATGAGCCCCGACCTGGGCGGTATCTTCGACACGCTGCTCGGGTTGGTGCGCTGGGGGCTAGGTGGCACTTGTGGGGATGGTCGGCAATATGTGTCGTGGATCCACGAGCGCGATTTTATTCGTGCCGTTTATTGGTTGATTGAACGCCAGGCATTCAGCGGCCCGGTCAATCTATCGTCGCCCAACCCATTGCCGAACATTGAATTCATGCAAGCCTTGCGGCAGGCCTGGGGTGTGCGGACAGGTCTGCCTGCCGCAGTGTGGATGCTGGAAATTGGTGCCGTCTTGCTTCGTACCGAATCGGAGCTGATACTCAAAAGCCGTCGAGTGGTGCCCCGGCGGTTGCTCGAGTCGGGCTTTGCTTTTGATTTTCCATGTTGGCAAGATGCAGCAAGCGATTTGTGTCGCCAGTGGAAATCGAGGCGGCAAGCTTAGGGGTACACGTGTCGCGGCTATCCAGCATGGGCGATTCGTCTCATACTATGCTCATGAGTTGGTTTATTCTTTTTCTGGCCGGCCTTCTTGAAGTGGTTTGGGCGGTAGGGCTGAAGTTTACCGAGGGCTTTTCGCGGTTGTGGCCGAGCGTGTTGACGCTCGTGGCAATGCTCGGCAGTATCGTGCTGTTGTCCTACGCGTTGAAGGCCATTCCTTTAGGAACGGCGTACGCGGTATGGACCGGCATCGGGGCGGTGGGCGTGGCTTTGGTGGGAATGCTGATTTTCAAAGAGCCGCGCACGGTGGCTCGCGTTGTTTGCATCTTATTGATCGTTGTGGGTATCGTGGGGCTGAAGTTTTACGGCGATGGCGGGAAGTAAGCTGCAAGCAGGCAGTATGCGAGCGGCAACATTGCATGGGGTTCTCGTGAGGTAACAAAATGAATTCAGGCAGACAATATCGGTTGGTAGCGAAAAGCATGCGCTTTTCGATGTGGTTTGGGGGCGTTTTGTTTGGAATGACTCTCGCTTGCGGGATTTATGCTGCGGAGCCGCAGGAAATGAAACTTTGGGCGGAGGGAGCACCGGGGGAGCCCGCTACGAAGGCGGCGGATGAACCGGTGTTGCTGTATTACGCGCCGCCGAAAGAGAATGCCAAACCCACGGGGGTCATCGTGATTCCCGGCGGAGCGTATTCGGGGCTCGCGATTGACCACGAGGGGCTGCAGATTGCCGAGTGGCTGAATTCGCTAGGCGTTCATGCGTTCGTGTTGAAGTATCGGCTGAGCGGCACGGGGCACAAACATCCGATTCCGATGCAGGATGGGCAGCGTGCGATCCGCACGGTGAGAAGCAAAGCCAATCAATGGGGCATCGATCCGAATCGAGTGGGCATCATCGGCTTCTCGGCAGGAGGACACTTGGCCAGCACGCTGGGCACGCATTTCGACGCCGGCAATCCACAAGCGAGCGATGTAATCGATCGCGTGAGTTCGCGGCCCGATTTCATGATGCTGTGTTACCCGGTGATCACGATGACCGAGGAATTCATGCACCGCGGTTCATTAAAGAACTTACTGGGCGAGAATCCGGATGCTGAGTTGGCCAAGAGTTTGTCGAACGATACGCAAGTGACGAGAGATACGCCGCCGACATTTTTATTTCACACGACGGAAGATGCAGGCGTGTTACCCGAGAATAGCGTCGTGTTTTACTTGGCGTTGCGCAAGGCCGGGGTGCCTGCGGAGATGCACATCTACGAAAAGGGCCGCCACGGAGTGGGGTTGGCTAAAGACGTAGAGGCGACCAATTCATGGCCCGATCGAGCACGCGATTGGTTGAAGTCGCATGGCTGGCTTGAGAGCAAGTAGCGCTGAGCTAACTCCATCGCCGTTTAGAATAACGTTTCACTCACTCGATGCGTTAGCGGCGTGAGCATGGGATTGGGATAAGGCATGTTTGCGCGGCTACGCCGTGAAAACATGCCACCCGTTCTCTGGCTACTTTTCTAGTCGGCGTCGAGGGCCACGTTGACCAGGAAGTCGTCGCGGAGGAAGTTGCGGCCCAGGAGGACCGGGTACTTCATTTTTTCGCGATCGTTGAGTGTGACGGCAACTTTCTTTTCCACATCGTCGACACGCAGCTTGAGCTGCACTTTGTATCGCTTGTCTTCTCGCTCAGAGGTGCGAACGGTGACGTGGTCGATGATTTTCGACTCCACCCATTCGCCTTTGCCGTCGCCGGAAAACGAGGGGACAAAAAATCGCACCGGTTTGCCGATGTTCACTTTCGGATTGGGATCGGCGTCTTTGATCTCGAATTTTTCGCAATGGATCGAGCAACAGGTGGCACCGGTATCCACGCGGGCCGGTAAGGGGATACCCGTGCTGACTTCGGTGACCAGGGCCGTGGCACCAATCATGCGAATGGCAAGCTCTTTCGCGGCCGCGGCGGCTTGAGCGACTTCTTCTTGTGCTTTTTTGGCTTGATCCTCTTCGGCAAGAGCAGGGCGGACGGCAAGCAGCACGATACCCAATGAAAGAATTGTTCGCAAACTGCGAACGTAGGCTACGCCTGAAAGGTCGTTACCAAACCGAACGGCACTCGAAAGACACATTGTCCTTTGTCTCCTCGATGGGTCTGAGTGAGGCATTGGAATCGCGAACGATGTCAAGAACCAGTTTCGCCAGCCGGAGAGGCCATTGCAAGCCTTGGCTACGAAGCCTGATTCGCGACGGGGGTGCTACAAGTTGGTGGGAACCCCGCAGTAGCACGAATGGGAGAGGCGATCGCGACGCGCCACGGCGAATCCATACCGCCATGGTGGCGTAAGTCTGGCATACTTATATGAAAAATCATGCAAGCTTGTCGACCCTGTTTTGCCAGGATTGCATGCAATTTCGAGCTTTTTTGCCATTTGTCGCGTGCCATCGCATTTTGTAAACAATTATGCGTAGCAAATGCGTGAAGTTAGGTAGCTTGCGTTCAGAAGGCTGGTTAGTTGATTCGCGGATTGTTGAGCGGCTACGATGACTTGCGTAGAGGTCACCATTCTATCTATTCAAAGGCGAGGAATGCGCGGTGAGCAACTTCAATAGTGAGCATAATCGGGTGGTTTGGTTTGATATTCCCGTGGCCGACTTGGATCGCGCGACCGCGTTTTATTCTGCCGTGTTAGCAGTCGACATTACGAAGGACTTCAACGGTAAATTCACTTATGGCGTAATTGCTCATCAAGAGGGCAACGGCGGTTGCCTCGTGGAAGATGAAGCGGAGATTGCCGCTGGCGGCGTGTTGATTTATCTCAACGTGGATGGCCGCATTCACGATGCCGTGAGCAAAGTGGTGCCTTACGGCGGAACCATTACGAAACCTGTGCATTCGATTGGTCCGCACGGTTTTCGCGCGGTGATTCTCGATAGCGAAGGGAACCGAGTGGCACTGCACTCGAATACGGATGCGTAAGCGTCGAGATGTGAGAAGGTTGATACCGGAAGTGGATTACGGCATTTGCACTCTAGCATTTGCTATGTGCTTAGGGATAACTCGAAATAACTTCGTCAGATGGGATTCACCACAGAGGCACAGAGGGCAGGGAGCGTGGAGCAAGGAGCGTGGAGCAAGGAGCAGGATTGGATTTGTCATTGCAAATTTGTAGTTGGTAATTTGGCCATGTCGGAAATCACCCAATGAGATAATGACCAATTTGCAATGACAAATACTTTTCTCTTCTCCGTGCCCTCTGTGCCTCTGTGGTTATTCTGGAAATCGGGATGTTGTTATTGAGGCGCTCCTTAGAGTTCGTCTGCGCACCAGGGACAGTGGCT
>CAZTWS010000174.1:0-7781 GCA_964618225.1 uncultured Planctomycetaceae bacterium
TAAAATCCGTTGGGGGGTAACCCCCGTGCGGGTTCGACTCCCGCCTCGGCCACTGATTTACCCTTGTTTTGCAGCCTCTTTTGCATTTTCTTCCTCGGCGTCCAATTCCGCATCTGTGGGGGTGTCACCTAAAGTGTCACCTTGGACGGCCCAGATGGCATCAGCCGTCGCTTCCGCATTTTGGCCAACGTAATAGCCAAGGGTTGTAGCGATGCTGGCGTGCCGCATTAACTCCCGCAACTGGTTGGGCATCAGCTTGGTTGACCAGCGGACGGCAAACGCTCGGCGTAGATCGTGGGCACTGGCGTACTTCCGTACGAGAGTTGCTACCTTTTCGCCGTCTTCGTTTTCAACTCGCTTGGTTCGCTCATCGACTACAACCCCGGCAGATTTCCCAATGGCGGTCACCACACGGCTAACCTCGCACGGAATCGCATGGAATGGCTGCCCGTTGGCCGCAAGCAGTTTGAATACCCGACCACGCCTATCGGCTTCGGATACGCTTTCAAGCAGGGCCGCGAAGTCTGGCGTTAGTGGCCACAGACGATCCTGATTGCCTTTTTCAACTTCGGCAGGAATGCGCAGCATCGGACGACGGTGTGAGTAATCAACTACGATGGCATCCGGGGAATAGTCCCACCGCAGCGTTAGGGATTCGCTCAGCCGCAGTCCCGATAGCCACAAGCCGCGCAGATAGAATCGCCATGACTTGGCCGCGACGTTCTCGACAATCTTTGGCACAGCCTTTAGCATCCGCTCGAATTCTTCGGTGGTCACTGCCCGCCCCCGCATCAGCTTAGCGCCCTTTGCTCGTTTGGGCATGGTGAATTGTGGGAGCGTTGTCAGAATGCCCTGCCTGTGCGCCCACCGCATCGACGCTTTCAAATGACGCAAGTGGTGGGCTATCGTGGCTTCCGATGCGAAACCCTCACGTAGCGACGTTACGAACGCCGTAATGCGGGCCGTTGTGACGTCGGCCAACTTCGCTGGCTGGCTATGCTCTTCGAATACGTTCAACGACGATTCGTAGGTTTGCTGGGTACGTACCGATAACCCCGGCAAGGCATTAGCCGAGTAGTATTCGCGGAAGTCTGCCCACGCCATCTTACTCGGCTTCTGATACCGACCGCTGCGCAATTCATCCTGCCACACGCCAGCGGCTAACAAGGCCTCTTTATGTTTACTCGTCTTAGCCGACTTCTCGACCGGCTTGTTCGTCATCGGGTCAACGTAGCGCAAGTAGAGATACTTGCGGCCTTTGTCGATAACGTAAACTTTGATTTCGTCGCTCATCGCTTTCCTTTCATAAAAACCCCCGGCCCTGCCCGCCGGGGTTGGGGGGTGGTTAGTTGAATGCGGCAACTCGCTGCGCGGCCTCAATCGCTCGCATCATGCGGTTTGGACGGAACCGATACAGCCGCGAAGCCTTATCGAGAATGCGGACCAACCGCAAAATCTTGTCGGCACGACTGGCTGTGAACACGCCAGCAGACACTAGCGCCCTCACTAACTGTCGTGGGGTTTGTTCGACCGGTCGGCATTGGTGCTGGTCGCACAAATTGCGAAGCTCGCGACGAACGGCTTCGCGAGTGTAACACGCTGCGCCAACCAACTCACCCGACTGAACGCGGGTAGTTGCTTCGCTCAGCAACATCGAAGGGGTACGGGCCATGATGACGGCCTTTCCTGCGGCTAGAACTCCGCAAAGAAAGTGCTTGGGCGAAGCGTTGGCTTACTAGGCGGCATAGACCACCCCCGGATTCGTTACCTAAAACCGGAAGGCCCACCTCGCCCAAGCACTCTGATTTCTATGCAATTCAGTAAAAGGGTTTGAGATTTACTATGTCCGCAGCCGCTACAGAAACGGCTGCCCCAATGGTTCAGTGCCCGCATTATGCCGCGAACGTGCCGGGATAGTCAACTTCACCGATAACTGTTGCATTTGGGGCGACCTGTCTAGCATTTAAGTGTCCAAGGGCCTCTTACACTTCCCCTCATTGGTAAGTGTTCCAGCCTGCCACACTTATCTCGCTTACTACTCAACACCGTAAAGTATTGTGCCGTCTTTGTTGGCAATTCCCCGCAACTCTTGTGCGACATTTCTTAACTCCGCCAGTTGTTCTTGCATCAACTGACGCGACTCGTTGCTCCTGAAAAATTGCTCCATCATCTGTGTGAGTCGTTCCATCTGAGCCTCGATAAGTTGAATGCCTTCATCCCGTGTCGTTCCCCCATGACCCACTGAGGCAAGATCGATTCTGCGCTGCACGTAGTTGGAACCTAGATCGAACGGAGTGGGAATTCCGCCTTGCCCACCATATCGCAACGCATCTTCCAGTCGGTCAACGTCGGCTGCCGACAAAACATCCGTTGAGCCACGGAGCGCGAATCGCTGTGCTGAATTGCCCAGGGCCTGGGACGTGCTAATACGCGGCTGCAATCGTTTACGCTCTTCCAGAAGCCGGTACATCTCAGCGTCCTCTTGCGCTGTTATGCCGCCTTCCGATCCCTTTTTCGCCAGTGCGGCCAGGCGTTCGTTGATCTGCTGGTATCGTTTCTCTTGCACTTCCGCCGTAAACCGAATCTTGATCTGCTCATCGTTCACCGCCGCCTGCAAGGTTTTGATTGCGGCACCAACACCGACAAACTTTGTAGCAAATTTAATGACATGCTCGGGGGCGAATGCCTTATTCAGACTATCAACGATGGATTTCGACGTTACGCTAACCGACTCCCCCAGGTCCTCCATGCGTTTCTTCAATCGCTTAATCCCCTCTTCCGCCTCATCAGGCGGAATCAACCCCGCTTCCATCGCTTTCCCAACCGCGTCGATCTCATCCTGAATGTCACGCATCCGAGCCGCGACTAGCTCCTCCTCAGACTGCACGCTACGCAATGAGTTTGTGGCTTTGATCTTCAACTGCTCATGGGCCTGGGCAACCTTTACGGCTTCCTCTCGCTGCTTTACCGTGGCGTCATCCAACTCAACCCACCGTTCACGAAGCCGCTTAATCGCCGCCTCGTTTTCCTCGGTAGTGCCGATTCCCTTTTCTTGCCGCTCCTGGATGAGTGCGATCTTGTCGGCGATTTTCTCTTGTTCGGTGGCTACGCTACGAAGTGCAGCCTCAGAAGTGCGCTGCAGCTTGGCCGTGGCCGCGTCCCACTTGCCAGTCGCCTTCGCACCCTCCATAAACTCATCGCGGATTTCGCGCGACTTCTTCGCAATTTCCTCCTGCGCTTTGAGCACTTCGGACTGCCCTCGGGTCGCAAATACTAAGTCGGCCATCTGTTATGCTCCTTGGCTTATTTTTGCTTTCGCCTCTGCACGGCTTCATCGATGTCGCACATCAGGTCGTCCCAGTCTTTGCCGTACCCCGCTGCTGCACGGGTCAACTCGCTTATCGCTGGCGGAGTGACTACCAGCGGATCGAGACGGTAAGCCGCGTACCGCTCGACCACCTCGATATAGCGCAGTTCCGGGTCAGCACGACGACGCCTGATCATGCCTCACCTCCGACGGCCCCGAACTCGGGCCACTCTTCCGTTAGCAAGCGTTTGAGCATCCCACATCTTTGCTCAGCGACTCGCTTGAGTCGCTCGCGTGGCTCAACTAGGGCGGCTCTCGCTTCCACGATCCGCGATTCGATAGCGCGGTAGGCATCGCCTTCGGTTGCGTACTGTTTTTGCTTTTCGAGGTGCCCGAGTAAATCTTGGAGCCTGTCGATTTCGGATTGAGTGCCTGCCTGGGTCGCGTTGATACGGCTCGTCGCTACATCGAACGATTCGGGGCGGTGGTCTCTCAGCGCCATTGCGGCCGATGTTGCCTGCATGGAACGCCGCCGCAACCGTTGCAACTCATCATGCAAGCGCCCGCGAGCGTGAAAGCTCGGCTCACGGTCTATCCGGTCTTCAATCTCGCGAATCTTTTCCTTGAGACCCTTGCTTTCGGCGATTGTCTTCAATGCTTTGCGGCGCTCCTGCAAGCGAAACGCTTTTACGGCTTCCGGATCGCATGTGTTGACTTGCGTTATCACTTTCGTTTTTCCTTTCGTGTTCGATAAAAGTGGCCGGGCACCGCAAGGCGTTGAATCCGAGACACCACACGGCACCCGGCCAGCCAAGAATAGCTAGCTACTCTGTTCCTCGGTTACGCGCGCCATGCCATGCCACGTCGGCACACCGACGCCTACGTCGTGCTTTACGCTAAATCCGATGCCATACTCGCCGGGGCCAGCCGCGATGTCGAGGACAATGCTTGGCTCGCGTGCGCCTTTCAGAAAGTATTTCTGGATCATGTATCCCGGTTCTGTTGCGAACATGTACCAGGTGGAGGGTGCCCCCTCGATCTTCGCGCCGGTGCTCGGATTAATAAATCCGTTATCGAGGCGCGAATCGGAAACCACGGTCGGTGTTGCCGTGTTTCGACCATCGGCCAACTCCACGTCGCGAACCAGCTTCCGCATTGAGCGTTCGAGTGCGACCGGAACGAGGATCGCGCTACCCCGCAGGTTGAGGTTGACGCCGTTCTCTCGCTGCTGACCGATGAGCGCCGCCACCGCGGAGAGTGTGCCGTCATCGGAGTCGCCCGTGGTGACGTTGCCGTGATCGGAATGCCAAAGCGGTTGGCCGTCTACCTGCACGGGGCCATCGTTATTCATTACCGCCGCGAAAACTAAATCCGTTTCGGCTTTCATCGCTGCCTGTGCCATCTGCCTTATGAGCAGATCGGGAAGGATGCTGCCGTCCGTCGTCAGAGCGTTGACCAGATCAACCTCATCAACAAAGATTCTGCCGCCGTACCGGGCTAACTGTGCTCCGCCGGATTCGCCGCCCTCGATAGTTAGACTCTCGGCAACGCCCCCCTTGGGAATTCGCGCTAACTCGGTTGCCGACAGCCGATAGTTTGGCCAAGCTTTAAAATTTGGTAATTCAACTGCTTCGCAGAACACATCACTGGCTTTGTCCGCTCTACCCAGTACGGTTGCCCACACGGTTGCAACCGCTATGTTCATCGCAGTAACCAGATTGAATGTGCTGGCTTCGCGAGTAACAAAAGAACGGAACATCGCACCCACCAGACCCGCTCCGTCATACCCGCTATTAGGGATGCCGCACGAATCCAATAGCTGTTTGAAGATCATGCGCGGGTCGTGATGCCGCCGGCTAAAAGCAATTTCTGCATCACGAACCCCGTGCCCGATGTCCCGGCAGCGAACCACGCCGCCATCGCCCATCGTCGCCGCATGTTCCAAGTCCGCGCCGGACCTCATCGCAAAATAATATCCAATCTGCGGAGCAGTCAGCTTATCGCTAAGTGAATTTCGGGAATGAATCGCTACCATGTTATCTTCTCCGTTTGCTGCTCTGATGATGCAACCCTGATCGGCGGGAACCGCCACAACGCTCATCTCGTACCCCTTCCATTCCGTGTAAAGCCGCAACACTTGCTTTTCGTCGTTACGAAATACCCGACCATAAACCTCCGTCATACCGCCGGGCAGGACGTCGATCGATTCGCCGACTAAGAATCCAGCGGACATACTCAGCCCGCCGCTGTCGATGATCGGCGCGTAGTCGTCAATCACATCGTCCGCTAATGTCGCGATGCCACGCCACTCGCTACCGTCGCGGTGCATGCGCGCCGATCCAATCACATCCAGCCCCGAGTCGCGCTTGTGGTCTGCCAGCAGTGGCACCGTCCCCGGCCAGCGCCCACCCTCGGCAACCAGCACCCCCCGAATCTGTTCGCCCGTCTTTGGGTCATACTCCAGGACTGGCGTTTCGGTGGTGCCAATAAACTCAAAAGTGCCCAATTCACGATCGAATGTCTTCGCGAGTTGCAACGCCCGAGCGTGCATCGTGGTACGTTGCTTCGCTTTTCTTCGCTTCACTTTCATCGTTTCGCCTCTTGTTCCTGCGCCGTGAGAATCGCCAGTTGTTCGATGTATAAAATCCCGTCGCTACCCTTCACAAATTTCCTGCGCCCCGCGTTTACTGTCGCCAGCTCGACGCCGCGCTTTTTCGCCGCACGCCGTCTCGTTGCAGAGATGCCGCTTATTTTTTCAAAGCTGGCAAGCGGGTAGAACGCCGTAGGGCTGATGGCCGATAGTTCTTGTGCTGTTGCCATTTATTGGCCTCCTTTGTGCCATTTATCGTAGAAGAGATTTGGCAGCTTTCGATAAGGGGCTTTACTCCTGGAGTAAAGCACTTGGAAATTTTTGGATGCGTTTTGGATGGCTAATGGCTGGGTTCACTTAATCGTAGCGGTGTTCAACGGCGAGGCTCGGGGCGGGTTACTTCTGGGAAGTAAGCACCGAAAGATTTCTACTAAGTCGGCCATTGATTAATCCTTTGTTGCTGGCGGACGATCTTCCAAGCTCGCAGCCAGAGAGGTGAGTAAATAAACACGTGGCCACGCTTATCGCGGTGCTCGAAACGATTCCCGACACGTTTGCGCATCTTCGCGAACCCCGTATCGGAAACGCCTATCATCGTGGCCAAGCAATCTAGGGTGAGCCAGCCGGCGGCCCCGGGCTTGTATGGGGGAAACACGCCAACCATGCGGGCTATGTCGTCCAGCTCTTCGAGTGTCATGGTTCGGTCCCCACAACAACCACGCTTTTTTGCGGCGCACGAAAAAAAACTGGTCGATGTGCTGGCCGCAGGCCTGTTCCCCACCCCCTCCGGAAGAACCTATTCGCAAACCCTGCAAAACACGGTGTTTTTTGATGCATTATTTCAGCCATTTTTCGCATGTCGAATCGACTTACTGGCATTGCCTTGCCCAGCTTCCCTATTGTGAACACCCGTTTATAAGCCCTCAGACGTTCACTGGGAGTGTTCTTAGTTGTGGACGCACTGATACTGCATTGAGTGCTGGAAACGCGGGAGAAACGCCATCCGGTGTTCTTAGATGATTGTTCTTTTGGTGGCTGGGTGTTCATTCTGAGTGTTCCAGGTTGTGGGCGGGTGTTTACTGTGGACGGGCGTATCTGACTGGAACTCACCAGGGGGATGCCTCTGGCTCGTTCGCCAACGCTTCACGTTCGGCCTCGAACTCCTCGAACTCGGCGCGATAGTTGGGCATTTCCCGCGCGGTCGCCTCGCTGATCATCTGCCGCGACGGATCGAACCGGCACACAACCAACTGCTGATTGATGGGCCGATTGCGATTCTTGGCCACGAAGATTTGGTATTGGTTCGGTGGCTGCTTCGGGTCCACCATGTGCGGCCAGGCCAGCAGCAGAATCACGTCGGCATCTTGCTCAAGCGTGCCCGCATCGCGGATGTCGGCTACAGAGGGAATGAACTTGGCCCGCTTCTCAACTTCCCGGTTCAGCTGGGCCAACGTCAGCAACAACACGTTGTAGCGTGATGCGGCTTCGCGTAACCGATTCGATACGAACGAAACCTGTTCGTACCTCGACCGGCCTTCACCGCGCAGCAACTGGGCGTAATCGATTGCCACTGCCCGGATGCCGTGTTCGCCGATGTTACGTTCGATCGATTCCATGACAGCCTTGGGCGTTACGCATGGCTCGCTGATGATGCAAGCGGCCCGGCTGCTGGCGAAGTCGCTCAGGTCGCGTTCGAGCTCGCTGGTCGAGTGCGACCAGTGCTCTTGGGGTACGTTACTGGCAAATTGCAGGGCTCGCTTGCCGAGTGCCAGGGCGCTCATTTCCTCGCTGACGATCAGCGTGGGGATGCCCTGCGCGGTCCAGTGGTGGGTCACTGCCGACACTGCGGCAAGGCCAGATGCCCACTTGCCGATATAGCCCGTT
>CAZTWS010000175.1:0-7724 GCA_964618225.1 uncultured Planctomycetaceae bacterium
TTTTTTATGTTAGTCGTTAGTTGATAGTTGTTCGTTGATAGCCGTTAGCGGCGGCAACGCCGTCCTACCAGAACACGCTATCAACCACCCAATAACCCCAACCCCCGCACAACGCTTGCGGCTTAGCGCCCCCGGTGCGCCCCCAAGAACCCCCAGCCCCTAGCCCCCGATCCCCAACCCCCGACACCCCCCCAGCTAACTGCTTCTAATAGCCGCGGTCGCGGAGGTCTTTTTCGGTTAGGCCTACGTGGTGGCCGTATTCGTGAAGGATGGTACGGCGGATTTCGCTGCGGAGTTTTTCTTCGTTGAATGTGCCATCGTGGCGGCGAGATTGCGTTAGCAGGCCAAGCCGGTAAATATGCACCACGTCGGACGGTATGCCGGATAGATCAACGCTTCTTTTGATGAGCGGTATGCCCGTATAGAGGCCCAAGAGGTTGGCCGGATGGCGAATGCGCATTTTTCGCAACACTTCCTTTGAAGGAAAGTCTTCGACGATGAGCGGTATGTCGTTCATGAAGCGCCGGACCTCCTCGGGCAAATCCGGCAGGACCGCCTCGAGTTGCTCATCGAATAATTCGCGAAATTCAGATTTCATGGCCGAGATCATCCCCACAGAAGCTAGTTGGCGAAATGCTTCGCGAGCCTATGAACGCCGGGAATCGGCAATGAGCTGGCTGGCACCGTTCGCTATCAGTTCATCGGCCACCTCTTGCCCCAACCGCGCGGCATTCGCGGGTTCGGCCACTCTTTGCACATGCAGGCGTTGTGCGCCATCGGCTGATAGCACCACCGCGGACAAATGTAGTTCACTCTCAACGATCCTGCCCCACGCACCGACAGGTGCCATGCATCCGCCACGTAAGGCTGCCAGCAGTGCTCGCTCGGCAGTGACGGCGGCCTGCGTATGGGGATCATTCAACGCGGCGAGTGCGGCAAGTGTTTCGGTGTCTGTTCCTCTGCATTCAATTCCGAGAGCCCCCTGCCCTACGGCCGGCAGCATTTGAGTCGGAGGGATTGCAAAGGCAATCCGGTCTGCGAGACCAAGTCGCCGCAAGCCGGCCTCGGCGAGCACGATCGCATCGAATTGCCCGTCGTCGAGCTTTCGTAACCGTGTATCGACGTTTCCGCGGACGTCGCTGATGAGCAAGTCGGGGCGTGAATTCAGCAGTTGAGCACGTCGTCGCAAGCTGCCGGTTCCCACCCGGGCGGCATGGGGAAGATCATCGAGTTTTGTCATCGGCGCGTTGGTTGATCGCACCGCGCTCCGCACGATGACAGAATCGGCAACGCTCTCTCGCACAGGCACGGCCGCTAAGGTTAATCCTTCAACACGTTCGGTCGGCAAATCCTTGAGGCTGTGGACCCCCAAATCGACTCGACGGTCGAGAAGCGCTCGTTGAATTTCTTTGGTGAAAACGCCAAGCGTTCCGATTTGCTCGATCGAGTTAGAACGATCGACGTCGCCAGTGGTGGTGATTTCGACCAGCTCGACCTGATAGCCGTTTTGCCGTAGCCGCGCGGCAACCCACTCGGCTTGCCAACGCGCCAGTTGGCTGCCGCGTGTGCCTAATCGAAACACGCGTGTGGATGACACAATATTCTCCGGGGTTCAAGAGTAACTGGGGCGTTGCCCCAGCCACCCACGATGAGCGTTTGCCTACTGAGTGCTTATTGTAGCGGGAATAGCCTGGGTTTAGTACGCTCTGCCGATTCCGCGAGCTACGACAACGACCGCGACCGATTGTGCGCCGGCTTTGCGGAGGGTGCGTGCCGCTTCGCTGCAAGTGGCACCGGTGGTGAGAATATCGTCGACGAGCACAACCTTGGCATCGTTTAGATGATAGGAAGCCCTGACTTCGAACGCACGGCGCACGTTCTTCCATCGCTGTGGAGGGGTGCATGCGCTCTGCGGCGTGGTAGCCCGTGTTCGGCGTAAAAGGCCGTTGGCCATGGGGGCTCGGAGTTGGCGAGCCACCACTTCGGCAATCATTGCGGCTGAGTTGGTGCGATGGGTTAGCCTGCGGCGCCAGTGCAATGGAATCGGCACCACGACGTCTGCCTCGAGGCGTTCAAGTTCTTCGCGCCGCACTTCACAAAGAAGTTTGGCCATCGCGAGAGAAAACGAATCACCAGAAACGCTCTTCATGCGGAGCAGTAGTTCGCTCAGCCGCCCTTCATATAACCCGGCGGCAATCGTGGAGTCGAACCAAAGCTTGTGGTCGCGGCATCGGTAGCAATCGGATGCTTTGTCGCGGCTGCTCGCTGGGGTTTCGGTAGGCTTGCTGAATCGTGGCAAGGGGGCCGCACATCGTCGGCACATGGGTTCCGCGAGCAAATCGAACGAGTCGTAACAATCGCTGCAGAACGGCAGCCGCGTGGGTCCAAGCGCATCGGGGTCGAGTTCCGTACCACAGCTTGCACACGACAGCGGAAATAACAGATCCACGGCGGCAGACGGCAATGCACGGGCCGCTTTCCAACTCGCAACGGCGGTGCGTTGCATGGCGAAGAGCAGTCGGCGAGAAACGTGCCTACGCGGATGTTGCCGCGCGGCTCTTGACGACGGCAATGGTGAGCTTTCCTCGATCATATCTAATTTACGGGATTATCAATCCGGCCAGGATGGTCGGGCTAGTGTTCTGTCAGTCTTGAATTGCTGGGTGGCATGCTTTCACGCGGTAGCGGGTAAGCATGCCTACGCCCAGAAGGCGAAGGCATGCCACCCATCAAATGACCGTGGACAGACCACTAGTTCTAGCAGGAAGGCCCCATGCCTCGGTGCTAGCATCGGCGATTATAGCGTTTTGTGCTGGCAAAGATTGGGGGGCGTTGCGGCGATGAACGGGGATTACCCGGGTGCGGATAACCCCTCCCGCTGAAAATCGAGGCTTAGTCTACTGAGAATCCTCTATTCGCCGGCATCAGAGAGAGCAGCCGCACACGCGGGTTGCCGAATCATGAGGTTGTCCCGTCTTGTCGGTAGGAGCGACTACCGATAACCTTCGCTAGCAAACTACCCGCATTATCTTCATTCTCAATCAGCTAATTTCTGCTTTTGGCCGAGCGATTGGTTGCTACGGTTTACGCTTATGCTCACTATCATCGATCGCTACATGTTGAAACAGTTCGCGCAAGTGCTCGTGATTTGCTTCTTGAGCCTCATCGGTTTGTATATCGTGATCGATGCGTTCGGGCACCTCGATCATTTCGTGGATTACGGCAAGGAGCACGGGGGGCTGCTCAATGTGCTCGTCAGCTATTACACCTATCGCGGCATCGCGTTCTTCGATCGAACGAGTGGTATTCTTACGCTCATCGCCGTCATGTTTACGGTTACGTGGATTCAACGCCACCACGAGATGACCGCGCTATTGGCGGCCGGCGTGACGCGGACGCGCGTGTTGCGTCCGGTACTCATTGCCGCGATTTGCGTGAGTTTGCTCGCGGCCGCGAATCGTGAATTCGTCATGCCCACGATTCGACAGCATCTGTCCACAGACACTAAGAACCTGGGCGGCGATCAGCAAACGCTTACGCAGGGCCGTTGGGATAGCAACGACATTTTTATCGGTGGCGAAAAGGTAGTGCCGAACGAGCAAAAGATATTGAACGCTATGTTCCAGTTGCCGCGCAACTTGGCGACTTATGGCAAGCAGATCACGGCTGCCGAGGCGAAATTCATCCCCGCAAACGGCGATTTGCCAAGCGGGTATCTGCTGACCGGGGTAACGTCGCCCAAGGGACTTCTCAAAGAGCCTTCGTTAATCGCAAACAACATGCAGGTTGTGATCACGCCGCCCGGAAACGCGTGGTTGAAAAACGACCAAATTTTTATCGCAAGCTCGTTGTCGTACGAGTTTCTAGCGGCCGGATCGACATGGCGCGACTTCGCGTCGACGCGAGAAATGATTCGCGAGCTCAAGAACCCCAGCAGCGATTTGGGAGCCGATGTTCGCGTGGCCATTCATGGCCGATTCATGCAACCGCTGCTCGATGTAACGCTTCTTTTCCTGGGGTTGCCGTTTGTGATCACGCGCACCTCTCGAAACCCATTCCTCTCGGTAGGGCTTTGTCTAACCGTAGTGACGGTGTTCATGCTGGGCGTGCTCGGCTGCCAGGCTCTGGGAACGAATGGGTGGTTATCGCCGTCGCTCGCAGCATGGTTGCCGCTCATCATGTTTGCACCGGTTGCGGTGGGAATGATTGATTCGCTGCACCAGTGATCCCCCAAGATTAATGCATTTTTCTCTTAGCAGCGGCGGCCACGCCGCTGCGATCGCAGAGCGGAATAACACGACGGGAACCTGAAAACGCACCAGCCACGGCTAGCTGGCAACATCGTTCTCATCAGACTGGCAAGCCTGACCTACGGCGGTGGTTCGCAGCACTCGCACGTACTCTGCGCCGAAGAGGATCACCATGCTGGCATAGTAGGCCCATAGCATGATCGCAAGAAACGAGCCGATCACTCCGTAAGCGCTCGGATAATTGAGCCGCAGCAGGTAAGTCGCGAGCGCTTGTCGGCCTGCCTCCCAAAGAAGTGCCGCGAGCAGTCCGCCGCGAATTGCTTCGAGCCAAGTAACACGTTTTCTTGGAATGATTCTATAGATTGCCGTGAAAGCCACGAAGTTCAGCGCAACGTAAAAGAACAAGTTGAGATACCAAGCGGCACCCACACTCTCGGGAAGCCGCGGTGCCATGAACTGTTGCACGGCAGAAAGAGCGATCGAGGCAATCATTCCTGCCACGATGAAGCCGCCGACGCCGATCAACATGCCGAGCGCTTTGAGGCGAACAATAAGCAACCGGGTAACCCAGTGATACCAACCCTCGTGTGGATCGGTGGGCAATCTCCAGATTCGATCGAAGGCGGAATCGAGCTGCGAAAAAATCGCGATGGCAGAGATAATGAGGACGACAAAGCCGATCGGTCCGCTCGTGCCGGCTCGCTCGCTCACAATACGAAGCATGCGTTCGACCTGGCGAGCCAAGTCTGGCGACACCTGCTGTTCGAGCGACGTGAGAAGTTGCTGCTGGACGTCTTGCCCGAAGGCGGTCCCTTCGAGGGCCCATCCCAAACCAGCCACGAGCACCAAGAGCAGTGGGAAGAACGAGAGCGCCACATAGTAAGCAATGCCTGCCGCGGCCAATGAGCCTTCATGTTCCTGGAAGCCCATGTAGGCTAGCCACAGGCGATGGGCAAAATTCTTCAGCACTCTCATGGAGTTATTGTGATGCCGCATGGCAAATCCGCCAAGCACCATGCCTCTATTTAACCACCGAGGCACAGAGGACACGGAGAAGAGAAGGAAGAGAAGGCAGAATGATTTTGAACCACAAAGGCACGAAGGCACGAAGTATTTAAACAACTGATGCACCTACGATTTGGCATTTTCTATTGGTGGTATGAAGTCGCGTAGAATTTTTACTGGACCTTCGTGTCTTTGAGTCTTCGTGGTTAATAAAACTCCTTAATATCTCGGTGCTCTCCGTGGTTATTCCTCACCCAATGTGCCCCACCGCTTGCGGTTTAGCGCCTTAGGAATTCAAATATCTAGCGTATCCAGCACTAGCTGCTGGCCATAGGAAATACGAACAGGACGTTGAATTTATGCCGCGTTACGTCGCATTCACGTTGGTAATTCTGGCTTACACGCTGTTATTGGCAGGGTGCCCGTTGTATCGTAAGGGTTTGAAAGAACCTCAATTCGAGCCAGCGAAGCTGGAAACAGAAACTAAACCTCGGACCGGGACAATGAAAACAGCCACGATTACAACCAAGCACGGCGATATCCGTATCAAGCTACACGACGACAAAGCCCCGAAGACGGTCGCCAACTTTGAAAAACTCGTGAAGGAAGGTTTCTACGACGGCCTGACATTCCATCGCGTCATTCCCGACTTCATGATTCAAGGCGGTTGCCCGAATGGCACGGGCACCGGCGGACCCGGCTATAAGTTCGCCGACGAGTTTCACAAGGATCTCAAGCATAGCGGGCCGGGAGTCCTCTCGATGGCCAACTCGGGCCCCAACACAAACGGCTCGCAGTTCTACATCACTCATGTTGAAACCTCTTGGCTCGATAACAAGCACTCGGTATTCGGCCAGGTGATCGACGACACGCAAAAGATCGTCGACAAAGTGAGGCAAGGCGATGTGATGGAAAAAGTGACCGTGCAAGACGAATAACAAAACAAGCAAGATGAACAAGATGACTCACAACCGCTTTACTCGACGAGTGATTGTAACGGCCACGGTGTTTGTTCTGTGCGCCATGTTCATGCCATGCGCCTTTGCCGCGGTGGCCGAAGCTCCCCCTGCCAAAAATCCGGAACGCTTCCAAGCAGCGATCGAGGGGTTCGAGAAAAACGATCAGCAGAACACGGTTCCCGAGGTGCCCATCTTGTTCGTTGGTAGCTCGAGCGTGCGCATGTGGCTAACGGCAGAGTCGTTCCCGGAACTGCCGGTGATCAACCGCGGCTTTGGCGGTTCGACCATCGCCGACGCGAACCATTACTTCGACCGAGTGGTGGCCAAGTACAAGCCGGCGGTCATCGTTTTCTACTCGGGCGATAACGACATCAGTGGGGGCAAGTCGCCTGAGCAAGTTTTCGACGATTTCGAACTGTTCATGCAGAAAGTTCGCACCCAACTCCCCGGAACGAAGGTGCTAGTACTCTCGATCAAGCCCAGCATCGCCCGTGCTAAGCTGTGGCC
The DNA here is from genome assembly GCA_964618225.1 of uncultured Planctomycetaceae bacterium. Lineage (GTDB taxonomy): Bacteria > Planctomycetota > Planctomycetia > Pirellulales > Lacipirellulaceae > JABDGM01. The sequence goes on from CAZTWS010000175.1 coordinate 6,722, forward strand.
TAAAATGAAAGAGGTGAACTCTCTCATCGCCAAGCTAGCCAAGGAAGACCCGCAACTGGAGTACGTGGACATCGCCACGCCCATGCTGGCCAAGGGGAGCCCGCCGCCGGCCGACCTGTTTTTGAAAGACGGCCTGCACTTGAACCAAGCAGGATACGAGCTTTGGAATAAAGCCCTGGAGCCAAGCCTGACCAAGGCTTACGAATCTCGGGCTGTATCCGCCTCGCAACCATGACGCGATTTTCGATCCGCGACCTTCTGATGGCGATGGCAGCCGTTGCCGTGGCGCTCGGCTGGTGGCACGACCGCGGCAATTGGGCCACGCTCGGAGCGGATCGCGAAATTCAAATCGTTCAAGGCCATGCCTACGCTCCCGACATGGCCGTTTTGCCATTGTGGCAAACGCCGTTCAGCCAACAGCAGCAAGGCAGCTTGGCACCGAACAATCCACAACAAGGCTTGTTCGAGTTCCTGTATTCGCACGAAGCGAACAAACCGTTCGCCGACGAAGAATTCTCGATGCCTGAATTCCCCGATCCCCAAACGTACTTGCGCGTACCGGGGGAAGAATAAGGACCGCACGTGAGCGGAAAGCTCCGAACACCGCAGGTGTTCCACTCCAAAGTCCAGCGTCGCGGCGCTCCGCCGCGCACGCTGGGTAGCTGGCAGCCAAACCAGATATGTCTGCCGTCGAATCCATATTTATGGTCAAAGACCAGGAGATAGTAGGTGCCTACGGGACATTGTCAATTTACAACGTAGACCAGTTAGCCACCCGCACGTTCAAACGGGGTAGGCGCGCTAGTTCGCTTGCGAAGTTACCGTTTACGAACGTAGTCGAGGATACTCCCGACGGTTGCACGTTTTCATTTCCCAACGAATCCGAGAATGTACGGCAGGTACTTTGTTTACTGGAACCACACAGACCTGATGTCGTGCGGAAAGCAGCCTAGAGCGCCTTTAATTTAACTGTAGCGGTATCCGGTATTTTGGAAGTAGTTTC
>CAZTWS010000176.1:0-7101 GCA_964618225.1 uncultured Planctomycetaceae bacterium
CGCCATGATTTCGGCCAGCGGAATGGAAAGCCTTTCCGCCATTTGGCGGCACACTTCATACTCGGGCGAGAACCGTTCGCTGCCGTCGGGCAACGTAGCCACTTTGCCACGAATTATGCCCCACTGCGTGGTCACTTCATGCACGCGCCTTGGCAACACACTGCGCGAAACGCTAGCGCGACGCACGCCGAGCGTGGGAAGCTCGGCAAACATGGCTGCTTCAAGCCGATCCGCATCGGCCGGCTTGGCTTGCACGCTTACTAGTACGCCCGGCCTGCCCTTCTTCATCTGAATTGGCACAAGGCTGACATCCAACGCGCCCATCGCCACCAACCGGTCGGCCGCATGACCGATCACTTCAGCCGTCGCGTTATCCACATTCGTTTCCAACACCGTGATCGTTTCAGTAGATATGCCGCCACGGTTACCACCTAGCGTTGCACTGGCCTCTCCTACGAGTAGCCGCAACAGGTTGGCTTGTGGAAAATCTTTTTCCCCGGCACCGTAGCCAATTCGCTCCACCGTCATAGCAGGCAACGGTCCGAATCCCTCCGCCAGCGCGGCCACGATCGCCGCCCCTGTCGGCGTCGTCAATTCGCCCTCCACGTCGAGCGGCGCGATCGGAATCCCTCGCAATAGTTCACCTGTTGCAGGTGCCGGAATCGAGCAGCGGCCATGGGCAATTTCCACGAACCCGTGCCCAGTCGGCACAGGCGAACAAATCACCCGTTCCACGCCCAGCAGATCGAACCCAATCGCGGACCCCACGATATCGGCAATCGAATCCACCGCGCCCACTTCATGAAAATGCACCTTCTCAATCGTCGAACCATGCACCTTCGCCTCGGCCTCGGCCAACCTTTGGAAGATCCGCTTCGCCAGTTCCCGTTGACGCTCCGAAAGCGTGCTGCCGTCGATCATTGCCGTGATGTGGTGCAGATGGCGATGCTTGTGTTCGGGCTCGTGCTCGATGCGGATCTGCGTAGCTCGAAACCCGCGCTTTTTCACTTCGCTCACCACGAGGCGGCAGCCAGGCAGCCCGAGAGAGTCGATTCCCGCCTGAACGGCAGCCAAGTCGGCCCCCGCATCCACCAGAGCCCCCAGGGTCATATCACCGCTGATCCCACTCGCACAATCTAAATAGGCAATTCGCATAGGTTGCTAGCATCCTTTCTTCACTCATTTTACGGGGCCACCTAGTTGGCTGCTACCATGCCGCGTTGACCGAGGAAAGCCATCTCGCTAAAGTCAGCCGCCCGACCCCTGCCATCGTTGCGCGCACTCGCCGCCATGCAAACCAAGAGAACTTCCGCCGCTTCAGCAAACACCAAGACCGCGCCGCGCATTTGGGGGAAAATGCCGGCTCGCATGAAGGTGTTGTACGTTACCACGCTCCATCGCACGGGCGGTTGGTTGGCCGAAGCGTTCGCCAGCGACTGCGCCACGCAAATCCTGCTGCACGAAGCGGTCGGAGCCTCCGCCGCAGTCACGCGCCTGAACGACGAAATATTCGACGCCGTGCTCATCGGCCACGAACCGGGCAGCCTCGACGCGCTCGACCTGGTCGAAGGCCTGCGCGCCGGCGGCAACGAAGAACCGATGATCATCCTCGGCAACATCCCCTCGGCCGACCTCACCGCCGTTTCCTTCGAAGTGGGTGCCGACGCCTACTGCTGCATTGCCGAAACCACGACACGATCGCTAATTTGGACATTCGCTCGAGCCATCGAGCGATGTCAACTCGTGCGCGAACATCGCCGGTTATTGCAAGCCGAACAACAGCGATTGCAACAAGAACACCAAGAGGCCGAGCGGCTGCTGGCCGAGCAGCGCTCCCTCATTGCCGAACTCGAAACGCTCCGCGACAGCTCTCCAGCCTGCGATATCGCTACCTCTCCGAAGCACACCTCTGTACCCGATTGCGGCATTTCGATCGAAACGAAACCTGTAAATGCCCAACCCAAATATGCCGCCCCGCAATCGGCAACCGAAATCCCAGAACGACTCAGCAAGCACTACCGCGAATTGCTGCGAGCCTACATCGTGATGGGTGCCGGAAACCTGGCCGACGAGCTTACTACACTCGCAAGCCTGCTAGTGGACGCCGGCGTTTCCGCTCAACTTACCATGCAGCTACATGTTCGGGTGCTCGAAGAACTAATCACTTCTCTTGGCAATCGTAGCGCTCGACACGTCATGACTCGTGCCGATCTTCTCGTCCTCGAAGTAATGGCCCATCTGGCCGACGGCTACCGCCGTCGTTACCATGACGAAAACGTGTAAAAAGCAACAGGCATGCAGGTAAGCCTGCGTGCCGTCGTAGTTCCAAGCGAGCCGGGGCATCCTCGCCCCTGCGGGGGCGGAGGGCCGCCCGGCCCGCTCCGAGCATGAGTTTAGTGATCTCGCAAGAATTCAATAAATCCATTTGCACGCCACCCCATTTCGCTATTACCCCCATGTCCGACGCCACCACCACTGTTGCCGAACTCCGCAAAATCATCGGCGATTTCGTCGCCGAGCGAGATTGGTCGCAATTCCACTCGCCCAAGAACGTGTCGATGGCCCTGGCCATCGAAGCCGCGGAACTCATGGAACACTTCCAGTGGCTTTCGACCGAAGACTCTCGCGAGCTCGCGAAAGACCCAAACCGCTTAGCGGAAGTCGGCGAAGAACTGGCCGACGTCATCGGTTACTCGCTCGCACTAGCTAACGAGCTGGGGCTCGACGTGTCGAACACAATCCGAGCTAAAATGGTGAAGAATATTCAGAAGTACCCCGCCGCCGAGTTTCGCGGACGATATAGCCGCGAGAACGATCAGCATTTGAATAAGTAACGCGAGTGAAGCAGCCAATCGCTATCGTCGGCGCGAGCACACGGGCGGCCGCCGCCTCGGCCATTCGCTCGGGTTTTCAACCGCTCACGGCCGACCTCTTCGCCGATCTCGACCTGCGTGAAATCGCGACTACCACTCGCATCTCGCCCTACCCGCACGGTTTTGCCGATTGGCTTCGAGCCGCTGAGCCGCCAGCCTGGATGTACACCGGCGCGCTCGAAAACTACCCCGAGCTGGTCGACCAAATGGCATGGCTCGCCCCGCTCTGGGGCAACACGGGCGACGTGCTCGAACGCGTGCGACACCCGCTCGAACTTCAAGCCACACTTCACCAAGCCGGCCTGCTCTTTCCAGAAACTCGCTCCACCCCCGCCAGCCTCCCCCACAACGCCACCTGGCTCACCAAAACCTACACCAGCACCAGCGGCAGCGGCATACAAATTTGGAACGGTAACAATCAAAAAGCGCTCCCCACCGCACCTCCCCCTTTCCCCCTCTCCCCCTCTCCCCCTCTTTTCTACCAACTCCGCCTCCCGGGCACCCCCGCCGCCGCCGTCTACGTCGCTTCAAACGGCACCGCTCAATTCCTGGGCATCACGCAACAACTAATCGGCACTAACTGGCTCAACTCACACGGCTTCCAATACACGGGCTCCATCGGGCCACTTCCAGTAAGTAATGCACAACAATCGGCCATCGAAAAAGCAGGCAGCGTAGTTGCCCAGCAGTTCGACCTCATCGGCCTGTTCGGAATCGATTTCATGCTGAACGATGAAGGTGCGTGGGCCATCGAAGTCAACCCACGGTTCACCGCCTCCGTGGAGATCGTCGAGCGTTTCTCCGGCCATCAAGCGATTCGCCTCCACGCCGCCGCGTGCGGTACCACATTAGAAGCTCCTCAGCGAGCCGGGGCGTCCCCGCCCCCGAGTAAGACCGCCGCCACTGCAACCCCCATAGCCGTGTCCCATCCCCTTCACCACGGTAAAGCCATCCTCTTCGCCAAGCACGATGTAACGCTCACTCAACAGTTCACCAAGCACGCCCTTCAACAAGCCACCCAAACACCGTGGCCCGAGTTGGCCGACATATCTCCCCCCAACGAACTCATCGAAGCCGGCCACCCCATCCTAACGATTTTCGCCCGTGGCAACTCTGTCGACGAAGTAGAACAAAACTTAAAAACCCGCGTGGTTGAAATCGAAGCAACCCTCTACCAGTGAAGCACGCCCCATGAGACTCGGCATCATCAGCGATACCCACGGCCACGTCGAACTCACGCGCCCGGCAATCCGCATGCTCGAAAGCCTCGATGTCGATACCGTGCTACATTGCGGCGACATCGGCTCCATAGCCGTCGTCGAACTCTTTAAGAACTGGCCGACCCATTTCGTGTTCGGAAACTGCGATGAACGCCTCGACGCATTCGCTGCCGAAATCACTGCCGCCGGTCAAACATGCCACGGCTTGTTTGGAGACATCACGCTCGACGGCATTCGCATCGCCCTGCTGCATAGCCATGAGCGCCGCCGCTTCCGAGAAACCATCGACAGCGGCGACTACCGCCTCGTGTGTTACGGCCACACGCATATCGCCGCCATCGACCCACGCGGCGAAACACTCATCGTAAACCCCGGCGCGATCTACCGCGCAACGCCCCACAGCGTGGCCATCATCGACCTACCAAGCGTGGAAGCCAACATCATCGAGCTGTAACAAGCTCTTGGCCAAAACTATTTCTAGAAAAGATGCTTTTCAAACAGCAGCATGAAAAAGCCACCAGCACAAACATCACCCAAGGCAAGAAGACCGCCAAACAGCAAAATCTCCTTGTCTCCCACTCTCCCCCTCTTCTTCAACCCGCCAACCGATCAATCCGGTTCATCGGCAGAATAAGCTCAGCCTCTTCCGGATGACAGCAAAACTGCATGAGGTAAGCATCTTCCGGTGAATCGTCGTAGAAATCGTGCAACACGCTCGTGGCCTTGAATCCGCCCGAGCGGAAAAACACCTGGGCGGCCAGATTCGTCTCCCGAACTTCCAGCGTGATGCGAGTACGGCGTTGGCTGGAGAGTTTGCCAACCAGCTTACCGAGCATCTGCTGACCAATGCCACGGCGACGCACGTCCGCTCCCACGGCAAAATTCAGGATGTGCAGCCGCGTTTTATGCAGTTCGTAGATCATGAAGCCGACCACACGCTCCGCGTGCTCAGCCACCATGCCGATGCAATTGCGCTGCCGCAAGCAACGAATGAACTCTTCCTCGAACCAGGGGAACTCGAACGCGGCGCGTTCGATGTCCAGCACCTCCGCCATATCTCGCCGAATCATCCAGCGAATGTGTACTCGTAACTGCGGCTGGTCGCTGCGGCGACTTACGGCGGGTTGATCGAACATCATGGCGGCGTCCTTCCTTGGCGGGCCATTTTTCCAACCCGTTGGGCGTTGGCTTCCGATCCAACAACACCCAACGTGGGTCAGCAAATTAACAAATGACCAACCTCATGCCAAGCCGAATGAATTGCCGTGCTAGCAATTCGCGAACATCCGTGGCGCACTATTGATTTCCCGATATTTCCCTGTTGACTTCGGCGATTATAGCCCAGCCAAAGCCGCAGTCTCCTCATACGTGCGAATGGCCGATGACCCGCCGAGTCCCGTAACGCACGATGCGCCCGTGGCCGCGGCCAGTCGTCCCGCGTCAGCCGGCAACAGCCCCCGCAAAATCCCCGTCAACAACCCGCCAAAGAAACAGTCGCCCGCACCCGTGGTATCCACCACAGGCCCCGGCGCAGCCACCACGGCCACTTCCAAAAACTCTCCCGGCTTCGGGCTCAGCAGTGCCCCACGCATCCCCAGCTTCACCCCTAAGAAACCGGTGGCTCCTGCTTCGCGGTAAGTCTCGATCATCCGCCGCGGGTCGCTTTGTCCCGTTTGATGCTCGGCCTCGTGTTGGCTCGGCACATAAAAATCCACGTGGGGCAAAATCTTGGTGAGCGGGTCCATCGTGCCGCCATCGCCCGCCGCGTCGATCGCCGTCAGGCATCCTGCTTCCCGAATCGCCGCGAAAACCTCCGGCAAATCGCTCTGCAGCCGCGTCATCAGCGGATAGTAGCCGAACAATGTGGCCCGGCTTTGAGTAAATAAATCGAGCCGCTTGAGAATGGCCTCTTTATCCAACAAACGCGGAGCCCCCACGCAATGCACGAAGCTTCGCTCACCGCTGGCGTCAATAAGCACCGCCGTCGTGCTCGTTGCCCCGTCCGAGTGCGTCACTAGGGCCGAGGTATCGATGCCTTCGGTCGCATAACGCGTACGAATCACCTCAGCCCACTCGTCGTTTCCCACGTAAGTAAAAGCGGCAACGCGCATCCCCAGCCGTGCCATGGCCGTTCCAGAATTCGACACGATCCCGCCCGTGGTGAGCCGCAACGGTTCGCTCTCGATCAGTTTGCCGGCCCCGATCGCGGTCGTCAGCGAAACAGGCCGCGCCAAAACATCCACTACACACGACCCGACAACCACGCAATCGAACTTCTTTTCCATAAACCAACTTGCCTAAGGAACTCTAACAAAACCGTCTGAGAGAGGGAGACAGTCCCATTTTGCTGCGAAGACTCCGCAAAATCGGGACAGTCCCCGCCGGTTTTGTTAGAGTTCCTAAATTGTTCATTGTGAATTTGATCGAGGGAACGAGGTGCAGGACTTTAGGTACGTAATTCTCGGAAGGGGACAAGTGGACAAGTTTTTTCATACTACCTTTGCGCAAGTCGAAAGCGCGGTTTTGCGCAGCCCGGGTTAGGGGCGATGTTTTTCTCGTTGGGGCGCGCACCGAGAGCCGGGGCCGATTCGGGTCGGCTTTGGGCCACGCCAGTTGATGTACAAAGTTCCACATGCACCTTATCACAATGGGTGGCCGAAAGCGACAACCTTGTGGGTAAAAAGTTGGAGATTGTTTTTTGCTCTGAGAACGCCTTGTCCGCAAGCTGATTCGTACTTCCGCTCGAGTGGATCACCCATCGATATTCGGTGAATACACTGGCAAAGCCAGTGGCACCCTAGTGTTCTGTCCATGATCATTTGCTGGGTGGCATGCCTTCGCCTTGTGGGCGTAGGCATGCTTACCCGCTACCGCGTGAAAGCATGCCACCCAGCAATTCAAGACTGACAGAACACTACCCTATTTCCAAACACGTTCTTCAAGCGTTTTGAGGTTTATTGTTCTGTTGATGCCGTTCGCTGGTTGGACGGCGTTGCCGCCGCCGCTAA
>CAZTWS010000177.1:0-7005 GCA_964618225.1 uncultured Planctomycetaceae bacterium
CTAGAGCGCTTGCTTTGGGAGCAAGAAGTCGCACGTTCGAATCGTGTCACCCCGACTTTCTTGTTTGAGTCGGGATCCACGCTAGTGGAGATCTTTATTGCCGGCTAAAGAATGCTTCTCGGTGTGTTTCGTGCAACCGCTCGATACGGTGGGCAATGGATGGCACGATCTCCAGTTCGCTATAGAACATCGCGCTCGGATCGATTCCCTGCTCTTCTTGATGTTCAATGTGCCTGGCGATTGCCGGGTAGCGGCCGATCCATGGTAACGCTACGCACCACGTAATCGCGAGCGCGCCAATCCAACCGCCCAGTCGCAACCAGTTGTTTACTGTTCGCCGCGGTTGGGCCGGGCTATCTGAGTTAAACCGAGAACGAACCATCTTCTCGTTCCTGTACTGTGAAACTGTTAGCGGCAATTTGGGATGCCTTGTGGTTGGCTACTTACTCAGCGCGTCGGCCGCCTGGGGAAATACTTTCACGAACATGATCCAGGCCATCAGCAGCGTTAAAACCAAATTGAGCGTTTGTCCGCACACATACAAAATCAGCGGCTTGCCACCCTTCATATGCTCCGATAATTCACGAAAGTTGGTTTCCAACCCAATGCTGACAAACGCCAGGCAGAAGAACCATCCTCGCAGGATTTCGCTGGTTCCGGAGATCGCCGCTTCGGTCAGCGCCGATCCTCCGCTGACGCTAGCGTAGATAGCGGAAAAAACGATCGAGGCACCCACGAACCCCAGGACGAACTTCGGAAACCGCCGCCAAATCTCGCGAATATCGGGCCGACGTCCGGCGTCGCTCTGCTCGACACACGTCACCCAATAAACGGCGACGCCAAAGGCGACCGCGCCGATCAGGATGTTCTGAATCATCTTGACGGTCGCAGCCACTTCCAAAGCGGTGGAGCTGATCATGCCACCGGCCGCCGCTACCGCGCCGGTGGAATCAATGGTTCCGCCTAGCCAAGCGCCGGCCAGCACATCGTTCATCCCCACCGCGCGAATGAACATGGGCATCACGACCATCATAATGACGGTGAACGACAGCGAGAGACCGATGGCCAGCGACAGCTCTTCTTTTTTCGCCCGGCACGCGGCAGCGGTGGCAATCGCGGCCGAAACACCGCAAACCGACATATCCGCGGAGATCACCATATTGAGCGACCGGGACGGCACACGCAGTAGGTGTTGGCCAAATAGATAGGTTCCGATCAACACCACGGGCGTTACCACCCAGGAAACAAAGATGCCCGGTAATCCCAGCACCAGCAGTCGGCTCAGCAGAATTTCGGCTCCGAGCAAAACCAATCCCGTCTTGATATAAAGCTCGGTGTGCATGGCCGGCATCAAGAACCTCGGCGTGCCGATCGTATTGCTGATGATCATGCCAATCAGCAGCGCCCAGAGCGCGTATTCCAGGTTGTAGTTTTTAATTACCGTTTGGCCAGCGAGTATATACGACACCGTCGCGAGCAGAAAAACGGCCAGGAATGCCGGCACGAAGGCCCGCACCGACTTCCCGCTGAGAGCGCTCCCAGTAGCGAATACTAAAAGACACGCGCCCAACGTACCGAATAACCCCGGCAGAATGAGCGCGCCGGTTTTGTTGTAAAAGGCTTGGGCCGGGTTCGAGTTCCATGACCCCACTTTCGCCAAAACCGGCTTGAGAGGATTGCGATACAGCTTAGAATTCAATTCCTCTAGTTCTTGCTCGCGCGATCGAATCTCCTGGCGTTGCATATCGGAGGACGGCTGCGAGGAGTCGGCCAATGTACGCAGCTCGGTATTCAGTTCGCCGATCTGGCGCTGGATGTCTGAATAATTCGCGGCTTGGCCTAAAAATGTTGCGGCAAGCGCTATGGCCAAGATGCCCACGCCGAGGGCAACCGCCAACCAATCTTCTGATGCAATCAAGCTGCTACGCGGTGGTGGAGGGATCTCCACAGTATCCGATGTTTCCGGGGAAGAATTATTCTCTGCGAGCATTACTCGAAGGAAAGTTCAAAGGCAGGGGCGAGAGCCTAGCGGAAACAAATCAGGCCATTCTGACCGACTGCGTAGGGAAAAGGCATACCCTTTCCTACGCTTCGTAACCGGCCTACGACGGCCAGCCAAGTTTTCCGCCAAGCAAGTCAGGTGGGGCGACTATCGTTATAATCCAAATTGCCTCGCAATGCAGCGGGGAAAGTACGTGGCTCCCATCCCGCGTAGAACTTCCTGCGTCCCTTATCCATCAACTTCCATGAAGTTCGATCTCGCGCGCCATAATATGGTCGCTGAGCAATTAAAACGGCGAGGCATCTCCGACCCGCGCGTGCTGGATGCGATGGAGCGTGTGCCCCGGCACGGGTTCGTGCCAGCCCATTTAGCATCGGTCGCGTATGAAGATCGGGCTCTGGTGATCGGCTTCGAACAAACGATCTCGCAACCATTCACCGTTGCGTTCATGTGCCAGGAGGCACGCATCGATGCTAGCGACAAAGTGTTGGAGGTCGGAACGGGGTCTGGTTACGGTGCGGCTGTGCTAGCGTTACTTGCGCGAGAGGTACACACGATCGAGCGGATTCCCGCGCTCTACCGCGTGGCTCGTAACCGTCTTGAAGAGTTCGGCGGCGGCAACGTGCATACGTATTTGGACGACGGCACGTTGGGACTCCCGCGCGAAGCGCCGTTCGATGCAATCGTGGTGACCGCGGCAGCCGAACAAGTACCGACCGCTTACCAGGAACAATTGGCAGATGGCGGGCGGTTATTGATCCCCGTCGGCCCGCACTCGGCACAGCGCATGTTGCGCATCACCCGTCACGGCGACCAATTCACCACCGAGGACTTGGGCGGTTTCGGTTTCGTGCCCTTGGTGCAGGGGATGGATTGAGAAGCAGACAGCTTGGCCATTCTGGCTGGGATACCGGCACCTAAGGGATGACTCAGAAATAACTTCGTCAAATGTGGGATTCACCACAGAGACACAGAGGACACGGAGAAGATTAGGATTCAGGATGGTGGGTACGGGGAGCAGGGCCAAGGCATTCAATAAATACCCTGCCTCCTGCATCCACTATCCCTCATCCTAAGGAACTCTAACAAAACCGGCGGGGACTGTCCCGATTTTGCGGAGTCTTCGCAGCAAAATGGGACTGTCTCCCTCTCTCAGACGGTTTTGTTAGAGTTCCTAAATCAGCACGTAGCGTGGGTGCTTCCGCACCCACGAATTGTGCTTGGAACACTAATCCCCACTAATCTTCACTAATACCAATCCGACTTAAAAATTCACCCTGAAACATTACTTCACCCAATCAGCGACAATTAGCGTCAATCAGCGTTCTAAAAACTCTTTCGAATCTTCTCCGTGTCCTCTGTGTCTCTGTGGTTATTCTGAAAAATCGGGAAGTTATTATTGAGGAGTTCCTAAGTTTCATTATGTCGATCCGTACCGCCCCAGGAGGATCGGCTAGCTCAGTGGTTTTTCAGAAGCGGCTTTTCAACCCCCAATCGTGTTGCGTTGCTTGCCAGGCAAGGAAAGTGTTGATGACAAAGCACGCGACGATGCCAATAACCGCGACACTCACTTCGGTGTTTTCTGCGAAAACGATGTCAACCTTTTTGGCTCCTCCAGCGATGCCAAACCAGATCGGTATCATCCTTATGCACCACGCAACAACGATGAACATCATGATGCTGCCCATTCCCAAAATGGCCGCATAAACGGCGTGGCGAACGAGGCATGTCATGGCCACCGCCGCGGCGTATACGGCCAGGTAAACTACTGTGACTATAAGAAACGGCCCCAGTGCATTCTCATAGGGCAATTCAGTGCCCAAGCCTGTGACCAGTAAAAAAGGCACACCAATGATTGCCGTCAACACGAGCAAGCCGGTGGCGAACTTGGTCCAGAACCACAAGTTAGGATCGATCGGCCTGGATCGCCAAAACGTATTCGCTTGTGGCGTAATATCTGGCAGAACGACGCCGATGCCGATTACGAGCGCAACAAAGAAACCGATCGGAATCGAAATTCTCGAATACACGTGTGCAAAGTTCTGAGTGCGGCCATCAGCAATACTGGTAGTAATACTGATTCCTAATGCGATAGCAATAATCGCCACCAACCCCACTGCGGCAATCGGAACGCTATCGCGAAACTGCTTCCAAGCGATTGCCGTCAAGGGAGATTCGCGCGGAGTGCCTAGCCAATCGAGGCGCGGCTGGTTTCGCACGGCAGTTTTTGGTGAGCGAATGCTACGAGTGGTGGAGCGACCAAAACGCAAAACGTACCATGTTGCGAGTGCCAAGTGTAATATGCCGGCTAGGCATAATGCCCCTACTAAATGTGCCTGTGTGAACGGCGAATTGAAAGAAGTAAGAAAACCGCCGGGAATCAAACTCATTATTCCAAGGAAGGCCCAATCGCGCATTTGCTCAGCCAATGGTCTCAAGAACGCGTATAGTAGGAAAAGAAACAGCGACCATGCCGCAATGATCGAGAGCGCATAAGCTCCTGCACTGATTTCATCCTTACGGTTATTGCCAGTGGCGGCCGCCCAAATCAGTACGCTCACCGCCAGCAACCCGACATATATGGTGATGTCGACGTAAAAACTTCCCGTTACGCGCCCTGCGGGGCCATTCGTCAGCACACCTTTATGATAGGCGACTCCCAGCCAATCGAAGGCTATCTGCCAAAACCGCAATAAGAGTGCCGAGCTGGCAATAGCGAGTATCAATGTCGATGCGGCCATGAGGAGCTTCATCACCGCGGTTTGCCACAATCGAACCGGTTGTGCCTCAAGAAAATCGAGCGTATTGCGAGAACGCTCGCTTGATGCGATGCCTAAGCCAAGGAAGCTCGAAAGCGGCACCACACACATAAGCACCATGCCAGACGCGACTCCAAATTTGTCGCGCTCGACGGACAGCATCGCCAACGACGTGGCCCCAAATAGCACTCCCAGTATCGCAGCCAGCTTCCACTTGTGTTCATGCCACTCTTTCCACGCCAAGGTTTTCCAAATCGCTAAATCGTTCATGGAAGCCTCACAGTTAGCCCCCGGTCAGTGACCGGGGGCTATATGGGTGCTCTGTTGTTATTCGTTACTGCAGCGGTTGAAGCTCCGCTTGCGGTTTAGCTCACAATGTACCCCCGGTCATTGACCGGGGCTGAATGGGGGGCTGTTGTTGTTTTGTTATTCCAGCGGTTGAAGCTCCGCTTGCGGCTTAGCGGATGCTTCCACAGAAAGCCCACGCTGCCCCGCCACATAAGCCTCAAAAATCTCATCCAAATTCAAATCGATTACTCGATACTCGACCCCTTCGCGACCAAGCAGCGTTATCGCGCTCTCGGCACGCTCCACGATCACCGCCACCCGATCACCGTCGCGCCGTTCATCGAGTACACCCAAATCACGCCGCACAATCGAATAGGCGTCGCGGTCCATTACCAACTGTTTCACGTCGCGCCGCAAAAACTCTGTTTCCGCCTGCCGTACGATTCGCCCTTCGTCCAGAATGGCCACTTCGTCGGCCACCGGCTCGACCTCATAAAGCAAATGCGAACTGTAGAAAACCGTGCGGCCCTCGCCTTGCAAATGCGTAATGAGGTCGCGATTGAATTGCTTCCGCATGATCGGATCGAGCCCCAGCGCCGGGTCGTCGAGGATCACGAGGTCCGGTCGGTGAGCCAGAGCTAGCACCAAGCCGAGCCGCACGTTTTGCCCTTTGGAAAGATGCTTGATTTGCGTCTGTAGCGGCAACTCGAAGTCGCGCAAATAGCGAAACGCCAGTTCATGATCCCATGTGGGATAAAACGGCGCGACAAACCGTACGATCTCGTCCACACGCATCCAACCGTACATGGTTTGGTCTTCTGCCAAATAGCCAACCCGGCGGCGCAGTTCCAAGGGGTCGACCTGCGGGTCGATCCCCAGCACACGCACCGTTCCGCTGTTGGCTTTCAGCAGCCCCAGCAGAATTCGGATGGTCGTAGATTTTCCGGCCGCGTTTCGGCCAAGGAACGCGAACGTTTTCCCGGGTTGAACCTTGAGGTTCACGCCGCGAAGCACCTCAGTGTTTCGGAACGACTTCGATACGTCGCGCAATTCAATCGCTGGCTCGTTCATTTTGTTGGTTCCCCTGAGATCGTGACCGCCGGTTCCCGCGAGGGCACACCGTCGGCCGCTTCATCTAGAAGTTCATGCAATTCGTGATGAGATAGCCCAAGCCCCACGGCCTGCCGGGCGATTTGACGAAGTTCGTCGACGAGTCGCGCTCGATGCGTTGCTTGCCGCGACTTGCTAGCGCGACCGGCGACAAAGGTGCCTTGGCCGTGCCGCATTTCAAGAAGCCCCTCGGCGCTGAGCCGCTCGTACACTCGCAGCACCGTGTTCTGATTGACGGCCAACTCGCGGGCCAACTCGCGCACCGATGGCAAACGCTCCCCAGGCTGCACGCCGCCCGAGGCGCAGAGCGACGCGATTTGATCGGCAATCTGCCGCGAAATGGGGACCGCTGAACCTTTTTCGATGCGAAGTAACACCGCAAATGCTCGCTGGTTACAAGTGACTACACTAATGTAACAGTATTCACTTGGCGGCGTCAAGCAGATTTTTTCGGAATTACGCTACGGCCCACCAACCCCATTTAGCCGCCGGTCAATGACCGGCGGTAAGTGGCACCTTAGCGGCGGCCACGCCGTCCAACCAGCGAACGGCGTAACAAAACCACAAACCTCAAACGCCCCCGGCCCGCGTCGTGTGCCTCTGACTTCGCCAGTGAACTCACCGAATATCGCCAAGCGACACGCTCCGACGGAAGTACAAATCAGCTTGCGAACTAGTGTTCTGTCAGTCTTGAATTGCTGGGTGGCATGCTTTCACGCGGTAGCGGGTAAGCATGCCTACGCCCAGAAGGCGAAGGCATGCCACCCAGCAAATGACCATGGACAGACCATTAGGCTCCCTATAGCCAAAAACCATCCCCAAGTTCCAACTGCAAGTCGGCTGTAG
>CAZTWS010000178.1:0-6987 GCA_964618225.1 uncultured Planctomycetaceae bacterium
GCTTCGACCTCATCCCACGGCATTTCGTTGTTCTTGATTGCCAGCAACCGGTCGCGATGCTCACCCGTATCGACCTGCACAAACCCTTCACGCAATACATGGATGCCCGACAACAACAACCGGATGAGGTGCATGACGTGCTTCCATTTCACCTCGCCGTGGTTGCGGATGTCGGCCTGCATTCGCTTGAACTGCGACATGACATAGCCGTTGTACGTCTGGTAAACCATCCGCGACAGAAATAGGGCCCGCATATCGAGTAGTTCCTGGGCGAGCGGCGTTGCATATTCGACAATCGGGGTATAGAGGCATTCCAGAATATTAGGGTTCGCCTTGAGGGCCATGATGAGAAACTTCTGTAGTTCCCAGTAAGTAACCGCGCGACTATTGTTTACCGGATTTAGGCGATTGCCTTGGATGAATCTCATAATTCCACTCGCCGTGGAAAGCATAGCGTTTGATGACACACTCAGTGAGGTCGTCGTCGGATACCTTGATGCCCTTGTTGTAGGTTCTTCCATCAAGCCAAGCGTGAACCTCTAGGCCAGAGGCCGTGCGGGTGTGACCGATGCTTGATACGACAACCTCATGCGTCTCCAGCGGCACGCCTCGCCAATTCCGCGTGATGTGGCAGAACAACCGGTGCTCGATTTTGTTCCATTTGCTCGTCCCAGGTGGATAGTGGCAAACTTCGATAATCCATCCCGTCTGATCGGCTAAACGTTGAAGCTCCAACTTCCAAAGTCGACTGCGGGAGCTATTACTGCCTCCGCTGTCGGCGGTGATCAACAAGCGTTTGCAGGACGGATACTTCTTTTTACCTAGCTTCTTCCACCACAAGCGAATGGCCGCCACTGCGAACTCTGCCGTGTCGTGACTGATGCCGACAGACACGACGGCTTCATCACGGTGAATGTCGTACACGCCGTAGGGCACGACTTTGCCTTGGGTCTTGTCTGGGAAATCGTGCGTATCTGTCTGCCGTGACTGCCCCTTCGGTTCGTACTCCTGGCCGACGTTGCTCTTGTTTCCCAGGACTTCCTTCTTTTTCGTGTCCACGGACAAAGCGGGTTCGCCTCGGTGTTTTCGCGCCTTCACGCGGGCGTTGATGTGCTCAAACTGGGCGTCGCGGTCGGGGTGCTGCTTCCCCTCACGCGTCTTGCGGTTGCCTTGCAGGCTGTACCCCAATTCAGCGAGCAGGCCGCGAACCGTCGAAGCGCCGACTTCAAACCCTTGGCTTCGTAATTCCTCCGCGAGCGCTCGGGTGCTCTTGCATGTCCAGCGGAGGGGATTCGTGGCTTCGCCTCGAGTCGTCGGCGCAATCATCTTGTCTAGTGCCGCCAGCAGGGAAGGCTGCTCGTCCTGACGCGATCGCCGACCCGCTCCTGGACGGCGTTGCCGCCCCGGCGGGAGGGATTCGCCCAATTCGAGTTCTTGGATTCCAGTACGAATGGTGCGGTCGGACATACCGGTCGCTTCCGCAACCGCAGCAATGCCGCCGTGCCCCAACGATCTTGCTTCAATGGCGGCCCAGCGTCTGCGCCCACGCTCATCTAGCGATTGCGTAAGGTTGACGAACTTCTCGCGAATCCAGGCCACGACGCGTGCATCCGACATGCCGCCTAGTATTCCCTAACCCTGGACTGCCACCAATATCAATTCGGCAATTTATTGTCGCGCAGATGCTAAGCAACTTGGTTCTCATCGTTCTCGATCTGCTCGGGCACGCCATACAACGACCATTGCAGGTCGGCAGGCGGCAGATAGATGCCTCGCCGGTCGGTGTCTGAATCGTCGATCGCCAAGCCATACGCCCGCGACCCAATCACGCACCGATAGATCACACGATTGAACAGACCATGCTTCGTAAGCACCTGGCTGGAATCATTGATAGCGCCCTGCTTATACTCGGCCAGCAGCATGAGATTGTCATGGTGCAGTGCCGCCTCGAATCCATCGGCGAAGCGAACTCGATAGGAATGCGTGCGGTCACGCGGAGCGCGTACGATAACCCCGACCGCGCCCGCAGGATGCACAGTCTTGCCGTTCGTCCCTTGCACTTGCTTTAGGGCGACGACCTGCGTGCCGACCGAGTAGATCAGGTTCGGACTGTTGTGGACGCGATGTTTCATAAGGCTATGCGAGACGTGATCAAGGCGAGCCGAGTGCTCGACTCCTCCAACCGCGCTTCTCGATGGTCCTGTAATTCGCAACTTGGCGAACCGATTCCAAATAACTCAACAACAGTCGAAGCTCTGTATCTTCCTCTGAACCCTCGAATAGACTCACATAAACGGCGTTGCCGTAGTGGCGAGCGAGCTTGTCCGGCGTGTCATCGACAATGAGGATTCGTTCGAGTGGGTACCCACGCCGCGAGACTTTCTTGAGGTCCTTCAAGTAGACGGTTTCATGGGTTTCTGGGTTCATACGCTGTGTACAACGTTCGCGGGACCAAACGAATGACCACTCGACTCCGTTGGGACAAATCTGACGGGCTATTTTACTTGCGTAATCGCAAGTTGCCGACGACCAGATCGCTAGTTCATACCACTCGGCGCAGCCCAAAAGGAACTCACCGAGATGCGGCCGTCGATAAATGTAGAATGGCCCAACCCGAAAATCTGCCGGGCGATTTAATTCGGACTCGGTCCCAAAAATGAGACATTCATCCAAATCAAGTATCAGCAGCGGCCGAGATTTACTGTGATCCTGCACGCCTACGACCTTTCAAACACGGCCATCTGTGACGGTGCTCCAACGCTCACGTCCTCTGGCCCCACCGGCAAGAACCGAACCTCGTAGTTGAATTGCTCGGCGACACGATTCGCCCAACCTTGGAACTCCGCGCGGCTCCACTCGAAACGATGATCGCTATGTCGCATGACGCCTGCGGGTAGCGTTTCCCAAATCACGTTGTACTCTCGGTTCGGCGTTGTTAGCACGACCGTGCGCGGCCGGGCGTGCTCAAATACGACCCGCTCGAATGCCGACAGTCGGGCCGGATCGAGGTGCTCGATCACTTCGACGATGGCCGCCGCATCAAAACCCGCCAGCATCTCGTCGCGGTACGTCAGCGCGCCGTGATGTAATCGAATACGATCTCGCTGCATGCTCGGTAAACGGTCGAGCCGCAAGCGACGATGGGCGATTTCGAGCGACCGGACCGACACATCCATCCCTAAGATGTTGGTGAACTGCTTGTCGGCCAATAGTTCGCGCAACAGCTTTCCTTCCCCGCAGCCAAGATCGACGACCGATTGAGCGCCCGATGCCCGGATTACCGAGAGAACGGCTCCCAACCGCTGTTCGTGAAGCGTTTGCTCTCGCTCGGGCACGACAGCTTCGTCGGCCGTACCATCCACAATATCCACCACATCCAGTTCATCCGGCGACTCTTCCGCCACCAGCCGCGAGAGGGCCTGCCGAGCCAGGCCCGGCTGCTTGGCAAGGTAACGGCGTGTGATCAGCTCGCGCTCGGGGTGATCCGCTAACCAATCACCGGCCTTCGCGAATAGCTTCTCAACTTCGTCCTGCCCGATGAAGTAATGCTTCCGCAGATCGAACACGGGGATCAACACATACAAGTGCTGCAACAGCTTGGCCACCGTTGTCGTCTGCTCCAACTGCACCGAGAAATACGGACTTTCTCCCCACTCGGGAAATTGCTCGTCGAGCGAGTGCCGCGCGGCGGTGACCGTATAGCCCAACGGCTCAAAGATGCGGTGTATCAAGTCCTCGCCGCCGCGAACTGGCAGAACATCAATACGAGCCGTCAGCAGAATCGGCACATCCACAAGATCGGCCTTCTCTTTCGACCGACCAGCCAGCGCCGAACCAAACACCTGCGCAATCGCCACGCTCATGAACGACGACGCCACGTACGGCCGGTCGTTCACGTACTGGTCAAGCATGCCGTCCTTCCAATCCCCCTTGCCACGCACCAGCCGCACCGGATCGACATCGAGCAGCAGGCAGGCTGTACAGCGCTCGGCGTTCGCATCGGGATAGAAGACGTGTGCGGTGCCAAAGCTCAACTCAAATTGCTGGTGACGATCCGGGTGCTTGTGCAACAGAAAACCCAGATCAGTGGCCGGAGCACGAGTTGTCGTAATCGAGAGCAGCATCACGAATCCGCCGAGTCGAAGAAAAGAAGCACTGCTCGAATCTAACAAAAGCGGGCCTACGTCCAAAGGCGCAGGCCCGCTTTCAATGAAACTATTCGTCTCTAAAAGTAGTGGTCGCGGTTCGAGCCGTCAAAACCGGCCCGATCTGAGACAGCATTGCTTGAATTGCCGCCCGCTGCCGCACGGACACAAATCGTTCCGCCCGAGCTTCTCCTCAAGCAGCTTATCGCCGTGGACCACGCGCACGCCGACCTTAACCCGCGTTTCTGACGGGTATCCTCGACGCCGCTTGCTCATCGGCTCGAAAAAACGAGTCTTCAGAAAGTTCGTATCGCATGACGCACCTCCTTCTGCATGCCACTTGGAATCATGGCGTCACCAACGGACACGCGGTTCGTGGACAAGGTTCACAGCAATCCGTTTACGATTCCCAAGGTGCATTTCAAGCAACCCGCCTCAAGTGACTTATTTCTTCGATGCCCCACCTCCGCTGATTTGGAGTGCCGGGCAGCGATGAATCGGGATCAAGGTGTCTGAGAATGCCTACACTAGCGGCGGCTTCTTCTCAGTAATTGACGGCGCTTGCGCAGACATCTCGGCGTTTAACTGCACGAATGACCGCCATTCTTCGGGCACGTTGTCTTCGTGGAATATCGCTTCCACGGGACATTCCACCCGGCACGCATCGCAGTCTATGCACTCATCTGGGTCAATATAGAGCATTTGGTCACCCTCGTGAAAGCAGTCGCAAGGGCACACCACAACGCAATCAGTGTATTTGCAACCGAAGCACGGGGCGGTAACCACGTAGGCCATTAGTTTGTCGTTTCTGTTGGAGCCGGAGGGTAAAAATGGCGACGCTCAATACCGTCGCTAGGGGTGCATCCGATTCGCGGATAGAATTGGTCAAAGATTCTGGAAAAAACCTCAAATCAGTCCAACTCTCTGGCGCTTAATGAGTTAAGCACCAGCCTGAGACCATCAATCGTGCCTAGCCTGAACTCCCAAGAACTACTGAAGCTGTACCAAGATGGTCGAAGCGACGCGGCGACAGCTATCTTCGACCGCTACGTGGGACGACTCTTAGCTCTGGCGCGAAGTCGGATCGGCCCCAAACTGAAGCGTCGCGTCGATGCCGAAGACGTTGTTCAGTCTGCGTATCGCAGTTTCTTTGTGCATGCTAAGAGCGAAGAGTACCAGCTTGCCGAGGCTGGCGATCTTTGGCGACTTCTCGCAAGCATAACGCTTCATAAAGTCCACAAGCAGGTGGAGAGGCAGAGCGCAGCAAAAAGAAGTATCAACCGAGAAGACTTCGCAAATATCGCCGCCCACAACCTTGAGTCTGCTGAGCCATCGGCTTCTGAAGTCGTAGGAATCGTCGAAGAACTTCAGTCTGTCCTCGCGACTCTTACACCGCATGAGCGGCGAGTTCTGACTTCGCGACTCCGGGGCGACAGTATTGAACAAATCAGTCACAGCCTGGGGAAATCAAATCGAACGATTCGCAGGTTCCTCGCGACAGCGAAGCAGAAGATTGAAAAGCGTTTACTGGACGATGTGCGGTCAGATTCGCAGGCGGATCGAATGGCGCTTGAGTCTGATGCCCCCTTGGTGTACTCCGACTTTGTTCTTGAGAAATTGATAGGCTCTGGCGGAATGGGAAAGGTATTTCGTGCACGCGACAAGAAGACGGGAATAAAGGTCGCGATCAAAGCACTGCATAAGTCTCGACAGACTGATAAGCGGGCAATCTCCCAATTCGTGCAAGAAGCAAATGTATTGGCGGCTCTGCAACATCCGAATATCGTCGGCGTCCAGGGACTGGGCCGATTCCCCGCCGGGGGCTACTTCATCATTATGGATTTCATCGAAGGTGGTGACCTTCAGAAAAAACTGCGCAGCGGTCCACTACATGTTGGCGAAGCCATCAGAATTGCCAAGCAAATAGCAAGTGCAATCGAACACGCTCACGGACACGGCATTGTGCATTGTGACCTTAAACCGGGGAATGTGTTGCTCGATTGCAACGATCAAGCGTCGGTGTCGGATTTTGGTTTTGCTTTTCTGGTTGCTGGGACTTCACCGGCAGTTGTGAACTCCATTGGCGGGACAGTCGGGCACATCGCACCGGAAGTTCTTTATCACTATAGCGCGCCTACTCCTGCTGCCGACGTCTACGGTCTTGGGGTGCTCCTTTGGGAGATGGTGACCGGAACTCTTCCCGGCGACTCGCGAAACCTCTCTGCTGAAGTGCAGGGTTTGGAGTCCGTGCGCACGATTGTAAGTCGTTGCCTCGCCGACAATCCACGAAACCGTTACGAATCAGCAACCTCGCTTTTACGCCAACTCGGAAGGCTGCGGTTGTAAGGGCTGCCTACGACCGCACAACTCGACCGAAAGTTGGCTCCGGTGCAAAGCCTCGGCTCCGTCGATTGCGGAGTGCGCGGCTTGCGGCTGAAGTGATTATGCGGCCTGTATTGACTGCCTACGTTTCGACTTCGCGCTCAATGTCCAATGGCGTCAGCTAGACTTGTGTATGACTCGAAACGAATACAAGCAGTGGTTATTGCAGCGACTAGCCGAGGTCGAAGCGAGAACAGATCGGCCTGCGACGAAGCAGGAGGCGGACATCGTCTACGAGGCCAAGAAGCTCGCTTATGCGCTTCGGTTATTCGAGTTGCCTTGGCTTTCGCCATCGCTATTCCCCACGATAGAATGAATCTCGTGCCCTGCTCGCCCCGTACAAGCGTAGGTCAAAATTTAGTACGGAGTTTTGTACAGGCGGTCTTCAGGCTCTAAAAAGAGACTGGTGATGTCAAACTTCAAATGCGACAGTATTAAGAACTGATATTGGTGAAAGGAT
>CAZTWS010000179.1:0-6956 GCA_964618225.1 uncultured Planctomycetaceae bacterium
CAAACCACCATTCAGAAACAAAATTACCAACTTACGTCACCAGCCACTGACCACTCCCCCCAGTCCCCAACCCCCGACCCCCAGCCCCCAAATATTCCTTGTCGAAAACGGCCACCCACTATGCTACGCTCCATCTACTTCACAAAGCATGACCCTCAGCACTCCGCCCTATGCCCTCCGCCACTCCACCCCCAGTCCCCAGCCCCCGCTCGAACTTCCCTCATGGTAAATTGGGTGATTAGATTCAATGCCTTATGGAAACCTGCGAGCAATTGGCCCTTGGTACCTTCTGGCCGATGGCTGACAGCTGATAGCCGACAGCCTTCACCGGGTTCAACAGCCGCGCAATTCCCAATAGGATTTTCACACGACTGCCCCTACGGAAAACTTGCGATGAAATACTGCACAACATTGCTTGTGATACTTTCGATCCTGATGGTGTCCCCACTTCGCGCGGCTCAAGAAGAACAAAAAACGCAGCGCCGACCATCACTCACAAAGCAACCGATTCGTTCAGAAGAACGGCTTTATCGCAAAGCGCCCGAGGGCAATCTGTTCCTGCACCTGTACTTTCCACCCGGCTGGAAAAAAGACGACTCCCGACCGGCCATCGTCTTCTTTTTCGGCGGCGGATGGGCAAAAGGCACATACCAGCAATTTGTACCTCAAGCCAAATACTTTGCCAGCCGCGGCCTGGTAACCGCCTCGGCCGATTACCGCATTCGCACTCAACACGGCACCACTCCGGATAAATCTGTGGAAGACGCCAAAAGCGCTATCCGCTGGGTTCGCTCCCACGCGCAGGAACTAGGAATTGATCCAGACAAAATCATCGCGGCCGGCGGATCGGCAGGCGGCCATCTGGCGGCATCCACCGCGCTCGTCGACAGCTTCAATGCTCCCGAGGACGACGTCAAAGTTTCCTGCCGGCCGAGCGCCTTGGTGCTGTTTAATCCCGCGTTGAATCTGACCAACCTTCCTAATCCCAAATTAGTCGCCCAAACGAGCCAGCGCATCCAACGCGAAATCTCACCCACGTTGTATTTGAACAGCTCCGCTCCCCCCACCATTCTATTTTATGGAACAGACGACAAGTACCTGCCGCAAGGCGAAGAATACGCGGCCAAGGCCAAGGAGTTAGACGCTCCGGCCGAGCTATACCTGGCGCCGGGCGTGGAACACGGTTTCTTCAATCGCTCGCCCTGGACCGAAGCCACCGCCCACAAAGCAGATGAATTTCTAGTATCTCTCGGGTACTTGGAAGGAAAACCAACCATCGAAATCCCTCCCGATACCCCACCTTTGAAGAAACAATAGATACCGTTCCTCCCATGAGTTGGTTCACACGCACACCAACCGGCGCGTCGATTGCCTACAACGCGACCGTGACAGGCGACGTGCAACTCGGCACGGGCAGCAGCGTATGGTTCGGGACCGTGGTGCGCGGCGACGTGGCTCCAGTCATCATCGGAGAACGAGTCAACATCCAAGACGGCGCTGTCGTCCACTGCGACACCGGCTACGCGAACACGATTGAAGACGATGTAACCATCGCTCACCGTGCCGTCGTCCACGGCGAGCGAGTTGGCCGAGGAACTTTGGTAGGAATCGGCGCGGTGCTACTTGGCCACAGCGAAGTCGGCGAAGATTGCCTGATCGCCGCCGGAGCAGTCGTGACGCCAGGAATGAAAATCCCCAACGGCATGCTGGCGATGGGCGTTCCAGCACAAATAATCCGCCCTGTAAATGCAAAAGAACAAGAATACTTACGCTGGCTAAGCCGTCGTTACGTTGAACTCGTAAGGAAATACGCAGCCGGCGATTTCGGCGCGAAGCCACCAGCTTTTTAACACTAAGAGCCTATCCGAAAATCGTCGGGGACTGTCCCAAATTTGCGGAGTCTTCGGAGCAAATTGGGACTGTCCCCCTTCGGCAGACGGTTTTCGGATAGGCTTTAAACCAAAATTTATTAGGCTTGGAAGTCGTCCAAATTGCGGCGAACACCGAGTTCATCGTGAAGCTTTTGGATCTCCAGATGAACTTGTTCCTCGTCGGCACCGACTTCTCGCAACAACAGAACAGCTAACCCTAATGCGGCCTCCGCCTCTTCGATACAAATTTGAGTCGCACCAACCTCTTCCAACCATGCCCGCTCCTTCAAATAACGCGCCCGAACAAACACATTCAACTTCGAGTTCAATTCCTTGGCCGTGATAATCACCAATGTTCGCACGAGCACGTCTGGAGTCGTAACTAGCAGATATTTGGCTTTTTCAATTCCTGCCGCTTCCAGGATATCGCGCCGCGTGGCATCGCCATACACGGCCAGTTTGTCCTGCGAAGTAAGATCGCGCACCGTATCGAGATTTAAGTCGATGACGATTGGTTCGATATCAAAATCCTGCAGAATGCGGGCAGCCGTTTGGCCAACGGGACCGAACCCCACAATGACTGCTTTGACAGACGGGCTCGCCCCGTCCTCTGATCCTAAAACATGCTCCTGGGTGCGCAAATTGATTGCTGCCCCGCCCTGCTCCGCGCGTTGGCTTAAGAAACGCCACAAATTGGGCTTGGTGCGCAGCCAACGATCGAGCGGCTCTATGAGCCGGAACAAAAGCGGATTGATCGTGATGGAAATAATACCCGCCGCAACCAAAAGGCTACGTTCATCCTCGGAAAGCAGTTTATGGCGAATTGCTTCGTCTGCCAGCAGGAATGAGAATTCGCCGATTTGTGCAAGCGCGATAGCTACCGTAATGGCGCTGCGAAACGAGTAACGCAAAGCCCAAACGATCACGAGTGCCACGGCTGGTTTAGCAATGAGAATAATTGCCAACATGGAGAACAAAAATACCGGCTGCGAAAGAATGTCTCCGGGATCGAACAGCATTCCCACGGCCACAAAAAACAACACGGCAAAAGCGTCCCGCATCGGCAACGCATCTGCGGCGGCTTGGTGGCTAACCTCTGTCTGCCCGACGACCATACCTGCCAGAAAGGCTCCGAGCGCCATGGATACGCCGAAGAAAACGGCCGAGCCCGTGGCGATTGCCAACGCCAACGCCAGAATGCTCAAAGTGAACAATTCCCTCGAGCGAGTACGCGCAACTATTCCTAAAAGCCAGGGAATGATACGCTTTCCGCCCCAAAGCACGACAACGGCAAGGATCCCGATTTTCAGCGCAGCCACCCCCAGCGACATGGCGATCTGCCCGCCGCCCTTATTAC
This sequence comes from uncultured Planctomycetaceae bacterium, assembly GCA_964618225.1. Lineage (GTDB taxonomy): Bacteria > Planctomycetota > Planctomycetia > Pirellulales > Lacipirellulaceae > JABDGM01. The sequence goes on from CAZTWS010000179.1 coordinate 3,229, forward strand.
CATCGGTCACGAGGCCTGCAATGGCGGGTAGCGCAACGAGGACCAATACCGTGAAGATATCTTCGACAATGAGCCAACCAACGGCGATATGCCCCTGGGATGTGTGAAGTACATCGTTATCCATGAGGACACGAATAAGCACCACCGTGCTAGCAACAGATACCGCGATGCCTATGATCAGGCCTTCGACAATATCCTTACCCAACCAGTAACCGGCGAGCGTTCCAAGTATTGTTGCGGCTAGTATTTGGCCAATGGCACCTGGAAGTGCGATTTTCCGGACCGCCCACAGATCGCGGAGGTTGAAGTGCAAACCGACACCAAACATCAAAAGCACGACGCCGATTTCCGCCAGTTGAACTGCCAGGTGAGGATCGGCAACGAGCCCCGGCGTGTTGGGCCCTACTAAAATCCCCGCGAGTAGGTAACCAACGATGGGCGATAGCTTGAGACGTTCGGTGATTAGCCCCAGAACGAGGGCCGCCGCTAAACCGACAGATAAAAATACGAGTAATGCGTACTCTTCGTGCATCGCACCTACCTATTGGGCTAGTAGCCCCATGGAACGCCTGGAAGGAATAATGTCTGTTGTAACGAATAGTCCCCTGAAATAGGACGCTTTGGAGTGTTTTGGTGCGAGGATGCAAAGGCCGACCAGGGGGAACCGACAATCGCGAAAATCAGGCCAATAATTACTACCTTTCTCATGAAGGCTGGATTCTCTCACGGTCCATGCTTAGAGTCGAGTCCAATTACCGAGGGCACGGAGATGTTAACGGGTTTAATGAACCACCAAGGCATTCAGTAAATACCCTCCCCCCTGTATCCACTATCCCGCATCCTCTAAATCCTTCGTGTCTTTGTGCCTTCGTGGTTCAAAATACCTCCGTGCCCTCCGTGTCTCCGTGGTTATCCTGAAAATCGGGAAGTTATGATTGAGGAGTTCTTTAGATCGATCTCGTACTCCTTTAACTCACTATGAACAGACGATTCTCCTGGAACTTCGATTTGCAGATGCGCTCTACCTTCCTAATCGTTATCTTATTTCTCTCCATCGGAGGCTCGCCGATACCTTTGGATCGACCTGGTTCCGCGCTTGCTGTAGAGCCGACCGTTGCACGACCGCGCGCTAGAGATCTAGGTATCGAGCCCGGCGTATTTGCTCCCGGCCCTGCTAATGCAATCACCGATGTCTCTGGCGTACGCGTTGGACATACGACGTTGATCCAAGGCGATAAAACTCGCACCGGTGTAACAGCGATTTTGCCGCACGGTGGAAACCTGTTTCAAGATAAAGTGCCAGCGGCGGTATTCGTAGGCAACGCGTTCGGCAAGCTTGCTGGCAGCACTCAGGTCAATGAACTCGGCACAATTGAAACGCCCATCGTGCTCACGAACACGCTGGCCGTAGGCGTCGCGGTCGATGCCGTGGTGCATCACTCGCTTTCCCAAAAAGGAAATGAGCAAGTTCGCTCGGTAAATGCTCTCGTTGGCGAAACCAACGACGGAGGGCTCAACGATATTCGTACCCACACGATTAAAAGAGAACACGTGCTATCCGCGATTACGGCAGCGCGTGAAGGCAAAGTTACAGAAGGCTGTGTAGGTGCCGGCACCGGCTGCGAAGCCTTCGACTTCAAGGGAGGCATCGGCACGTCGTCTCGCAAACTGCCGGCCAATCTCGGAGGCTGGACCGTGGGCGTGCTTGTGCAAGCCAACTTCGGCGGTGTGCTGACGATCGATGGTGTGCCATTAGGCAAACAGCTACAGCACCATCCGTTCGTTTCATCTACCACAAACAAATCGAACAACTATACGGCGGATGGTTCCTGCATGATTGTTGTTGCAACAGATGCTCCACTCACTGCAAACGAGCTTCGCCGCCTCGCGGCTCGTGCAATTTTCGGCTTGGCACGTACGGGTTCCTCCTACAGTAACGGTAGTGGCGACTATGCTATTGCGTTTTCAACAACCCCCGAACTGCGCGTAACGCACGGGACCAAGCTGCTCGCCAATACTCGAGCGCTCTCTGGAGACGCACTCACACCACTATTCCAAGCCGTGCTCGAATCAACGGAAGAAGCCGTGTATAACGCGATGCTGCGTGCTACCACGATGACGGGTAATGGCCGAACTGTGGAGGCGCTACCGATTGAAAAACTGCAACAACTGTTAGAATCTCGGAAGTAGCCGCTCCATACTTGTAAGCATTACTTCCCGCTCTCCAATCGCTTGCCATTCACCACGATTTCATTCGACACATCCCACGACGCGGGCAGCACAACCGGTGTGGCCGTCTTGTACGACCGCACTCGCACGACGTTGCCTCTGCCGATGCCTTTCGACAGATCAACGCCCACTTTGCCGCCTAGCACCAGCACGTCGATCGTGCAGCGTTCAATCGGAGCGTTGGCTACGAGGCCAGCCGCGCCACCAATGTTGCCGCCGTCGAGGTCAAGCCGCAACTTCACCGTCTGGCCGGTCGTGTTGTTGAGAATAATACCAGTCCCTTCCTTTCGCACCGAGATCGATCCGCCGTCGAGTGTATTGTATTGATTGTTGATCTCGATGCCGATGGTTTCGGTGTCAACTTCGAGGTCGCGTAGCGTGTTCTTGGTGCCAGACACCAGAATGCCAAGCGTCCAGTTCGTATGCGCCCGAATGCCATCGATGAAGTTACGATTCGCGCCATGGGCAATTTGCAGGCCGACCCGCGAATTTTCGACATAGAGCTTTGAGCCACGATTGCCGACGCCAGTAATCAAAACGCCTGGCCCGACGCCGCCCCAAGTATGCACATCGCTAAAATGGATGGCGTTCGACAATCGAATGCCCCAATCGCGATAGTTGTTCACGTTGATGTGGTGAAAGCTACCGTCGGTCGCCTGCAAATCGAAGCCACGATGCACGCGCACCGCATTGAGTCGCGTCACGTAGGGCTGGCAGCGATCGAATTGGAGCGGCTCGCCCTTGCGTGGATTGCCTGGTCGATTGAACACGGCCGCCGTGCCCGGCACGCCCCACACGTGCAGATTATCAACAACAGTACCCGATGCGTTTAGCAACAAACCATGATGCTGATCGGGCGCGTCGTCATCTTTCGGCTGACCAACCAGCTTGCCGTTGCCAAACAGCATCACGTCGCGCAGCACCGGCTGCAACACGGCCGGCGCGAGGCCCGCTTGCGTCGAGCCGCCCTGCCACTGCGCGATCGGCTTGCCGTAGTCTTTATTGCGTAAAATTGCCTCGCCATTAACATAATTAATTCGTTGGCCAATGATCGGTTTTGCCGTGCCATCAGCAGACTGCACTATGACCCCTGAGCCATCAAGAGGATCACCAAGCGCAAGCGCGAGGTTCATCTGTATAAGAACACCTAACAAATACGGTATGGGTACCATGCTTTTCTCTTCGGAGCGGGTCTAGAAGAAATTCAGAGTAAGGTTTCTCGGGACGCTTACTGTGGCTAGAATGAGCAATCGCGGCATCGACTCCCAACCTAGTGCGGTCCATGCTTGCCCAACTCTCGGTGCCTCAAGCCGGCAGGATGACTTTTATTATCTTGCATACACCAAGCAGTAAAAAGGTAGTAAACTTTCAGGCCCCGAAACAGAGATGCAAGAAAACCCTGGAAAAATAGATATTGGCCGAGTGGCGGAATGGCAGACGCTACGGACTTAAAATCCGTTGGGGGGTAACCCCCGTGCGGGTTCGACTCCCGCCTCGGC
>CAZTWS010000180.1:0-6932 GCA_964618225.1 uncultured Planctomycetaceae bacterium
CTGCTAGCACCCATCATCCACGAAAATCCCCGCCGCATTCCCGCTTGACCACCTCAGCCGGTTTTGCCAAACTCCCCGCCCCGCTTCGGCGGCCTCTCAACTTATTTTCTGGGGATTTACAAAGATGAATCGCAGTCATTCGTTGGCCCTTACGACAGCCTTTGCCGTTTTCGCTACCAGCTTGATCACGGGCTGCAGCAATTCCTCCTCAAGCGATGCAGGTTCCAACGGCTCGACCTCTTCGCAAGGTGCCTCGGTGCCGAGCGCTACGTCAGAAGCAGTCACTCGGGCCGCCACCGACTTTCTAGACGCCGTTATCAAGGGCGACACCCAGCGCGCCAGCGCTCGACTTACTCCGCAGGCCATGCAGCGAATTGTCGCTAGCGGTAAGCAATTTACCCCGCCAGGGTTGGAAACGGCCAGCTTCAAAATCGGCGAAGTCCGTACCCCCACCACCGATCGTGCGATCGTAAGCTGCACGCTCACCGATAACTCAACGGGCAACGCTACCACCGAAGAAATGTGCTGTGTCCTGAAGTTCGTCGAAAACGACTGGCGAGTCGCCGGCATCGCCTATTGGGCGGGGCCAGACTTGGATGGCACGATGTCCGATTTTGAAACCGGCCAAAGCACACCAATCCCACGCAACATGAGCCCAACCAACATGGCGGGCCCAACAACCACTCCTGCAGGCGTACCGGCCACCCAAACGAACCCGCCTCGCGTTGCCACTGAACCTGCGGCCACGAGCCCCTACTAGGGTTCGCACAATTTTTGCCTGTTGAACCGGGTAAATCTCGATTGAGGCCTTTGCGGGGCAAGTTCTCCCCGCAAAGGCCTTTTTGTTATTGGGGCTCATGGTTTCCCGTAACTTCAATTGGATCAACTACTTGCAGCGAATCCAAGGGGCTTTTCTGAGGCTAAGCCACGCTGGAATGCCGCAATGGTTCCTGGCCGACCATTATGTCAACCCGTCGCTCCAATCTTCCCAGGCGGGAAATTTTATTTTTTCGATAAGGATTTGGCCGCTTGCCGAAACTCCCATATTCGGTTCAGATATTGGCACTCTGCGGAGTATGGAAAAGCTGCCGAGGCAAGCCGAGTGGCTTGTTTGGTTCGGTCCGCTTTTCTTGATTCGTGACAGCATCCTGCCGGGCGGTCGAAGTGCCCCCTACATTGCGTGCGATCAACTCCGCCGAGCCGAACACGACAAAGTTGTCGGGTAAAGTTTTATAGTCTTTGGAGGAGTTTCGATGAACCGAAATGTGTTCCGCGCGATGCTCGCGCTGGCCGTTATGGCCATTGTGTTGATTGGTATGGAGTCTCAAGCTGAAGCCGGTCGCCGTAACGGTAGCTGCGGCAGCTTCGGGGGTAACAGCAGCTTTGGTGGCCGTGGTTGCCACGGCGGTCATGGCAGCAACGGTGGTAGCTTCGGTGGCTTCTTCAAGCGCCACAAGCAAAAGTCCTGCTGCGAGCAAGAAACGAGCTGCTGTGAAGAAAAGCCAGCCTGCGAATGTGAAGCCGCTCCGGTCTGCGAAAGCAGCTGTGAGAGCTCCTGCGACAGCGGTTGCGATAAGAAGCGCTGCGGTCACAAGAAGCACAAGTGCAAGAAGTCCTGCGACAGCGGTTGTAACAGCGGCTGCGAGAGTTCTTGTGGCGGTGGTTGCGATAGCGGCTGCAGCACCTGTGGCGAAGAAGTAGCAGAAGAAGTAGTCGAAGAAGCTGCGCCTAAAGACGAAGATCGTCCGGAGAATCCGGCTGAAGAAAAGGCAGCCTAATTGCTGCCCAAGGCTATTTCGACGTGTCGTGCATCGCCTTGCATGCTTGATTCGCCCCCGTTTTGTGGGCGGTGCGCGGCAGCGATCGATCGGTCTACCAAGCTGAACCTCGAACGAGGTTCAGCTTTTTTTGTGCCTTCAACCTGTGCTAGCAGTTATTGAATCATGCATTGAGAATGAACACGCCAGTTTGGCTGTCAGCTATCGGCAAGATCGATTGGCCGACAGCCGAGAGCTGATGGCCGACAGCCCGATGTCTCGCTCAGTTTCAATGCAATCATCAAAAATATTGGGCCCTAAATGCCACAATCCGCCTCCCTTCTATTTTCACGAATTGATAAAGTGTGGGCCATTTCGCGTTGAAACGCTAATCCTGGCAACCGTGTGCTATGTCTTTCCGAGTCGAACTCGACATCTTCCGCGGTCCCCTCGATTTGCTGCTCTATCTCGTGCGCAAGTCGGAGCTTGATCCATCCGAAATCGCGATCGCATCCCTGACACAGCAGTTCTTAGAGCACCTGGCAATCCTCGAAAAAATCGACGTCGATTCGGTGGGCGATTTTCTTGAAGTGGCCAGCACACTGATTGAAATAAAATCGCGCATGGTGCTTCCTGGCGAGGAAGAAGTTGCCGACGAGTTGGAAGACCCGCGCAAAGAACTCGTTCGCCGTCTGCTTGAATACAAGCAATATCGCGATGCCGCCAGCATGCTCGAAGAACGCAGTCGGGAATGGCAGGAACGCTACCCACGCATTGCTAGCGACCTACCAACTCGCAAGCTCTCTGCCGATGAACAGCCTATCCAAGAGGTTGAACTTTGGGACCTTGTGAGTGCCTTCGGCCGAGTGCTCAAAGAAAAGCACGCCACCAGTGGACCCGAAAGCATCCGCTACGACGAAACGCCGATCCACATCTACATGCAGCGCATCGATCACCGTCTCCGGCGCGAAGGCCGTGTGCCTTTCACTGATTTCTTCGAATTCTCGGTACACCGTTCGGCGCTGGTGGGCATGTTTCTGGCTGTGCTCGAGCTCGTGCGTCACCAACACGCGATGGCCGCACAGCCCGATCTATTTGGAGAAATCTGGCTTGAACCGGGCGAGGCTCCGCTGCCGAACGAGTTGGCGCTGGTCACCGAATACGAGCACCGTCAAGAGGATGGCGGCGAGTAGATGTGGAAATTCTCGCCGCATTTGCGGAGCGAAGCGGCGTTGTGCCTGTCGCATCGCAGGGCAACGATTTACAATAGTTGTTCTACGAACCTTCCCGTCCCGCCGCCTTGTCTTGTCTTATCGATGGTCCACAATCTTCCGGTCAAGACACTCAAGCACGGCGATCTCACGATCGAAGGTTATTCTCGCGCCGCGGTCCAAACTTATTGGCGCTTGCCTGAGCTGAAGCTGGGGTTCGACCTCGGTGCCCAGCCATGGTCATTCATGGGTACTGAAACATGGTTCGTTACCCATGGCCACCTCGACCACATCGCGGCACTTCCCGTCTATGTGGCGCGGCGACGCATGATGAAAATGTCGCCGCCCGTCATTTACATGCCTGCCGAAACGATCGAGCCAATGCAGAAAATTCTGCGACAGTTCACCAGGCTCGACCGCGGACGTTTGCCATGCGAGCTACGCCCGGTCGCCCCAGGGGATGAAATCGAACTCTCGCGCGAGCACATCGTGACGGCTGTTCCCACCAAGCACACGGTACCCTCGGTGGGTTTTATTGTTTGGGAGCGACGCCGCAAGCTACGGCCCGAGTTTCAAGACCTCAGCGGCGACCAGATTCGCGATCTTCGCCTTGCAGGCACCGAGGTGAGTGCCGAGGTGCGCTACCCGCTAGTAGCCTATATTGGAGACAGCGCGCCTCCGGGGTTAGACGAAAACCCTGCCATGTACGAAGCAAAAATTCTGATCTGCGAGCTAACTTTCGTGGCACCCGACCACCGCAAGGACAAAATCCATAAGTTCGGTCACATGCATCTCGATGATTTGGTTGAACGCCGCGATTGCTTCAAAAATGAGCTTATCATCGCGGCCCATCTCAGCACGCGCTATCACTCGAATTCCGTAAAATCGCTCGTCGGGAAAGCATTCCCCGATATGCTCGGCGGCCGCTTGCACCTGTGGTTGTAACAGTCTCAAAGAGGTAGAAAGCACGTCGAAGCTGCGGCAGTGCTGGGTTACAGCCGCCCCGTTGCATACGATTTCCTTATGCTGCTGTATCTTTTTTTATTGTTCACTGTGATTCCCATCATCGAGCTTTCGGTCCTGATTTGGATCGGTGGCCAGACGCACTGGTGGGTTCCTGTTCTTTTGGTTATTACGACAGGCATCCTTGGTGCCGCTTTAGCACGTTGGCAAGGTTGGCAAGTGCTTCAGCGAATTCGAGCGGACGCCGCCTCTGGCCGCATGCCAGCCGATGCCATGATCGACGCCTTCCTCATTCTGTTAGCCGCTATTTTGTTGATTATGCCCGGCGTCGTGTCCGACATTCTGGGCGTACTGCTGCTCATTCCGCCCGCGCGGGCTGGCGTTAAAAGGCTGGTTTCCGCTTGGATTAAACGCAAGATCGAGGTGCGAGTGACGCGAGCCACCACCGGCTACCAGGGCGGCCCTACCAGCAACTCATCCAGCTCTCGCCGCGATGAAATCATCGACGCACGCGTTATCAACACGCGCGTGGAAGACGTTCAATAAATCGGTTTTTGGGAAGAAGCTTATTCTTCCTTCTCTCCGCTGAGCAGCACGAACTGGTATAACAACGCGGCAACAACCGCACCGGCAATGGGGGCCAGCCAGTAGTAACCGTGCCAAGCGAAGTTGCCATGGATCAAGGCCGGGCCAAACGAACGGGCCGGGTTCATCGAAGCGCCCGTTACGGTACCGGCAGCTAGAATGTCGAATGTCACCGTGAGGCCGATAGCAAAGCCGCCCAGTTTCATCGAGGGGGCACGGCCATCAACCGCCGTTCCGAAAACAGCCGTCATCAGTAAGAAGGTCAAAATGAACTCGGTCACCACGAGCACTGGTACGGTTACCCAATCGGCAGGTAAGGGAATACCGAGTTGTGCGGCGTTCACCGCTGCTTCCGGAAAGATGAAATTACATGCGGCCGCGGCCGCTGTTGCGCCAATAAGTTGGGCTACGATATAAAGTGCCGCCGACGGCACTCCGATTCTTCCAGTCGATAACAGCCCAATCGTAACGGCCGGGTTGAAGTGCGAACCACTCACCCCCGCAAAAATACTCACTGCAATCGCTAGCGCAATTCCGTGCGCTAAGGCAATTCCCACAAGACCAGCACCACTGCTAATTGGTTCCGAAGTCGAAACAATCGCGGCGATGCCGGCAAAGCAAAGAAAGAACGTACCAATCGCCTCTGCGACTAGCGCCCGTGGAGTTTCCATAAATCGTGAGCTTTCTTACTAAAGGATTTACGATTGAGTTGAGCGTCCCTGACGGGCCATGCCAACCATAGCATGGCCATCCAAAAAGAGACGAGTTCATTTCGGTTGATTATTTCAATGCGCGATGCAGAGCTTCAAGGGCTGCGTCGTAATCGGGCTCATTCGTCACCTCGCTTACGTACTCGGCATGAACCACTTTACCGTTGGCATCGAGAACGAAAACTGCCCGGCATTCGATCATTAGTTCTTCGATCAGCGTGCCCCAGTTGTTGCCAAAGTTACGGTCCTGGTAGCTGCTGCCGACCTTCATGTTCTTGATGCTCTCAGCACCACAGAACCGATTCATGGCGAACGGAAGATCGGCACTCACCGTAACTGCGTTGATCTTGTCGCTCAACGCGGCCAGTTGATCGTTGAATTTCTTGGTTTGCATGGCGCAAACGGCCGTGTCGAGCGAGGGGACCACGCTCAAAATCGTAGGCTTACCTTTCAAGTCATCCAGCGTGATCGTCTGCATGCCACCTTCGAAATAGTGCAGCGTGAAGTCAGGCGCTTGCTGTCCTTCTTTCACTTCATTTCCGGCAAGCGTGAGCGGCGCACCCTTGAACGTCATAACTCCAGAACGTGACATGTATGTAACCTTTCGTTTGTGCGGCTTAATTCGCGAAGAATGGCTCGCGTACCGATTGAGGATGTGGATGAATATACTAAACCACAAGGCAGAACCGGTTCTAGTATCGACTTTTGGCCCATGCCTGCAAGGGGCAATGGAGGTTCGCCCATTGCACTTCTCGCGAAGCCGCCTGGGTGGCATGCTCTCGACGCGCTAGCGGCGTGAGCATGGGGTAAAAAGCATGTTTAGCGCGGCTGTGCCGTGAAAACACGCCGCCCCTACCCTGCTATTGCATCAAGTCGGCTCTGCATCCCTATATCGGGAAGTGGCTAGCTGTATTTGTTTGTGGCCGCACGAAAACAGTAATCGAACAAAGTTTCCCACTCGCGTTGCTGAACATCGAGGCAGTGTGCCTGATCGCCCGCTTTGCCGTGGACCACTTTCTCGCACTCATCCACGAAGGCGAACGGATCGTACTGTTGCCCCAATTGTTCGCCCACAAGCCCGATCACCGGGTGTTTTCCCACCCGTCGTAGCCAGTACTTCGAGTTCGAGAAATCCCCTTCCCGGCGATGCATGATCGCATGCCAATAGCTTCCTGAAGTCGTATCAATCGATTGGCTGATCGTATGCGACTCATCGAGATAGTCGTATAGCAGCCACACACCAGCTAGACAGCAAGCGGCCATAACTTGGTCTACGACTTCGGCCTCTTCAAAGGCAGTTGATACAGAAAGCTCTCGCAACTGTTTTGACGTACTTGAATCTGGCCGCCCCGCATCCAAAGGCCGACAACGATCGGTCTCAAGAAGTGCTGCGAGAGCAGGCCCGTAGGCCATTGGATCGAAAGTAAGCATGCATGTAAGTTAGGCCTTCTAGGCAGATATGCCAACAGGTAGAGCAGGCTTTCAAAGCTTGGTAGGCTGGTCCCAAAGGCCTAGCAGGGTGCTGGAAAAGTCGGCCGACAAACCCTGATTTGTCGTAAGTCCTTATTTGTTGACAGGACATTAACCGATGCAAAAGGACTTATGTCGAGTGGTTCGACCGGATAGGAGTTTTTCAGCACCCTGCTAGTGGTCTGTCCATGGTCATTTGCTGGGTGGCATGCCTTCGCCTTGTGGGCGTAGGCATG
>CAZTWS010000181.1:0-6821 GCA_964618225.1 uncultured Planctomycetaceae bacterium
GCCCAGAAGGCGAAGGCATGCCACCCAGCAAATGACCATGGACAGAACACTAGGAAATAAACTGCTTTGTTGAAAACATGCGGCTAACGCCTCTGCGTTTCCTCTGGCTTGCGGCCCATCAGAGTGTCGGCCGATACATTGCCTGTGAATGCCGTCCAGATACGAGCATCGCGTCGTAAACTCGCGAGGTATTTTTCGGTTTCCGCGTGTAAACGCTCTTCCTTGAGCGCTTCGCGGATTTCCGATTGCACTTCGGTAAACGGCTTGCGCCCCGCCTCGCGGCGCTCCAACACCCGCACGATATGGTACGATTGGCCGCTATCAATAATCTGGCTTAACTGGCCGACCTGCAGCGTAAACAACGCTTGGTCAATTTCCTTGCATTGCAAGGCACCTTTGGTTGTCCAATCGTAAGCTCCCCCTTTTGAAGCGGTAAGTCCGTCGGATTTCTCTTTAGCGAGTTCCGCAAACGCGGGGCCTAATATCTGTGCCTGTGTTCCACGCTGCCAGGCTTCGTTCCCCAATCGCACAATTTCTTCATGTGCTTCCCGCTCGCTCTGGAAGCGGCTCTTGTTGATTACAAGCTCTTCCCATTTCGCCTGCGTTGGGAATTCATACATCGCGATGTGTTCACGGTAGTAAGCAAGCATTTGCTCAGGGCTTACTTCTTCATTGATCTTCACCTTCGATTTGATCCACTCCCGCGCGATTACTTTTTCGTTGAAGGTGCGCCGCACGTCGGCCAGCGAAGAGCCGAGTCGAGCCAGCTCTCGCTCTAAATCGGCGCGGTTATCCACCTTGAGCTGTTTCATCAACTCAGGAACTTCGTACTCTTCAAATGGCTCTTCCAGGCTTTTTTCAACACGCGGAAGATTCTCTGCCGGTATTTTGCGACGAAATTCATCGTACAACAGCTTGCGATCCACCATCGCGGCAACTTCCCGCTTCATCAGTTGTGCGCGGACCTCGGCGAGCTCCTCCGGAGGAACTCGTTGCTCAGGCGACGCTTTTGCCTGGTGCAATTCAAGCATTTGGTTCACACGCCACAATACCTCGCAAGCGAGAACTACTTGATTATCGAACTGCGCAATGACTTGGCAGCCTTCCAGGTTGGCACTGTCTCCTGTCCAAACAGGCGTTATGTCAGACGGTGGCGGAATCGGCACGGTTCCTTGAGCACCGGCAGCGATTGGAGCTTCCCCTGCTACCGGAGCACTTTGAACCGGCGGTGCCCCAAACATCGGCTGGTTTGGTGCTACTTGTACGGGCGGCGCAGCTTCATCCATGGATGCCCTGTCTGCCTCTGCAAACGGGTCTTGAGCCCATGAAACTACACAAAGCGAACCGCAAACAATTACGGCGCTAAGCAATTGCAAAAGTTGGCTCGAAACTCGCACGATCGCGGCCTGTCGGGATTAAATCTGGCCGTTGGCCGCCAGACTGATTGCTGACGGCCTTCCGTTGAAAAGCGGCGGATTCTAGGCCGTTTTCGCGTCAGCCCGCAAGAGAGATTTAACCTCGTCGAACACCACCGATACATCGCCGCTCGCCATCGGCAAGTAAGCACTACTAGCATCCGCCACGCGCAGCCGCCCGGCTGACTTTTTCACCAGCCAATTCACCTTTTCTCGCGACGAATAATGAAACACCACGTACCTATCTTCGATGCGGATCTCGCGAACGCCGAAGCGATGAGCCCATATTCGCAGGCGTGCTAGCTCGAGCAAATGCTCGACCACCGCCGGCACGGGCCCGAAACGATCCGATAGTTCGTTCGCAAAATCATCTACGCTCGCTTCCGTCGTAAGCTGGGCAAGACGGCGATACAAGTCGATTTTCGCACGCTGATCCGGCACATAAGTTCGCGGCAGATAAGCCTCGCCCGGCAAGTCGACGTTCACGTCCACTGTCTCTCGCGGCGGCAGCTTCTTCAACTGCCGCACGGCCCGCTCGAGCAGCGCACAGTACATCTCATACCCCACCGTCGCGATATGCCCACTCTGCTGCGTTCCCAAAATATTGCCTGCACCACGCAGTTCGAGATCTCGCATCGCTAGCGCGAAACCGGCCCCCATCTGGCTGAATTCTTCGATCGCCCGCAATCGCCTGGCCGCCTCGGGCGACAAATGCCGTTTTTCATCCACCAACAAATAGCAATACGCGCGATGCTTGTACCGCCCCACCCGGCCACGCAATTGGTGCAGGTCTGCCAGGCCATATCGATCGGCATCGTCGATGAACATCGTGTTCGCATTCGGAATATCGAGCCCGCTCTCCACGATCGTGGTCGACAGCAGGATATCCGTCTCGCCCTTCACGAACTTCACCATCACTTCTTCGAGCTGGTGCTCGGGCATCTGACCATGCCCGATATCGATCGTTGCCTCGGGCACGATTTGTTGCAGCCGATGTGCCACTGCTTGGATATCGTGAATGCGATTATGGACGAAGTAAATCTGCCCGCCGCGATTCAGTTCCCGCATCATCGCATGACGAATCAATTCATCGCTGAATCGCGTTACACGCGTTTCCACGGCGAGCCGATCGGCAGGCGGCGTTTCTAAATTCGAAATCGCACGAACTCCTAGTAGCGACATATGCAACGTCCGTGGAATCGGCGTGGCCGTCATCGTCAACACGTCCACCGTCGCGCGAAGCGCTTTAAGCCGTTCCTTGATCTCGACGCCAAACCGCTGCTCCTCGTCGATGATCAGCAACCCCAGGTTCTGAAACTGAATATCGGGCGAGGCCATGCGATGCGTGCCGATGAGCACATCAACCGCTCCCGACGCCGTGCCTTCCATGATTTCGCGCTGTTCTTTGCCGGTGCAGAAGCGCGAGATCGCGGCAATCTTGAACGGAAATTCCGCCATCCGCGCGCTGAAAGTTCGTCGATGTTGCTCCGCCAGCACCGTCGTGGGCACGAGCACAGCCACTTGATAACCGGCATCGACTGCTTTGAATGCTGCGCGAATCGCCATCTCGGTCTTACCGAACCCCACATCGCCACACAGCAACCGATCCATCGGTCGCGTTAACTGCATATCGCGCTTGATGTCGTCGATTGCCGTCAGCTGATCGGGTGTTTCCTGATAGGGAAACGCCGCATCGAACTCGCGTTGCCATTCGGTATCCGCCGGAAACGTAATGCCGGGCCGTGCGTCGCGTGCAGCTTGCACCTCGATCATCTCGGCCGCCAGGTCGGTCACCGCCCGTTGGGCCGCTTCCTTCTGCTTGACCCACGCCTTGCCGCCAATGTGGGCCAGATGCACGACGGCCCCTTTGCCGCCCACATACTTTTGCACCAACTCGATCTTCGCACTCGGCACATAGATTTTCGTGCCACCGTGGTACTCGAGTTCCAAATGCTCTTCGGCCCGCCCCTCCTGCTCGAGCAACCGCAAACCGCGGTAGCGGCCAATACCGTGAGCCACATGCACCACGAGGTCGCCTTCGCGTAGCTCGAGAAAGCTATCAATGGCCCGCGCCTGCCGACGCCGCGTGGTGCGCGCCAAATCCTGACGATGAAACAACTCCCCCGCGCTAACCAACACCACCCGCGCCGGCACAAACCGAAACCCCGCCTCCAAGTGCCCCACAACGAACGAGACTTCGGATCGCGGATTGCGGATTGCGAATTGATCCTCAGGTGCCACTGGCTCCGCCAGTGCCTCCCCTATTCCCCGTTCCCCATTCCCCGTTCCCCGTTTATTCAACTCCGCACTCGACTTAAACAGCTCTCCCAGCCGCTCAACCTCCGCTTCCGTCTCGCAGACAACGATGACCTCCTGCCCGTCGCCTACCTTCTGCAACTCATCACGGACCTTGCCAATCTCGCCGCTGAATCGCTCGACCGACTCGAACGCCAAATGGGCTGTCGTCTCCGCCGACCCACTCGGCACGCCTGCCGCCGTTACCGAGGGAAACTTGTAAATCTCTTCGAGCGTTGTCCGCACCGAATGCAGCGCCTGCGGCCGATCCATCCGCTCCAGGAAATACTTGCCTTCCTCTTGCAACTCGTTCGGCTCGACAAGCATGAACCAAGCGCCTATCGGCAAGTAGGCTGTAAAGTGCGACCGATCCGACGTCGACGGCTGCAACATCGTAATCTCGGCCACATCGAGCGTCTCTAGGCTACGCTGCGTGCTCACATCGAACCGGCGAATCGATTCCACTTCATCGCCAAACAATTCGATACGCACGGGGTCATCCGCATCGGGCGCGAAAATATCCAAGATGCCCCCGCGTAACGAAAACTCGCCCGGCAACTCCACAGCCGTCGTCGAGTGCCCGCCACGTTCCACCAACCACCGCGCCAACTCTTCGACATCAAGCTGCCCACCAACCCGAATCTCCCGCGTTGCCGCAGCAAAAGAATCACGCGACGGCACCGGCTGCAGAAGGCTTTGAATCGAGGTGATGAGAATGAAGGGGCGAGGAGCTAGGGGCGAGGAGTGAGTAGAGAATCGTTTGGCTTCCTCATCCTGTGTGGTTGGGATTCCCCGTTCTCCATTCCCCGTTCCCCGTTTGTCTCCTCGCTCCTCGCCCCTCGCTCCTCGCTCCTGATTTGCCCCTCGCAACTCCTTCAGCACCCTCAACCGCTCGCCATAAATCTCATCATGCACCACGCGCTCGCCCGGCTCCGATTCCCAAGCCGGGAACTGCAACACGTTGACAACAGTGAACAGCGCCAGATCGCGCGCGATCGCATCGATTTCAGAAGGGTGCGGTGCCACGACCACCAACGGCCCTGGGCAAGATTGCACCAGCGCCGCAGCCACCAGTGCGCGCGAAGACCCCCAGACTCCGCCGAGCGTCCCGCCATGCCCCGCTTCAAGGCTGGCGAGAACATCGGAGAAGCCACTGTGCTCTCGAAGATACGCGGTCAACTCCCGCAGTCGTTCCGCCGACGCCGTATCACCCGCCGCCAGCTCTCGACCCAATCCGGCAGTCGCCGCCGCCGTGGCCGTTTCCATCATGTGTGCGTAATTGTAGACAGCAATTACGCGTTGAATATGCCAATTGCCACAACAACTCAACCTGCCATAGTGACAGTGCAAGCGGTTCTCGATCCGCGGATAAACAAGGAGTTCCGCCACATTGGCAGAAAGCGCCACAAACCCCAGTTCGTGCCATTTTTCACAAGCCCCTACCGTGTCGTAACTTAAGACCACGACAGCCTTTGGCGCGCAGCTTGCTTATCCGCCCCTTGCCAACTGCCTGATTCCGCGCCCCAATAGGGGGCTCGGAAGTAGGCTCTCGGCCATCGGCTGTCAGCTTTATCGGCAGAAGCGAGCCGGGCCATCCCCGGCCCCGAGTAACCGCACAAATGTAATGCAAGCGGTCGGCACCACAACAACGCCAACCGCTACCAAATTCCAGCTAACAGCCAACGGCTATTAGCTAACCGCTTTCATCAGGAGGAAACCGCATGGCAACCGCCACCAAGAGCAAACCAAAATCCAAAGTCACGCTGCAACCACTCGGCGACAAAGTCGTTGTCGAACGCGAAGAATCGCAAGAGAAGACCGCCGGCGGCATCTACATCCCCGACGCCGCCAAAGACAAGCCAACCCGCGGCACGATCATCGCCGTCGGCACCGGTAAGGTTCTCGACGACGGCTCCCGTGGCGAAATGCAAGTCAAAGTCGGCGACCGCGTCCTCTTCACCAGCTACGCGCCCGAAGTCATCGAAATCGACGACATCGAATACTTGCTCATGACCGAGAGCGATATACTCGCCGTTATCGAATAAATGATAGTTGTTAGTGGATAGTCGATAGTTGTCGAACGCGCTACTTGCTTCTCCACAACTATCAACTAACAACTATCCACTATCAAACCCAAACCCCAAACCAACACAAATCAACGATCGAATAACCAGGAGCCCCCAATGGCCAAAATGATCGCCTTCGACCAAGAAGCCCGCGACGCGATGCGTCGCGGCGTTCAAAAACTCGCCCGTGCGGTGAAAGTCACCCTCGGCCCCAAAGGCCGCAATGTCATTCTTCAAAAATCCTTCGGCTCGCCCACCGTCACCAAAGACGGCGTCACCGTCGCCAAGGAAATTGAGCTCGAAGAAACCTACGAGAACATGGGCGCACAAATGGTGAAGGAAGTTGCCAGCAAAACTTCCGACGTTGCCGGCGACGGCACCACCACCGCCACCGTCCTCGCCGAAGCCATCTTCAACGAAGGCCTCAAGAGCGTTGCGGCCGGCGTCAACCCGGTCCACATGAAGGCCGGCATGGAAAAGGCCGTTGAAGACATCACGGCCGAGCTCAAGAAAATGGCCGTCAAAATCAAAAGCACCGAGGAAATGGCCCAAGTCGCCACCATCGCCTCCAACGGCGATCGCGAAATCGGCGACATGCTCGCCAAGGCTATGGAAAAGGTCGGCAAAGACGGCGTCATCACCGTCGACGAAGGCAAAAGCCTCAACACCGAAGTCGAATGGGTCGAAGGCATGCAGTTCGATCGCGGCTACCTCTCGCCGTACTTCGTTACCGACCCCACCAGCATGACCTGCGAACTCGAAGACGCTTACGTGCTCGTGCACGAAAAGAAAATCACCAGCGTCAAAGACCTCGTGCCCGTGCTCGAAGCCGTGGTAAACAGCGGCAAGCCGCTACTCATCGTGGCTGAAGACATCGAGGGCGAAGCACTCGCCACGCTCGTTATCAACAAGCTCCGCGGCACGTTCAACATCTGTGCCGTCAAAGCTCCCGGCTTCGGCGATCGCCGCAAGGCCATGCTCGAAGACATCGCCATCCTCACCGGTGGCCAGGCCATCTTCGAAGACCTCGGCATCAAGCTCGAAG
>CAZTWS010000182.1:0-6588 GCA_964618225.1 uncultured Planctomycetaceae bacterium
TCACTTTGCCAAAAAAGTGTAGGCCGCTCGCTCCGCGAGCGGAGATTCATCTCGCGGAGCGAGATGACTACATTAAACTGCCCCACTACCCATTTTTCGGCCTCGATCGCAATAAACGATCCGCGGCAGCGAACATCGGGTCGATAGAAGCAAGCATCCCTTGCGAAACGTGCATACTTTGCGACAATCGACAGTAGCCAATTGCAACTTTGCTGGCTGTCTCCCTGCAGAAATGCCTCAATAATTTTAGAATATAACCACAGAGACACGGAGGGCACGGAGGATGAAGCGTGGAGCAGGGAGAAGAGAAGACGGAGTTTAAATTGAACCACGAAGGCACCAAGAAGAATTATTGATTTAGGATTCAGGATGGTGGATGCGGGGAGCAGGGGCAAGGCATTCAGATAGGTACCCTCCTCCCCGCATCCACAATCCCGCATCCTGCAAAATCTCCGTGTCCTCTGTGCCTCCGTGGTGAATCCCATTTGCCGAAGTTATTTTTGCGTCATCCCTAACCTCCCCAAGCCATCGAGAGATTGAATGGACGGTCTCGACCAAGAGAAATCTTTACGTGCCTTTTTGCCTGGTTTCTCGATTCGCACGCTTTTTTGGCTAATCACCGGTAGTGCGTTTTTGTTTGTAGTCGTTGGCATGGCGGCACGAGGAAGCAGCTGGGCATGGGGCGTTTCCATCGCGACGGCAAGTTTGCTTCTCGTGGCAGTCGTGCATGCGGTCTGGTTCTGCATTGCGTGGGTATTCGCTCGGATATTGTCTCGCCACACGAGGGATGTGGGATGAACCAGCGAGCAGTTCAGACACGAATTCAACTTCTGGCTTGCAGGGTTTTTATTGCGGCGATTGTGGTCGTGTCGCTTTCGTCAGCGCTCTTTGCTCAACCTGCTCAGCCGAGTGTTTTTACAGCGGCACCGGTTATACAAGCGACTGGTACCGTGTTGAAGCTGCCGCAAAAAGCACCGGCCTCGCGCGGCAACGGATTAACGTTTACGATCGATACCCGGTGGTCGCAGAATTACGGCTATCGCCCGATTCAGGTCACGCTGACTGCCACAAAACCGTTTGCGTCGGACCGCACGGTGTCTTTCAAATTGTTTTCGGGCTGGGACGAGTCGATGACCGTCGAGCAGGATATTCTGCTGCCGGCAGGGACACCGACCGTGAACGCCACTGTTTCAATTCCTCAATACAACCACGAATCGCCGCTTTATTGGTGGGAACTCAAAGTTGATGGTTTTCTCGATCGCGACCTGTCGATCAAGCAGCATGAAGCCTATCAGTTCATGCAAGCCGGGTATTCCTATTCTTCAGGCTCCTCGTTTCTGGCGATGACGAACAATGCTGGAAACCGCGATGTATTTGCTCCCAATTCTGGCCAGTTCGATGTGCTTTCGCTGAAGGCAGACGATTTTCCTAAACGCTGGATCGACTACACCTGTCTCGACGCGGCCACGATGTCGATCGATGAGTTGCAACAATTAAAAGCGGCGAATCCTGAAGCATTCCGTGCGCTCCGCTATTGGCTTCGCGCTGGCGGCCAGCTTTGGGTCAACGACGTCGGCAGCAACTTCGAGAAGTTGCCGGAGTTGTCGCGGATGTTCGATTTGAGCGAGAACGTCAGCCCAAAGGTTCAGCTCAGCGACGACTCGTCGTTGACGCGAGACGCGGACGATCAAAAGGCCCCTTCGGGATGGAGGACTTTGGACCTGCCCGACTACAGGCCCGATCAAGAGGTCGTAACCTTTCAGCATCGGCGCACCGGCGGCCGACGTAGTGAAGTCGATCCGGATATGATCGCGCGACTACAAGCGGATTCCGATTACTTCGAGGCGGAGCGAACCACCGAGCCACGAAGAAGGCGGGGCCGATTTGCCAACATCCGCAACTCGAACGCATGGTTTATCGACCAGCCTTACGGCGTGGGACTCATTCGTGCGTACCGGCGCACGAATGAAATTACGCAATTTCAGCGTTCGCAACCGGTGCCCAACGCCAACGTGGCGGCAAACCAGGATGACTCGGAAGGGCTGCCGCCATCGCTTGCCGTGGCTCTCCGATCGGTCGGCACTTGGTCCTCACGCCATGGGACAACGCCCAGCAGCACCTATGACGATTTTGCTGATTTCCTGATCCCCGGGATGGGGCTCGCGCCTGTCACCGAGTTTCAGTTTTTGATCACGCTTTTTGTCGTGGTCATTGGGCCGCTCAACTATTGGCTGCTAAGGCGGTGGCGACGGCTGCATCTGTTAGTGCTCACCGTACCGCTTGCATCGATCATGGTTACGCTTGCATTGGTGGCGTATGCACTTTTCACCGATGGTTTTGGAACCACGGTCCGCGCACACAGCGTCACGACGCTTGACCAGCGCACTGGCGAAGCCGCGTCGTGGACTCGGCTGTCGTATTATTCCGGTCTCGCACCGCGCACCGGTTTGACCATGCCCGTCGATTTGGCGATCTATCCGATCATTCCCGGGTGGAACCAAAGCAGTGTGGACGCGACCATCCATTCAAAACGCCAGATCAAATGGCTGCCCGATAAAGCACTGCTAAATCGCGGCTGGTTGCGATCGCGCACGCCAACCCAATTCTTGACGTGCCGGGCCAACACGACTGACATGCGCTTAGAGTTCACGCCGATTCGCGACCGTTTGCGTGTGAAGAACGATTTAGATGCAGAAATCGAGTATCTATTCGCAATCGACGAGGCCAGCAAAACCTGGCAGGGAGAATCGCTGGCAAATGGCGCAACGGTTTTTGTAAATGCGGTTGACCATGAAAAAGCCGAGTCGAAGTTCCGCCAGATCATTCAACAGCGCCTGCCGCAGTTACCCGATGCGCTCGCAGGAACGAGCTCCTCCCAATCTTATCGGCAACGCAATTGGAGAAATGCAAGAGGCCGCTCGTCTTCCAATCCGTATTCTGGAGTGGAAGCTATTTCCACGAATCAAGCCAACACGCTGCTGACCGATCTGGCTGGCCTCGACGGCCAACCGGGGCTGATGATGCCTCCGAAATCGTATGTGGCAATCGTGCGTTCGAATCCAGAAGTTGTTTTCGGTATGAGCGGTGTCAAAGAAGAAGCTAGCCTTCACGTGATTCTAGGGCAGTGGTGAGACCATAGGTGATTCGTACAGCCATCCCACAAATCGAGTTGAGAAATTTGCATCGTGTTTTCGAGCACACGCATGCAGTCAACGACGTTTCGTTCGAAGTGTATGCGGGCGAAGTGTTCGGTTACATCGGCCCCAACGGGGCGGGTAAAACGACCAGCATGCGCATTCTCGCCACGCTGGATGACCCCACCTCCGGCGATGCTTTTGTAGACGGTTTTTCGGTGACGGATGATCCCGATCGCGTGCGGCGTCGGCTCGGATTCATGCCCGATTATTTTGGCACGTATCAAAACGTGAATGTCTACGAGTACCTGGATTTCTTCGCCAGGTCGTACGGGCTGCGAGGGCAGGCACGACTGTCGGCCATCGGCGAAGTGATGGAGTTCACTCAGCTCGATGAATTAGCTCACAAGCCGATTAGCGGGCTATCCAAAGGCATGAAACAGCGCCTGTGCCTTGGACGAACGATGATTCACGGCCCCTCGGTGCTGGTGCTCGATGAGCCCGCGGCGGGGCTCGATCCCCGCGCACGCATCGAGTTGCGTGAGATGATCAACAAGCTGGCCGCATCGGGCAAAGCCATTCTTATCAGTTCGCATATCCTCACCGAGTTGGCGGAAATGTGCGACCGGGTGGGCATTATCGAGCGTGGGCGATTGCTGGCGGTCGGTTCTGTGGCGGAAATCAGTAGCGGTGCGAGGGCCAAAGCCACGGTACACGTTCGCGTGCTCGAGGGCGACGACCGTTTGCGGAACTGGCTGATCGCGAGGCCCGAGGTTAGCGATCTGCAATTGAACGATTCACTCGCCGTGTTCGACTTCGCGGGCGATCGCCATGCCGAGGCCGGTTTACTGCGAGCCATGGTGAACGATGGCCTACCGGTTGTGGAATTTGGTGCCAAGCACCAGAGCCTTGAAGACGTGTTCTTGCATGTGACGGAGGGCCGCGTGCAATGAGCAGCGCCACGCAAATCGAAAGCGGTGAAAAACTCGAACCTTTGCCTGCGAACCCCTCGCCGACATTGTCGACTCGTTGGGAAGCCATCGAGCGATACCTTGTTTACGCGGGCGACTGGCTGAACCCGATCCTGGTCAAAGAAACGCGGCAAGCACTCAAGAGCTTCCAATTCACGACGACGTTCGTGCTGGTGTTGGTGGCCTGCTGGGTGGTCACGATTGGCGGTCTCGCGTTGATCGGTCCGAGCGTATTCTATTCGGCTTCGGGGGGGATGCTGCTTGCGTGGTATTACGCCGTGCTGGCGTTCCCGTTGATTGTGGTTGTGCCCTACTCCGCCTTTCGTTCGCTGGCGTCTGAACGGGAAGATAACACCTACGACTTGCTCTCGATCACAGCACTCCGACCGCGACAAATCATCAGCGGAAAACTCGGAAGTGCCGTCGTGCAAATGGGCGTGTACTTCTCAGCTATCACGCCTTGCCTGGCTTTCACCTATTTGCTGCGCGGTGTCGATTTGCCTACCATCGCGGTGCTCATGGGTTACACATTCTTCGGGTCGCTTGGCCTGTCGATGCTCGGCATTTTATTGGCTACGCTCAGCGAGCAGAAGTTCGCACAGGTATTCGTTTCCGTGGCGTTCGTTGCATTGCTTCTGATGGTTCTGTGGTCGGTGATTGCCGCCGGCTACCAGATGATTCAATACAGCTATGCCTTATTCGGCGGCAACGAGTTTTGGGTATTCACCGCAGCAGTGGCAACCGCTTACGGCACGACCTTCGGGCTGATGTATTTTGCCGCGGCGGGCATGATTACCTTCGCCACCGAGAATCGTTCGACACCGCTAAGAATTTGCATGCTCGTGCAACAGGCTGCTTGGATCGGCTGGATGGCTTATGCTTGGATTATGGACGAATTTCGTCTAGGCGCTGCATTGGCGATGGTGGTCGTTGCGGCCTTGTATTGGATGGCCATGGGCGCGCTGCTTACGTCGGAACGTTCTGAAATGTCGCACCGCGTGCGACGCCGCTTGCCCAAGAGCTTCTTAGGACGGGTATTTCTCTCTTGGCTCAACCCGGGGCCTGCAACCGGCTACATGTTTGTGGTTGCTAATACCACGGCACTTGTGTTGCTTGGCTTTATGGCCGCCATGGTCCATTCAGCGCATCCGACCACCTCATGGCCAAGCGGCGAAGAATACGTGGCGATGCTCATCGTGGGATGGAGTTATTTGGTCGCCTATCTAGGGCTTGGCATGCTGGCCGTTCGCCTGTTGCGGCTGGTTTCGCAAGTCAACCTGTTTGCTGGGTTACTGATTCACTTTCTGCTCGTGCTTGCCGGCAGTGGTATTCCACTCACGATTCAAATGATGTCGGTCGAGATGCGTCAACTCGAATATAGTTTTTTGCAAATTACCAATCCGTTTTGGACGCTGCGCCACCTGGGCGACAACTGGCCCGTACCAGAGGCACCCGCACTTATGCTGTTGGTGCCAACCGCGGCGATTTGCATGCTATTAGTCAACATGCCAACAGTGGCTCGGGCCTTGCAAGCGGTGCGAGTTAATCTGCCAACTCGCGTTATCGAAGATGAAGCCGCGCTGAATCCATCTCCAGAAGCTCTGCCGCAGAATCCTTGGGATGAACCGGTTCAGTCTTGAGCGTTCAAAGCCGAGTGGGTGGTCACGAAGAGGCACAAAAAAGTAGGTCAGGCTTTCCAGCCTGACGGCACGTAGCGTGGGTGCTTCAGAATAACCACAGAGGCACGGAGGACACGGAGAAGATTCGGAAGAGTTTTTTGGAACGTTGATCGATGCTAATCGACGCTAATTGAGTGGGGTAATGTTCCAGGGTGAATTTTTATGTTGGATTGGGATTAGTGAAGATTAGTGGGAATCAGTGTTCCAAGCACAATTCGTGGGTGCGGAAGCACCCACGCTACGTGCTATTCGCGATGCGAGGTGTGCAGCAGCATATTCGCAGCGATAATGGCCCAGAGTTCATCGCGCGAGCGATTCAGCGGTGGACGAAGCAACTGGAGATCGAGACCTTGTACATCGCGCCAGGCAACCCGTGGGAGAACGGCTTTGCCGAAAGCTTCCACAGTCGACTGCGCGATGAGTTCCTAGCCGTCGAAGTGTTCGAGAGCCTAGCCGCGACGCGAAAGCTCACCGCCGCCTGGAGAGACGATTACAACCACTATCGGCCACACGGTTCGCTGGAGTACGTAGTCCCGGCCGTGTTCGCCGCCCGCTGGGCTGCTGGAGTGAGGGCGTAGCCCGAACGAAAGCAGCACTGCGGAACTACCTTAATGCCTTCATAACTACTGGTACAGAAATTTAGAGCCGGTCAGGCTTCTTTACGATGTCGAGACAATCAGGTTCACGCCGTTGTGCGAAAGTCGTGAACTATCACACCCCAATGAACTCAGGCTGTGTGTATGATTAGCAGGCCCTGTAAGAAATATTGTGTCAGCTATCAGCATTCGGTAGAAACTTGTTCAC
>CAZTWS010000183.1:0-6363 GCA_964618225.1 uncultured Planctomycetaceae bacterium
GACTGTCCCGATTTTGCGGAGTCTTCGCAGCAAAATGGGACTGTCTCCCTCTCTAGACGGTTTTGTTAGAGTTCCTAAGCAACTTATACACCTTCGAGGTGGCATTTTCTGCTTGCGGTATGAGGCCGCATGGAATTTTTAATCGACCTTTGTGCCTTCGTGGTTCGAAAATCTTTTCTTCTCTCTGTGCTCTTGGCGTCTCTGTGATGAATCTTATCTGAGGAAGCCTGGGCACCCAGATTATTTGGCGGCTGAGTCACCATGCTGGCCAGCAAATGGTCAATGGTGAGCGATGTGCTGGCCAGAATTTTCGCTAATTATCTCTCAGTTTCCAGTCGATATATGGTGGACCGAAGGAGCGGCCCCGTCGGATTCTCGGTAATCCTCGAAGTTGCCGAAATCGATCCCGTGGATCGCTCGACGATAGCCTGATATCACCGGAAACTCCGGGGTGTTGGCATAATACTTGCTCTTTCGGCGGGCTCGTCAAAGCATCGACCGACGACAGATCGAGCGGCAAGGAACGTGGCAAGTCAGCCAAGCGTCGAGTCGCACCATCTTTCAGGGAATGCTGCAATTACAGGCGGAGTATTTTGCAGAAGGAACCATGACATGCAAGCGGCTTTAGCTGAACCCTCGACAACCCAAGTTCGCACCGATTTAAGCACAGTAGCCCGTCAATATCTCGAATCCCATCCGCATTTTTGCGGCCGTTCCAGCGGAGTGGTGATCGCTCAAAAGGACCAAGACCTGTTCGTGACCGGTCGAGTGCCTACGTTCTATCTCAAACAACTGGTACAAGAAGCTCTACGTCATGTGCCCGGCGTGCAATACGTCTATAACCACATTGACGTAGTCAGCTCGAATGGCATCAGCAGTGCTCGCGGTTAAATCCTGTCGCGAGGCCATTCCGGCGGAAGCCCTGGTTCAGTGTTGGGTGCCCCCTATTTGGGCATCGAATTACTATGTTTGCGGCAGTCCTGAACCGTGCTGGCACCGAGCGCGAATTTTATAGAATTGCTGCAAGAGGTTGTATGCTGGCATCGAGATAGCTAGTATCCCGGTAGTGTGGCAGGGTATCCCGCACCGAACCGGCTTCTGCCCTGCTGTGGCAACCACCTTGGCCGCTCTTGGCTAAAATCATGACGTCCCTCTGGCAAACCGTCTTCGGCGATGGCCCCTTGGTTGCCTGTGCCATCCACGATGGCCGTGACGTACGCTCGGAAGTGCTCGATTGCTTGCAGCTTACCGACAACCAGCGGCTTTACGAAGAAGATCCCTACACGGGCCTTTGGACCCATGTCGGCACCACGCGGATCATTGCTAAGCGATCGCGATTCGAGTTCGACTTGAACCGGCCCCGGGAAAAAGCCGTGTATCTTGAGCCTGCCGACGCCTGGGGGCTGGAAGTTTGGAAATGCCGCCCCGATTCTAAAATTGTCGGGCAATCGCTTCAGCACTACGACGACTTTTACGCCCACTTGCACCTGTTGCTGCAGCGATTGGTGGCCCGGCATGGGCGAGTCGTCGTGCTCGACCTGCACAGCTACAATCACATTCGAGAGGGCCGCGGGGGCGCGCCTGGTAATCCTGCGGAGAATCCCCAGGTGAACCTCGGCACACGCACCATGCCGCGAGAACTTTGGGCTCCTATCGTCGATCGATGGTTGTCCGAAATGCGCAGCTTCGATTATTTCGGTCGTCCGCTCGATGTTCGCGAGAACGTGAAGTTCTTCGGAGGACACCTGGTGAAGTGGATTCATCAGAACTTTCCCACGACTGTGTGCGCTCTTGCGATCGAAGTAAAGAAGTTTTTCATGGATGAATGGACTGGCGAGCTTGATCGCACGCAACACAATGCGTTGCTTGCCGCTCTACAACGTGCGGCCAAAGGGGTTCTCGAAGAATTGGAGCAAACTAAACTGTGACGCCACCGTCGTCAAACCCAGTGGGCTCGAACTTGGCGTCACGCGTCATTGCCGACTTAGCGCAAGACAAACCGGTTCGGCTCGAGTTCCCTCATGGCGGCCGGTTGCATCTGGATCGCCAGCTTCCTTTCCTGTGCGTCTATCGTCGAGCAGATGACGACGATGCAATTGATCGTGGCACCGAGCAGCTTGTTACGTGCGAAGCATGCTACATGATCATACCGCCCGAGCCACGCTCCGCGGCCCGCGCAATAAAATTGCTCCGCGAAATAGTTCAATACGTGGCCAAACAGTTTGGCAGCTTCCTGCTGATCGAAACCTGGTCGGACGACGTCGCCACGACAACCAACTCGAACGGAACAGCTAACGGCCACATCGACGCCATGAGTCCACGATTCGAAATCGTGGCCCCTTCGAGCCGAATACCTCGGACCACAATCGAAGCACTTTCCAAATCTCTCGGGCGCGACCTGCTTGCGTTCGGAGGCACCAAAGTTACTTTAGGACCGTACCAGCAGTCGGCTCCACTCGGCCGAAAACCGCTTCTTCGGATGAGCGAGCTCAAAGCCTGGAACTGCTTTTCGCTTGGCATTGTGGCCAGCCCCATTTACCGCGACGGCAATACCCAGGACGTGTTCCCGGCCGTGTTGCGATCGCTTCGCCACCATGTACACAGTGCCTTGGAACAAGCTTACTTCGCTTTCACGCATAAACGAACTTCGCTTCGCACGCCGCACTACCATGCGTTAGGTGGTCGAACGATCGAACAACCAGTGCTCGATATCGACCGCCAATTGGTTGATATCGCCAAGTCGTTCGACCTGCTGCTGCAAGCAATGCCCGTAAATGCAGAAGCAAGCTGGCTCGATTTTCGCCGAACGCGGTTCGAGAAGTCGCCGACATTTTTCTATCGGCCGCTGCCCATCGATCCGGTTTTGCTGAAACGGCAACTTTACCTGATTCCCGTGGAACGCATCGAAGACCCCACTCTGTCGTATCTATTCCGACAGAAGCAAGAAGAGCTTGATCGTCAGATTACGCTGCTTTCCGACGTGGATTCGCCACGATTTTTGCCCGAAAGCCTACAGCTCTACGGCGGAGTCTCCGACTGGCTGCTACGCCACGCGGTTGAACTTCTCGATCAAGTGCCGACGTACACACGCGAAGAGCCGCGTAAATTACAACTCGACGCCAAGCAGTTTGCCAAAGTGGCCCAACAAGAACTCGGCTATTATCAGCAACAGTGCGCCGATTTCTCCGCCACGGTTGCCGTTCGCGACGACATGTACCCCGGCCTCATGGTATCTGGCGACCAGCTTCTCGTCGGTGGTAATATCCGCGTGGCCCACCGGCGGGTCGATGCGCTTCTGCAACACGAAGTCGGCACGCACTTGGTCACTCGCTACAACGGCCATCACCAACCGTTTCGTCAGCTCGAAGTGGGCCTCGCAGGGTACGATGGCCTGCAGGAAGGCCTTGCCGTGCTCTCCGAGTACCTCGTTGGGGGGCTCAGCCGCACACGCATGCGAATCCTGGCAGCCCGGGTGGTTGCCGCTCGCCATCTGCTGGACGGTGCCACTTTTGTCGATACATTCCGCACGCTCGACCGCACCTACGAATTTTCGAAACGCACAGCCTACACTATTGCTATGCGGATTTATCGCGGCGGCGGCCTCACCAAAGACGCCGTGTATCTCCGCGGGCTCCTGCAAATCCTCCGCTATTTACGCGAGGGGGGCGATCTGGAGCCGCTTTTTGTCGGAAAAGTGGCCTCGACCCATTTGCCGCTCATTTTCGAACTTAGCCAGCGGCAAGTGATCAAGCCCCCTATTCTTCGACCGCGATACCTTGAAAATCCTGAAAGTCAGAAGAAACTAGAGCAACTACGCGCCGGCCTGAAACTTATGGATCTGCTGGCACGCTGACCGGCTAAACAACGCTATCGAATTCGCATCAAACACGCATCACTGACGCCGGCAAACTCCCCCGGTCGATTGCATCGACGAACTCAACACGGACGCACTTCCATGAGAATCGGTTTTGTTGTTAACCAGGTAGACACCGAGCAACCCTCGTACACCACGACACGGCTCGCCATGGCCGCCGTCAATCGTGGACACGAAGCATGGCTCATCGGCACAGGCGACCTCGCGCTCGACCCAGACGATTTCGTGCGCGCTCGCGCGCGTTCGGCCCCCAAAAGTAAATATAAGTCGCTCGATACTTACCTCGAAGAACTCCGTGGCCCGCACGGTCGAAGCGAACGCATTACGGTCGATGATCTTGACGTGTTGCTGCTGCGGAACGATCCCGCCGAAGATATCGTGCGTCGCACATGGGCGCAAATGGCTGGCATCCTTTTTGGCCGCGCCGCCCTGCGCCGCGGCGTGATCGTATTGAATGATCCTTCCGCGCTCGCGCTGGCCGCGAACAAAATGTACTTCCAACTCTTCCCGGAAGAAGTGCGGCCAGCTACGCTCATTACGCGCGACCGCAACGAAATTCGCCATTTCGCCAAAGAACACGGCGGCGATGTGGTCATCAAGCCGCTCCAAGGTTCCGGAGGCCAAGGCGTTTTTCTCGTTCGCAAAAACGATTTGGAAAACCTCAACCAAATGATCGAAGCGGTTAGTCGCGATGGCTATGTGATTGCCCAGGAATATCTGCCCGAGGCGGCAGAAGGCGATATGCGACTCTTCGTAATGAATGGCGCTCCGCTCAAGTATAAGAGCAAGATCGCCGCTTTCCACCGCCTGCGGTCGGGCGACGACATCCGCAGCAACATCCACGCCGGCGGTCGAAAAGCTCGGGCCGAGGTAGACGATCGAGCCCTCAGAATCGTTGAAATCGTTCGGCCCAAACTCGTCGCCGACGGCATGTTCCTGGTCGGCCTCGACATCGTGGGCGATAAATTAATGGAAATTAACGTCTTTAGCCCCGGCGGACTGGGGAGTGCCCAAAGTTTTGAAGGTGTGAACTTCGCCGCGGCAGTTATCATGGCTTTAGAGCGTAAAGTTCAATATATGGGCTATTACCAACGCAATTTTAACAATATCGATATGGCGACGTTGTGATGCTTCGCATCGGTGAACTCACCGACACCGCTCACCTTCCCCCGTGCTCAAGCCTGGTCAAAAAATCGGTAAATACAAACTTCGTGCACGGCTCGCCAACGGGCCGTATGCCACGGTGTTTCGCGCGCTCGATACGCTGGAAGGGGTCAATGTCGCGCTCAAGATTCCTCACCGAGGCCTCGTCACCAAAGAATCGCTCGACGACTTCTCACGCGAGGTGCGACTGGCCGCCAAGCTCGATCATCCGAACATCCTGGGCCTCAAGTCGGCCGACTTCATCGACGGCCATCTGGTAATCGCCCTGCCCCTTGGCGAAGAATCGTTGGAAGAACGGCTCGCACGTCGTCTGTCACTGAAAACCGCGCTTGATTACGGTGAGCAACTCCTGCGTGCCGTCGCGTTCGCACACGAACATCATGTAATTCATTGCGACATAAAGCCCGACAACCTGCTACTCTTCTCCGATGGCCGATTGCGGTTGACCGACTTCGGCATCTCCAAAATTGCTCACCGCACGATCTCGGCCTCCGGCGCGGGCACGGTCGGATACATGGCTCCTGAGCAAGCGATGGGCCGGCCTTCGCGGAGGTCCGACGTTTTCGCCACAGGTCTCGTGCTTTGGCAAATGTTTTCAGGGCAATTGCCCGAATGGCCTTTCGAATGGCCGCTTGCCGGTAATGAAAAACTCAAAGTGGTTTTGCACCCAGACATGATAACGCTGCTTCGCCGTTCGCTGGAGCTAAAACCCAGCAAGCGCTTCGAAGACGCCGGCCAGATGCTCGCCGCCTACCTGCGAACCAAGCCCAAGGTGCTACGACATGGTGATCGCAAACGCCGCTCTCGCAAGACCAAAACCACAACAAGGCGCGATTGGAAAGAAATCCGCCAGCAGCAGTTCTTGCGGCAATTCGGCAAGGCGCTCGAAACACACTACAAATGTAATCGCTGCACAGGACCAATTTCCGAATCTATGCACGCTTGCCCCTGGTGCGGCGTGAAGCAAAAAACATTCCGCGAAGAAACCGAGTACCCGGCCTGCTGCCCGCGATGCCTACGTGGCACGAAGCTCGACTGGCACTTCTGCGCGTGGTGCTATGGCTCTGGCTTCGAAGACGCAACCACTCGTCAATATGCTGATCGCCGCTACTCGGCTCGCTGCCGCAACCCTAAATGCGATCGCAAGGACCTCATGCCCTTCATGCGTTACTGCCCTTGGTGCCACACCAAGACACGCCAAGTATGGAAAATTCCAGGCAGCCACGATACCTGCAATAAATGCGGCTGGGGAATCACTCGCGAGTTCTGGAGCCACTGTCCCTGGTGCGCAGACGAACTCTAAGGAGCGCCTCAATAACAACATC
>CAZTWS010000184.1:0-6311 GCA_964618225.1 uncultured Planctomycetaceae bacterium
AAAAAACCTGTCCCCTTCGAAGAAACCTGTCCCCTTCCGAAAAATACGCACATTTCCCCGCCGCTCGCGGCTTAGCCCCCAAATTCCCCGTTCCACATTCCCCATTCCCCGTTCCTCCCCCTGCCCACAAATCCTTGTTTCCCAACACTCAAGTACTTATCATGATAAGGTTTAGGATAGATACACGCCCCACGAACCTCGTGGGCACCCGTGTGTCCTTCCCTAATCCCCAGCCCCCGACCCCCAGCCCCCATTTTCCGAGGTGCCTCCGTGGCCACTGCAACCACTAAAACGAAGACCAAGAACGACCTCATCAACGGTGCCGACATCCTCGTGCAATCGCTGGTGAACCACGGCGTCGACACGATCTTCGCCTACCCGGGCGGTTGCAGCATGCCCCTCCATCAATCGCTCACTCGGTTCAGCGATAAGCTCCGCACGATTCTCCCCCGCCACGAACAAGGCGGCGGCTTTGCCGCTCAAGGCATCGCCCGCAGCACGGGCAAAGTTGGCGTGTGCATGGCCACCAGCGGACCCGGTGCCACGAACCTCGTCACCGCCATCGCCGACGCCAAGCTCGACAGCATCCCGCTCATCGCCATCACCGGCCAGGTGCCCACCAAAGTCATCGGCACCGACGCCTTCCAGGAAACGCCAATCGTTGAAGTCTGTCGTGGCATCACCAAGCACCACTATCTCGTTACCGACGTCAACGACATCGCACGCGTGGTGAAAGAAGCGTTCATCATCGCTACCACCGGCCGCCAAGGCCCTGTCCTCATCGACATGCCCAAAAACGTGCAGATGGATAAGTGCGTGCCCGACTACGACGTTGAGCCCGATCTGCCCGGCTTCCGCGTCGAAACGCCCAAGGCTCGCCCCGAACAACTCAAACAAATCGCCGCGGCCATCAAGCTCGCCAAGCGACCGATCATCTACGCCGGCGGCGGCATCATTAGCGCCGATGCCAGCCAAGAGCTGCGCACCCTCGCCAAGAAAACCGGCATCCCCGTCACCATGACCGTCATGGGTCTCGGCGCCTTCCCCCATGAAGATCCCAACTGCATGGACATGCTCGGCATGCACGGCTCGGTGTACGCCAATTACGCAGTCGACCAGGCCGACTTGCTCATCGCCCTCGGCGTGCGTTTCGACGACCGCGTTACCGGCAAAGTGGAAGAGTTCTGCAAGCACGGCAAAGTGGTGCATATCGACATCGACGCTTCGGAACTCAACAAGAACAAGCCCGCGCACATCCCCGTGTGCAGCGATGTCAAATTCGCGCTCACCGAGCTCAACAAAATCGTCGAAGCGCCAGAAGACATCTCCGGCTGGGTCAAGCAATGCCGTAAGTGGAAAGCCGACGAACCGTTCCACTACAACAAAGAATTCCCCGGCATCACGCAACAGCTAGCCATCGACGAACTCTGGCAACTCACCCACGACCGCGACCCAATCATCTCCGTCGGCGTCGGCCAGCACCAAATGTGGGCCGCCCAGTTCTACAAGTTCAACAAGCCACGCACCTGGCTCTGCAGCAGCGGCCTCGGCACGATGGGCTTCGGCCTGCCCGCCGCCATGGGCGCTCAAGCCGCCTACCCCGATCGGCTCGTGATCGATATCGACGGCGACGGCAGCTTCCAGATGAACATCCAGGAACTCGCCACCTGCTTCTGCGAGAACCTGCCTGTGAAGGTTCTCCTGCTGAATAACCAGCACCTCGGCATGGTCGTGCAGTGGGAAGACCGCTTCATGCAAGGCAACCGCGCCCACACGTACCTGGGCCCGGTCGACCACCCCGAAGCCCGCGGCCAAGGCAACGGCCTCGGCCCCAGCACCCGCTACCCGAACTTCGTGGACATCGCCAAAGGCTACGGCGCGGGCGCATCATACGTCCGCGACAAAGCCGACCTCGTGCCCGCGCTCGAGGAAATGATCAACTACCCCGGCCCCTACGTGCTCGATGTCGAAGTCCCCTACCAAGAACACGTGCTACCAATGATCCCCGGCGGCCTCAGCGTGAAGGACATGATCAAGGAGTAGAGGCGGGCATATTTGTTTAGCTACGACGCACCGCAGATCGCGTCCGCACTGCCCTATCACTCGGTCGCTGGGTGCAGCTTGGCGTAGGCCGACTGCAGCACGCGGTCGAGGCCTTGGCCGGTTACTGAGGAGAACAACAGCACGTCGCCGCCCGTTTCGGCGGCGAGCTTGTCTCGCACTTCGGCCGCGCTGGGTAGTTCGGCTTTGCTTACGGCGATGATCTCCGGGCGGTCGGCGAGGCCGTGGCCGTAGTGTAGAAGTTCGCTGCGAATTGATTTGTAGTTTTCAATCGGGTCGGTGCCGTCCACCGGTTCTGGCTCGACCAGATGCACGAGCACGCGGGTACGTTCGACATGCCGCAGAAACTCGTGGCCCAAACCGGCCCCTTCGTGGGCTCCTTCGATGAGGCCGGGGATGTCAGCGATGACGAGCGAGCGGTCGAGGTCGAGTTGCACGATGCCCAGGTGCGGCACTTTGGTGGTGAACGGATAGTCGGCAATTTCCGGCCGAGCGCGGGAAATACGGCTGAGCAGCGTGCTCTTGCCGGCGTTCGGTTTGCCGACGAGGCCGACGTCGGCAATCACTTTGAGCTCGAGCATAACGTGCCGCGCCTCGCCCGGCTCGCCCAGCGTGAACTCGCGGGGTGCCTGGTTGGTGGCCGACTTGAACCGCGTGTTGCCCTTGCCGCCTCGGCCACCCTTGGCGGCAACGAGCGTGTCGCCGGCTTTCGACAAATCTTTGAGCACGTGGCCGTGCTTTGCATCGGTAACGATCGTACCAGGCGGAACTTTGATGATCAGATCCTCAGCACCTCGGCCGTGGCACCCGGAGCCGCGGCCGTGTTCGCCGCGCCTGGCGCGCCAGTGTTTGTGGTGGGCGAGCGCGTTGAGATTATCGACGCCCGGCTCGGCGATCATGATGATGCTGCCGCCGTCGCCGCCGTCGCCGCCGTCTGGGCCGCCGCGTGGCACGTACTTCTCGCGCCGGAAGCTCATGCAGCCGTCGCCGCCCTTCCCTGCTTCAATTTCAATCGTGACTCGATCGACGAACATGGTGGGGGCTGGGGGTCAGGGGCTGGGGACTGGGGGGATTCCGGTTGGGAATCGTGTGGCGAGGCAGGGACTTTTCGAGTTTGTTTGGCGATAAAAAAAGGGATGCCTTGTGGCATCCCTGGGTGTGCGATGCTGGGATTCTGCGCGGTTAGTTGGCGCTTGGAACCACATTCACGCGGCGGCCGTCGCGGTCGAACTTTACTTCGCCATCGACGAGCGCGAACAGCGTGAAGTCTTTGCCTTGGCCCACGTTTTTGCCGGGGTGGAATTTGGTGCCGAGTTGGCGAACCAGGATATTGCCGGCAATCACTTGTTGACCACCGTATCGCTTGACGCCGCGGCGCTGGGCGTTGGAATCGCGACCGTTGCGGCTGGAGCCCTGACCTTTTTTATGTGCCATTACATCACCTTCTCATGCCGAAAAATGCGTGTGGATGGCGACCCGCGAAAGGTGCCATGCAAAGAGTACGGGCGATAACTCAGCCACGTAGCCCGTCTATCCTACCGATATACCCAACGGTAGGCAACCCCTTCGCCCACGCCGTAAAGATCGGCTTTTCCGAGGGGAACGCCGTAGCGGATTTCGGACTCGTTTTGGTGCAGTTCGTCGCCGGGACGCCAGAAATTGATCTGCAACATCTTGCGGACGAACTCGCGGCCTTTGCCGGGGAAATCGCCCGGCCGGTAAGCGCCCGGCACGTCTTCCCAACGGTAGGCATTGGTGAGCCCGGCCACGTAGACCGAGAAGAAGTCGATTCGCGGGTCCACGTCGATCCAGGTGGCCACGCCCCACACACCGTGATCGATGCGGCCATCGCTGACCGGGATGGGCGTTTCGGAAATCTCCACGGAGTTGAGCAACTTGCGGCCCTGCTTCTCGCGCTGGTTGATGGCGTTGACGGCGGCCGGGATGACTCGGTCGAGATAGGCTTTGGGAACTTGTTTGCCGTCTTGCCCCAAATCGTTCGACTCGAGAATGAACTGCGGCAGGAACCGGATCGGTCCGCCCTTGGCCATTTCGGTCGTGTAGACGTTGCCGTCGCCTTCCACGGGGCGAAGCACCTGGCCCGTGTTGCGAACTTTGTAAACCAAGTACCACACGAGCTTACGTTCGGTGCCGCCCGACTTGCTCGGGAGATCGACTTCGATCATACGCATCGGCTTGAACGAGAATTCGAAGCACCAGATATCGCGCCGGAACTTTACGCCGGTCGAGCGACCGACGAGGGTGTCGGTATCGGCTAAAAACTCGGGCTGCCACTTCAGATCGGGGTCTGCGTGCATCTCCACGAGGTTGTGCGTACTGACCGTGTCGTTCGGCTCGAACGAAGGGGCGATGGTGGTCAACACGCCTGGGGCAAGCTGCCGCTCGGGAGCCGGTGCCCCTTGCGCGTGAGCCTGCGAAGCGGCGGCTGCCAGGGCCACGACCACGGCCAGAAGCGTGCGGCAAGCGGCAATGGCTGGGGAAAGGGTCGCGCGATCGCGAAGCGGCAAGTAGTTTTCGTGTTGCATGGAACGCGCGAATCGAGACAGGAAATTGTGGGCAAGCGCCGCGGCTTCACCCCTCCCATTCCAGTATAGATACAGCGATTTGGAGCGGCAACAAAAAGCTGGTGGGCGGCTGAGGGGCCGCGTAACCGGTGGAAGCGGTATAAAGGGAGGGGTGGGGAAGGTGGGGTTAGGAGTGAGGGGTGAGGAGGGAGAGAGTGGAGTATAGTCTCCGACGGTTTGGTTCGCGTTCCTTGAATTTGGAGTGGGTGGAGGTGGTTGCGCGACTCTGGCGGGGGCGGGGACGCCCCGGCTCGCTGGTTGGTGATTGCGCTTTACCAAAGGAAGAAGTCTTTGCTCTTGCTTCGGTCGGTGTTCACTGTTATACTCCTGTGTACACTGACGCCGTTTACGATAGGCAAGTTCATGCAGGTTCGCATTCAACGTGGTTCGCCGGTGCCGATCTCGCGGCAGATCGACGCGCAGATTCGAGCGCAAATTCTGGCCGGGACGCTACGCCCCGGCGATCAACTGCCCTCGGTTCGACAACTTGCCAGCGAGCTGGCCATCAATGTGAACACGGTCTTTCGCGTGTATGGGCGACTCTCGGCGGATGGCCTTATCGAACTGCGGCACGGCCAGGGAACTTTTGTCACCCAGCGACGTAAGAGCGCGGTCGATGCTCAGTTGGGAAAACGACGGCGGGAATTCTCGCAAGAACTCGATGCGCTCGTCCGCCGCGCGCTGATGCTCGGAATTAGTGCGGAAGAACTGCCAACGTGGCTTGCCGAATCCATCGAGCGTGCTCAACAAGATACACAAGATGCTTCGTCTGCCGATTCGAATTCAAACGTCTTGGAGAAATCGCCATGACAGAAATGGCCGTATCCGTTCAGAATTTGAGGCAAGGTTACGGCAGGCATGCCGTATTGGAAAATGTTTCTTTGGAGATTCCGCGCGGTCAAACGGTTGCGCTGCTAGGCCGCAACGGTGCAGGAAAGACCACGCTCATTCGCACCCTGCTTGGGTTGCTTCCGGTGGAGACTGGGCATGTTTCTGTGCTCGGCTTGAATCCGACGACAGAACCGGTTGAAGTTCGCCGACGGATTGGATATTTGGCCGAGGACCAGGCGGTGTACGGTTGGATTACGGCCGATGAGATTGCGAGTTTTCTCGCCCCGTTTTATCCGACCTGGGACGCCGGCTTGGCGAACGACTTGTTCGATCGATTCGGCGTGCCGCGCCGTGTGCGCGTTAAGCATTTTTCCAAGGGTCAGAACGTGCGGCTTGGTCTGGCGCTCGCGCTTGCACATCGGCCTGAAGTGGTCATTCTGGATGACCCGGCACTGGGGCTCGATCCGATCACGCGCAAGCAGTTCAACCGCGACATTATCGATTGGCTGCAAGCCGAAGGGCGTACGGTGCTCTATAGCTCGCACTTGCTGTACGAAGTGGAAGCGGTGGCCGATGCGGTGGCAATTTTGGATGGTGGCCGGATCGTTCGTGCTGGCGCTACCGAGGAATTGCAGCGGCATGTGAAGCGCATCACGGTCGGCGTGGAGGCACTGGCGGATTGCCCGCGACCGGCACATCTGCTGGATGTACGACGGGACAACGGAACGGTTTCGATCACGGTGGACCAAGCGTCCGACTGGCTGGCGGAACTCGAGCGGCATGGTATTCGACCTGCTGTGGATGATTTGAGCCTGGATGAGATCTTTGAGGCGT
>CAZTWS010000185.1:0-6309 GCA_964618225.1 uncultured Planctomycetaceae bacterium
ATCTCCGCCAAAGTCGGCCCCAAGGCCGACATCCCCTGCTGCGAATGGGTCGGCCCTCGCGGCGCGGGCCATTACGTCAAGATGATCCACAACGGCATCGAGTACGGCGATATGCAGCTCATCTGCGAAGCCTACTTCATGATGAAGGAATCGCTCGGCCTCTCCAACGAAGAACTCTACGACGTGCTCTCCGAATGGAACCAGGGCGAACTCGATAGCTACCTCATCGAAATCACACGCGACATCTTCAGCGTCAAAGATCCCGATGGCGACGGTTACCTCGTCGATAAAATCATGGATAAAGCTGGTGCCAAGGGCACCGGCAAGTGGATGAGCCAACTCGCCCTCGACCACGGCGTTCCCAGCACGCTCGTCACCGAAGCCGTGTATGCCCGCTGCCTCTCGGCCATGAAGGACGCCCGCGTTCGTGCCAGCAAAGTCCTCAAAGGCCCCATCGGCAAGAAGTACGACGGCGATAAAAAAGCCTTCATCGAACAAATCCGCCAGGCGCTCTACGCCTCGAAAATTTGCAGCTACGCACAAGGCTACGTGCAAATGCAAGCGGCCGCCGCCGAATACGATTGGCCGCTCCACTACGGCAACATCGCCCTGCTGTGGCGCGGCGGATGCATCATTCGCGCCGAGTTCCTCGATCGCATCAAGGAAGCGTTCGACGCCGATCCCAAGCTCGAAAACCTGCTTCTCGCGCCCTATTTCACCGAGGCCTGCGCCAAAACGCAGGACGCTTGGCGAAACGTCGTTGCTAACGCGGCTCACTTGGGCATCCCCATCCCCGCCTTCGCCACCGCGCTCGCCTACTACGACGGCTACCGCCGCGACCGTCTGCCAGCCAACCTGCTGCAAGCCCAACGCGACTACTTCGGCGCTCACACCTACGAACGCTTAGATAAACCCGACACCTTCCACAGCGACTGGATCCGCCTCCGCAAAACGCCGTGACACAGTTAAGAACTGAAATGTTTTAACCACAGAGACACGGAGGACACGGAGTAGATTAGGATTCAGGATGGTGGATGCGGGGAGCAGGGCCAAGGCATCCAATAAACACCCTGCCCCCTGCATCCACTATCCCGCATCCTGCAAAACCTCCGTGCCTCTGTGGTTAATCCCCCACCAAGCAAACGAACCAAATGACCGACTACCTCAACCAGCTCTTCGGCTTTACCAACCGCACCGCCGTAGTCATAGGCGGCACGGGCGTTCTCGGCGGCGAACTTTGCATGGGCCTCGCCCAAGCCGGCGCGCATGTCGTCGTCGCCGGCCGAAGCACCGAACGTGGTAACGAACGCGTGGCCGCCATCGAAAAGCTCGGCGGCAAAGCCACGTTTCTCGCAGTCGATGCCGACAACCGCGAATCGATGCAAAAACTGCTCGACTCGTGCATCCAGCAATTCGGCCACGTCGATGCACTCGTCAACTGCGCCGGCGTCAACTCGCCCACGCCCTACTTCGACATCCCCGACGAGGAGTTCGACCGCATCCTGAAAACCAATCTGTTCGCCACCCACCTCGGCTGCCAAATTTTCGGCAAACACATGGTCGACCAAGGCAGCGGTGCGATTCTCAACATCGGCAGCGTCACCAGCTATCGCCCGCTCTCGCGCGTCTTCGTCTACTCGGCCTCCAAGGCCGCCGTGCTCAGCCTCACCCAAAACGTGGCCCGCGAACTGGCCCCCAAAGGCGTGCGGGTGAACTGCCTTTGCCCCGGCTTCTTCCCCGCAGAGCAAAATCGAAAAATCCTCGACCCCACGCGTGTCGAATCGATTCTCCGCCACACCCCCATGGGCCGCCTTGGCGACGCCCCCGAACTTATCGGCGCGATGCTCCTGCTCCTTGCCCCCGTCGCTGGCTCCTTTATCACGGGCGAAGCCATCTACGTCGACGGCGGCTTCACCGCCATGACCATCTAGTAGGTCAGGCTTTCCAGCCTGACACTCCCCAAAACAAATATCCTTAGCGGCGGCAACGCCGTCCAACCAGCGAACGGCATAAACAGAACGATAAACCTAAAAACGCCCCAGTTCTCAGCGGCGGCCTATACGCCGCCGCGATCGGAGGGAGGCATAAACCGCACGTTAAATCTGTAAACGCACTACCTTGAAAACGGCCACCAACTCCGCTATCCTATCTATACAAAATTACACATCACCTTACCGCCCCGCCTTGAATCCCGCAGGTCGGCCCGCTACCTGTGCGCGCATCAAACTTCCCCGCACAAGCCAAGGCTGATACTATGCGCAAATCCGAGAACAACCCACCATAACGACCACACAAGAAAAACCTGTCCCCTTCGAAAAACTTGTCCTCTTCCGAAAAATAAGCACTACCCCTCCACCAGCCGCTCGCGGCTTAGCGCTCCCCTAATTCATCATTCGTCACTCGCCCAGCCCCCGCCATGCCCCAAACCTTCATCATTTTCGGTGCCTCGGGCGATCTCACACAGCGCAAACTCATCCCTTCGCTGTACCAGCTCTACCGCAAGAAGCGTCTCCCCCCCGACACCCGCATCGTCGGCTTCTCGCGCACCGAGTTCACCTACGAGGCCTGGCGTGCCGAATTGGCCAAGTCCACAGCCAAGTACCTGGGCAACGACTTCGAGCAAAACATTTGGGGCGAGTTCGCTAAGAACATCTACTACCACCCGGGAGACATCGGCCACCCCGACGATTTCAAATCGCTCGCCTCGCTACTCACGTTCCTCGAAAAATCCGAGAAAAGCACGCGAGTTTACTACCTGGCCACCGCACCACAGTTCTACGCCACGGCCGTCAAGAATCTCGGCAGTTCCGGCCTCGCCAACGAAGTGCAAGGCCCACGACGCATCATCATCGAAAAACCGTTCGGCACCGACCTCGACTCCTCGCGCGCCCTTAACAAAGCCGTCCATGCCGTGTTTTCCGAACGGCAGGTTTATCGCATCGACCACTACCTCGGCAAAGAAACCGTGCAGAACCTGCTCGTGTTGCGGTTCGCCAACACGATCTTCGAGCCGATCTGGAACCGCAACTATATTGACCACATTCAAATCACCGTGGCCGAGGAGGTTGAGGTGGGCCGTCGTGCCGGCTACTACGATGCAGCCGGTGTCATGCGCGACATCATCCAAAACCACATGTTGCAGCTTCTAACCATCACGGCCATGGAAGCACCGGTGCGCTACGAGGCCGACGCAGTGCGTGGCGAAAAAGTGAAAGTTCTGCAAGCCATTCGTCCGCTCACTCCCAAAAGCGTGGCCGCCGATACTCTCCGCGGCCAATACGATTCGTACCTAAAAACCGATGGCGTAGCCGCCGGCAGCAAAACGCCTACATTTGCCGTCGTCAAACTCTGGATCGACAACTGGCGCTGGCAAGGCGTGCCGTTTTACCTGCGTAGCGGCAAAGCCATGTCGTGCCGCACGACTCAAATCGTAGTGCAATTCCGTGAGCCGCCCCACATGCTGTTCCCCAACGGGCCCAAACGCACTTCAGAATCGAATCGGCTGGTGATTCAAGTCCAGCCCGCCGAGGGCATCCAACTCCACTTCCAAACCAAAGTGCCCGACGCCGGCATGCAAATCCGCCAAACCGACCTCGACTTCCGCTACTGTCGCGAGTTCAGCGGCACCATGCCCGAAGCGTACGAACGACTGCTGCTCGACGCTCTCGAAGGCGACGCCAGTC
Organism: uncultured Planctomycetaceae bacterium; assembly: GCA_964618225.1. GTDB lineage: Bacteria > Planctomycetota > Planctomycetia > Pirellulales > Lacipirellulaceae > JABDGM01. Next base: position 3,684 of record CAZTWS010000185.1, read on the forward strand.
TGTTCGCCCGCGCCGACGAAGTCGAAGCCGCCTGGAGTATTTGCGATCCGATTCTCGAAATCTGGGCCAATGCCGATCAGCCCCCCATGCTCACCTACGAGCCGGCGCTATGGGGCCCCGCCGAATCCACCGACTGGATGAACGCCCAAGGCCGCGAATGGTTCGACATCTGCCCCATCCTCCATTGATATTGATCCAATCCCCCCGCCGCTTGCGGCTTAGCGCATAATGCCCAGCCCCACCACCTCCTTCGAAGATACCCGCCTTAGCACCTGCCCGCGCTGGTTCCACCGCGCCCCGTTCGCCTGCTGGGGATGGCGCGAGCTCAACCTCTGGGGCTTGCCGCTTGCGATCGCCGCGGTCATTCTGCTCGTCGCAGGCCACTTTTGGGCGTGGCTCGCGATTGTCCCCGCCACGCTGCTCGCATTCATTCTGTACTTCTTCCGCGATCCACGTCGCGTCATCCCCGACGGGCCCAACCTTATTGTCGCCCCGGCCGATGGCACCGTCACCGACATCACCACATTGCCACAATACGATTTCTTCGGCCGCCCGGCCGTTCGTGTCGGCATTTTCCTCTCGGTTTTCAACGTCCACATCAACCGGGCTCCATGCACCGGCCGCGTTCTTGAAATCCACTACAAACCGGGGCAATTCGTCAACGCCATGCGAGCCGATTGCGGCGATGTCAACGAGTCGAACTGGATCGGCCTCGAAGACCCTGAAAATCCCCATCGTCGCTTCGCGGTCCGCCAGGTTTCCGGCATGCTGGCCCGACGAATCGTCTGCATCCTCGAGCATGGAGAAACCGTCCCGCGAGGTGAGAAGTTTGGTATGATCAAGCTCGGCTCTCGCACCGAAGTCATCCTGCCGGCCGACTCCGTACAAATCCACGCTCGCATCGGCGACAAACTCCAAGCCGGCAGCGACGTCATCGGCCGATGGACTTAACCCCCGTTGTTATTAGTGCTCGGCATACACAAGCCCCCTGGTCCCCAGCCCCCGTCCCCCAGCCCCCAACATGAAACCAATCCGAGCCGTTGCCGTTCTGCCGACTCTGTTCACGCTCGGCAACCTTATCTGCGGCTTCTTCGCCATCGTTGTGCTGGCACGCATCGAAAAACCGCAGAATGCCGACTTCGTCTCCACACCGCGCATTAAAGTCGATCTCGACTCGCCGAAAGACATGCGCGAATCGGCCCGCAGTTTCATCAAGAGCGAAGACCCCACGCACAACCTCATGCTCTGCGGGGCGCTCATTCTGCTGGCCATGATTTTCGACGCGGTTGACGGCCAGGTCGCCCGCATCACACGCGTTACGAGCGACTTCGGCGCCCAACTCGACAGCCTCTGCGACCTCGTATCGTTCGGCCTCGCGCCGGCGATTCTCATTGTGAAAATGTGTCCGCAGTTCACCAACAAACATGGCGAAATCATCTGGTGCGTTGCCGCGCTCTTCGCCTGCTGCGCGGCGCTCCGCCTCGCACGTTACAATGTGGAAACCGACGAGGAGGACGACCACACTTCATTCGCCGGCCTCCCCACCCCGGCCGCCGCCGCCACGATCGCCAGCTTCGCGATCCTCTCCTATGCCCTCCGCAACGAAAGCGCGCTCCTGACCCACGAAAACTTCCAGCTTTACGACTCGTGGATGCAATGGGTCTTGCCGGTCCTCGCCGTCATCATCGCCATCCTCATGGTTTCGCGCGTTCCCTATCCGCACCCGCTCACCCAACTCCTCCGCGGCCAGCGCAGCTTCGCCCAGTTGATTGCGATCGTCATTGCTCTCATGGCCATCCTGATCGTGCGAGCCTACGCCGTGCCGTTGCTTTGCGTGCTGTTCGTGGCCGCGTCTCCGATCCGCGTAGCCTGGAACCATGTATGGCACCGCCACACGATGAAGGAACCATTGTTTTAGGAAGGAAGTGAAGTGGTGAGTAAGTCAGTAAGTGAGTAAGTAAAAAGCCCTACTCCCCTACTCCCCTACTCCCCTACTCTCGCCATGTTCACCGGACTCGTTCAAAGCCTCGCCGAAGTTATCGCCGTGCTGCCCGAAGCGCACGGGGTGCGCCTCGCGGTGCGCGAACCGAGACTGGCCAACGAAGCCAATATTGGCGACAGCATCGCGATCAACGGCTGTTGCCTCACCGTCGTGTCAGTCGACGGCGACCATCTCGCTTTTCAAGCCGGTGAGGAAACCTTGTCTCGCACGAACTTGGGGGAGCTTGACTCCGGCGATCGCGTGAACCTCGAAACGTCGCTCCGAGTCGGCGATCCACTCGGTGGCCATTATGTGACCGGGCACATCGACGCCGTGGGCACCGTGTATTCGCGGGATGAGGACGCCGATTGGTGTACCATGTGGTTCACCGCCGCACCGGAACAAATCAGCCAAATGGCCAGTAAGGGCTCGATCGCAGTCGATGGAGTCAGCCTCACCCTCGTCGAGGTGAGTGCGGACGGTTTCAGCGTGGCACTTATCCCGCACACGCTCAGCCACACCACCCTAGGTCAACGCCAAGTTGGCGACCGCGTGAACCTCGAAACCGATGTCCTGGCCAAATATGTTCAGAGCCAACTCCAACATTTACATTCTCCCCGCTAGTGTTCTGTCCATGGTCATTTG
>CAZTWS010000186.1:0-6281 GCA_964618225.1 uncultured Planctomycetaceae bacterium
GGGGGGCCGTTGTGGTGGGGGGAGAGGTAGGTGGGGGGCGTTGAATTGTGAACGGGGGTTAGCTCCAGAATTGGCGGTCGAGCATGCGGTAGTTGACGGCTTCGCTGATGTGTTCAGGCAGAATTGCGGCACTGCCTTCGAGGTCTGCAATCGTGCGGGCGACGCGAAGCACTTTGTCGTGAGCGCGGGCGGAGAGGCCAAGCTCTTGGATGCTCGTTCGCAGCAGGTTCATGCCGGGTTCGTCGAGTTGGCAGAACTGACGGATTTCGCGGGTAGTCATTTGCGCGTTGGACCGTGTGTTGGAGTTCAAGAAGCGTGCCTCTTGAACGGCCCGGGCGACGGTGACGTGGTCGCGCATCACGGTGCTGGAGGTGCCGCCGCGTTCGCTGCTGAGTTCTTTGAAAGGAACCGCGGGCACTTCGATGTGAATATCGATGCGGTCGAGAAGCGGTCCACTAATTTTGGCCATGTAGCGTTCGATTTGAGGCACCGAGCAATGGCAATCGCGTCGTGGGTCGTTGCGGTAGCCGCAGGGGCAGGGGTTGAGCGAAGCGATGAGCACGAAGCGGGCAGGAAACGTGGTGGAGTTCAGTGCGCGGCTGATGGTGACGTCGCCGTCTTCGAGTGGTTGGCGAAGTACTTCGAGCGTGGCGCGGTTGAACTCTGGGAGTTCGTCGAGAAACAGCACGCCATTATGGGCGAGACTGATTTCGCCAGGGGTGGGCGTGGAGCCGCCACCGACGAGGCCGGCATTGGAGATCGTATGGTGGGGCGCACGGAACGGGCGCTTGGCGAGCAGCGGTTGGCCCGCGGCAAGCCGGCCGACGGCGCTGTAGATACGTGTGGTTTCGACAGACTCTTCGGCAGAGAGGACAGGCAGGATGGTGGGCATCCGCTTGGCCAACATGGTTTTGCCGGAGCCGGGCGGGCCGACCATGAGCAGGTTGTGGTTGCCCGCGGCAGCGATGGTGATGGCGCGCTTGGCCATTTCCTGGCCGCGGACATCGGCGAAGTCTTCGTCGTAGTGGGAAAGTTCTTGAAAGAGTTGGTCGAGACGGGAAGGGGTGGGGTGGATGTCGAGGTCGCCGGTGAGGAACGCGACGGTTTGTGCGAGGCTATCGACGGCGATGACTTCGAGTCCTTCGACGACGGCGGCTTCGGAGGCGTTGGCAGAAGGGAGGATAATGCCGCGGAGGGAGGAGTGAGGGACGAGGATTGAGGAGCGAGGTTTTGAATCCTCTCGTTCCTCAATCTTCGCTCCTCGATCCTTCGCCGCCGCGGCCATGGCCATGGAGAGTGCGCCTTTGATGGGGCGCGTGGTGCCGTCGAGGGCGAGTTCGCCGACGATGGCATATTGGTCAAGGATGTCGCTCTTGAACTGACCGCTGCCGGCGAGAATGCCGACGGCGATCGGGAGGTCGAACGAGCCGGCGCTTTTGGGTAGTTCCGCGGGGGCCAGGTTGATGACGACGCGATCCTGCGGGCGAACGAAGCCGCTGTTGACCATCGCGCGCTCGATGCGATGGGTGCTTTCTTTGACGGCTTGTTCGGGAAGGCCGACAAGGATGGTTTTGGGCAGCGCGCCGGGAGAGACGTCGACCTCGACTTCGACGGGGAGGGCATCGATGCCTAGCAGCGAAAAAGTGTGAAGCTTGGAGAGCATGGGCCACAGTTTAGCACGGTGGCGGCAGAATTACAGGGATGGGGGCGGGCGGTTGGAAAAATTGGGATTAGTTCGAGCGCGCCTTGTAAAATGTTTTGTTGTTTAAGTTGTGGTTTAGCGAGGTTTGAATCGTTAGGATTGATGATTGGTAGGGGCACTTCTCTCGCGAGTTTTTTTCTGGCGGTACCTTTTGGGGAAAGTCTCGATGCGTTGGACTTTTTTGATTTTGTCGTTTTGGCTTTGCGGGGCGGGGTTCGCCACGGCGAGTAGTCATGAACGGCCACACATCGTATTTGTTTTTGCGGACGACTTGGGAGTTGGAGATCTTGGTTGCTATGGCGGCAAAGTGGCCCCGACGCCCAACCTCGATCGCATGGCAGCGGAGGGGTTGCAGGTAGAACAGTTTTATGTGGCGTCGCCCGTGTGTTCGCCATCACGGTGTGGGCTGATCACGGGACAATGGCCGGCGCGGTGGAAGATTACATCCTATTTGGGAGAGCGGGCAAGGAACCGGGGTGCCGAGCAGCGTGATTATTTGGACCCGCGAGCGCCGTCGTTACCACGACTGTTGAAGAGTGCCGGTTATCGCACGGCACATATTGGTAAGTGGCATTTGGGCGGCGGACGAGATGTGACGGATGCGCCGAAGTTTGCTGAGTACGGTTACGACGAACACGTGAGCACGCATGAGAGCCCCGAGCCCGAGCCGGATATTACTTCGACGGATTGGATCTGGGCGCGAAGCGATAAGGTGCCGCGTTGGAAACGCACTGAGTATTTCGTGGATAGGACACTGGAGTTTCTTAAGCAGAATCACTCCTCGCGGCCGTGCTTTGTGAACTTGTGGCTGGATGACCTTCACACGCCGTGGGTGCCGAATGAGGAGGCACCGGACAAAGGCGGCAATGTGCAGGAGAATTTGGTGCCGGTGCTGGAGGAAATGGATCGGCAAATTGGTCGGCTGTTCGAGGGGTTGAAGGCGTTGGGAATCGGCAATCGAACTCTCGTGATTTTCACGGGCGACAACGGGCCGTATCCGCACTTGGAGGGCCGGACGCTTCGTTTGCGTGGTTGCAAGTTCAGTCTTTATGAGGGCGGGATAAGAATTCCGTTTTTGGTGTGCTGGCCGGGTAAAATACCGGGGGGAGTGGTGGACGACGCGTCGGTCATTGCGGCAGTGGATATGCTGCCGACACTCTGCGCGATTGGCGGGGCCGAGATGCCGGAGGGAGTCGAGCCGGATGGTCAGGATATCAGCCGGGTGTTCTTCGGGAAGTCGTTGGAGGTGCGTTCGTCTCCATTGATGTGGGAGTATGGTCGTAACAAGAAATATTTTGGGTATCCACGTCAGCCAGAAGATAGGTCGCCCAACCTGGCAATTCGCCACGGCAAATGGAAACTGCTTGTGGACACCAACGGCAAGCAGGTGGAACTCTACGACTTGTCTGTCGACGTGGGCGAGGCGAATAATCTGGCGGGAGCACGGCCGGAGGTTACCGACAAATTGAAACGCGAAGTGATCGCGTGGCGGCGGTCGATGCCGTGAATAAGGAATGCCTCAATAATAACTTCCCGATTTTCGGAATAACCACAGAGGCACGGAGGACACGGAGGATTTGTAGGATGCGGGATAGTGGATACAGGGGGCAGGGGTATCCTACTGAATGCCTTGGCCCTGCTCCCCGCATCCACCATCCTGAATCCTAATCTTCTCCGTGCCCTCTGTGTCTCTGTGGTGAATTCTATCTGCCGAAGTTTTTTTGAGTTATCCCTAAGAACGATTCATCTCAGTACGTTGAATGAGTACGACGGAGGTTAGCGATGATCAGTGCGTTAGATTACCGTACGCCGGAATATCCGATTGAAACGTTGTTCGTTGCACGTTGGTCGCCGCGGGCGATGACTGGCGAGTCGATTACCGATGAGGAGATGCACACGCTTTTCGAAGCGGCGCGCTGGGCACCTTCGACGTACAACGAACAGGAATGGCGGTTTCTTTATGCTCGGCGCGACACGCCGCAGTGGCTGCTGTTGTTCGATTTGTTGGTCGAGGGGAACAAAACGTGGTGCGATAAGGCGGCCATGCTGGTCGTGATTCTGGCTCATAAAGTGTTCGAGCGGAACGGCAAGCCGAACCCGGTGCATCTCTTCGACTGCGGAAATGCGTACGAGAATCTTGCTTTGCAAGGAACCGTGATGGGGCTCGTGGTGCATGGCATGAGCGGATTCGATTTCGGCAAGGCCCGCACGGCGCTGAAAGTGCCCGACGATTACGATGTGGCGGCGATGTTCGCGGTGGGGCGACCGGGTGCGCTTTCCGAGTTGCCCGAGGCGTTGCAGGAACGGGAGAAGCCGTCGGATCGGAAGCGGGTGGATGAGATTATTTGCGAGGGGAAGTTTGGGTTTTAGGGGGGCGAGGAGTGAGGAGTGGGGGGTGAGAATATCTCTCGCTCCTCGCCGCTCATTTCTCGCTCCTCATTCCCCGTTTGGATAGTGTGGGGGCGACATGGGGCCTTCGTCGCTCACGAGGCCGTTGAGGTTGGGGGAGGCGAGGGCTTCGTCGATTCGCATGGATTTGCCGTCGATCGTGATTTCGTTGCGCACCAGTCGTGCGCCGTGGCTGTAGTCGACGTAACGGTCCCAATGCACGATCGTGAGCGGTTGGATCGGCTTGCCGTCGAGTTGTCGCCAACCGTAGATGGCGAGTCGTTGGGGGCGCTCGAAAATTCGCGGCGTGAGGACGATGTCTTTCTTGATGCCGGTGACTAGTTGCCCCAGGGGCTTGTTGCCTCGCTGGCGTTCGATGAGTTGCTGGTGTTCGACGAAGGTTTCCATGGCCTCGCGGGCTTCGGTCATGGGATGCGGGGCGAGGTGGACTTTGGCGGCGGCGTCGATGGCATCGACCAGCTTGCGCGTGGGCAGGATGTAGCCGAACTTGTCAGCAAAGCGTTGGGCGGTTTGCGGTGTCATCGGCATGCGGACGAAATCGTCGTTGCCGCCGATGGCGAGATAGTCTGGCATCACTTCGATGGTGGTTTGAACGGTCCGCTCTTTGCCGTTTTGTTTGATCGTGCCGCGGAGGGGAACTTTTTTTAGGGAACGTAGGAAATCGGGAAGGTTGCCTCGTTGCAGTTCCCGAAGAATGGCGGACTCGCGTTCGTCGAGCGAAGCTTGGGCGATTGAGCGGACGAATTCGGTGCCACCCAGGGCGTCTGTTGGTCTGGGTGGTAATGCTGTGGATTTGCTGTTTTTTTTCGGCACGCTTGGCGAGGATGGCGAAGCGGGGCGATCGGCTGGCTTGTTTTCGGGAGCGGGCGGTTTGCTAACGAGTTCTTCGCCAATGTATTTGGCGAAGGCACGTTCGCCGCCAAAGGTGCCCCACGATTCTTCGAGCGGCGTGCCGAGGGTTTGAATGTGGAGCAGGCCGTTCATATCGCCCACAAGGGCGGTGTGCAGAATTTTATTCTGCGGGTTCGGATGCACGTAGAAACGGATGCGACCGTCGAGGGCTGACGCCACATTGAACGGTGGTTTCTTACTGTCGGCGAATGGGAATGCTTTGCCGAGGCCATCGCGCATGCGGCTCGTGGCGCGGTAGGTGCCGCCGTCGGAGCTAACGACTTTTTTGCCGTCGAGCATGATTTCGCGGTCGTCGTAGGCGAGCACGATGAAGCGGTGGTTCTTGTCGGCTTCGATCCAGTTGATGATTTTCGACGCGTGGAGATCCGTATCGTAAGAATAATTGGCGTCTAAAAAAGCAATGCGATCGATGTCGTTGGGGATCGAGCCACCACCTTGAATGACGCCGAGTATGAACGCGCCGCCGCCGCTGTGACCGGTGAGGGTGACGCGGGCGTCTTTGGTGGCAAATCGTTTTCGCCAGGTGTCGTAGAGGGCGCGGATTTTCGTGTTGGGGTCGGACTCGATGCGGCGGAAGTTGGGCCAGGAGAGGCCCGGGCCTTCGGCAGCGATGAGCACGATGTTTTCGTTGGGCATCAGCTCGCGAAGCATGCGGACCTGGGCCGCGATGTGCTGGATATCGTATCGCCAACTGAGGCCATCGCGCAGTTTGCAGCCGAGCGTTTGTTCGAGCGTGTTGCCGTTGGGCAGGGCGAACACGATGAGCCGGGTGGCCTTCTTGGGTTTGCCATGCTCGTCTGCCGGTGCGTTGATGTGGATACGAACGCTCGGCTCCACGGCGAGCGTGGTCCATACCTCGCCGTCGGTCATGCCGCGGTGCCATACGGCTTCGTCGAATTGACCTGCAAATGAGGACAGTGATGCCGTCGAAAGGCAGAACGTAAGTGCAAAAAGGAACGAAGTGCGCGACATGTTAGGGATCGATGAATAAAGAGGTCGAGATAACGCTAGTTGTAATGGCGTGGCGGGAATCAAGGAAGGTTTCGGGTGACTGACGAGGTGGGACGCAATTGATCAAGCTGATTGCAGCACGACGATTTGGCTTTAATCTTTCTATTTGAAAAACCTAGATTGTAATTGATGGAAAAAAATTCCCCCTGTCGCAGCAACATTTACATGCTGCCTAGGCTTGCACGGCAGACAATGCATGCCATTGTAATCATTGAAAAACCCGTTGGTTTTTCGTGTTTTTTAGTGC
>CAZTWS010000187.1:0-5613 GCA_964618225.1 uncultured Planctomycetaceae bacterium
AGAGCTGATGGCCGACAGCCCGATGTCCCGCTCAGTTTCAATGCAATCATCAATATTCCACATGCAAGCCCAGTAGCGTTTCCGATCGCATGCCGTTAGTCGCGAAGCGACGAACGTGAGTCCCCCGGACACGGGGCCTGAAACGCATCCAGCCCCCCCACATGGGCAGTGTTGCTAGTCATTTGCCGCCCCCGAGTTGCCTCCTTTCTGGCCACTCGACAACTCCGTTCCCCATAATCGGGCGGACCGCTCTTATTGCGGCCGAGGCTTCCCAGACTCAGGGCTAATCATTTTTTTCACACTGGGGGAGTCGTCTGCGGTAGTTCCCGCTTGCCGAGCGGGATCTAGAGCTTGCAAGCCAGCCTCCACTTACGCTCAGGTGCCGCTCGACTCGCGGCACCCACTCCTCGAAAATGTGATCAGCCCTGTCCCAGGCTGCTCAAAGGTTGCTGGAAACCGAGCGCCAGGGTATTGTTGAAGTTTCGGGCGCTGGTTCCAACGAGAACGGGGACTGAGAGTGATGAAGTTTTTGCGATTTGGTTTTGTTCGGATTCTGGGTGTTAGTGCTCTAGCTTTATTGGCCTCAGCGCCTTCCAACGCGGCGTTCACCGAGCAAGGTGCCACGCTTTTTGGTGGACTGAATCTTGCGGCTCGTAGCGTATCGTTAGCCGACTTTGATAACGACGGCGACCTTGATGTTTTCTTTCAAGGGCCCGGCACCTCAAGGACTACTTCGAATCGCCAAATCTTACGAAATAATTTCTCGGAAACAGGCACATTGTCTTTCACGAATGTCACGTCGGCGATGATGCCCAACGGGGTGGGCGATTCGTGGAGTGGCGGGTGGGCAGATTACAATGGCGACGGATACGTGGATCTTTTCGTGGGCTCACGGAATGCTGGCGATGATGTTGGCGTCGTGCTGCGCAACGAAGGTGGATTGGCTTTTTCAAACCAAACGAATTCCACGGGTCTGACGGATCCTGGATGGCATCAAAATGTGGGTTGGGCGGACATTAACAATGACCAACTTCTCGACCTCATCATTGGCCAAGAGGGTCCTGAGCGGCACCAGATTTATTTACAGGGAGCGGGATTCCAATTCACGGCTGTTGGTGCGCAAGTAGGATTTCAGCAATCTTTTGGCACGCATTCCTATGGATTGGCCATCGGCGATGTCGACGGTGACGGTGACTTAGATATCTATATCTCAACGTGTCAGGCTGGCGGCAATATTCGTAACAATTTCTACAAGAATATGCTGGCCGAGACCGGTACCTTAAGTTTTGTGGATGTTGCCGATACCAATGGCACTCAGTTCATGGCAAACAGCTATGGCACCGAATTTGTGGACTTCAACAACGACGGACATCTTGATCTATACATGGCCGGTGCCGATGGATCGGAAACAAAGTTATGGCTTAACGATGGCACCGGCAATTTTACCGATGTGAAGTCAATCACAGGACACGAACTATTGCGAGATAGCAACGGCAACCCAGTTCGAGGATTCGACTTCAACGGTGCCAAAGCCATCGATTTCGACAACGATGGTGATCTCGATCTTTATTTCCACGACAATCTGAATACGTCGGTTGGTAATACGCGTCTGTTTCGTAATGATGGAAACTGGAACTTCGTGGATGTTACCGCTGAAATGGGGCTTCGCTTCGCAGCAGGTGGCGTCCACGTGGGAGCTGGTGGATTTGATAGCGTTTGGGGAGACCTGGATCGCGACGGCGACCTCGACCTGATCGTTCCAAATAATTCAACCCTCTCTGGGGTGGCCACGCCGGAACGGGTGTTTATCAACGATGCATCGACCAATGGAAATCACTGGTTGTATGTTGAGTTAGAAGGCCCAAGTTGGAACACTACGGGGCTTGGCTCCTCGTTATACGCCACGATGAACGAAGGTACCGAGGATGAGTTAACCCTTCGTCGAGAAGCCAATACGAATATTGGCACGTTCAATCAGAGCGATCTGCCGGTGCATTTCGGAATGGGGGCCGCTACCGAAGTTGATCGCTTACTTATTCGATGGCCAGACGGTACCGAACAAGTAATTTACAACGTGGACGCGAATCAGTATCTCACGGTGTCTTACAACCCAACGACGCCCGGCGATTTCAACAACGACGGCTCGGTAGATACGGCCGATTACATTCTTTGGCGCAAAGGCTACGGTACGCTCTATAACGACGCAGCGTACGCTGATTGGTCGGCCAACTTTGGCTGGACGTCAACAACGGAAGGCAGTGGCAGCAATGCCAATGTGCCAGAGCCTGGCGTCGTGGCGATGCTACTGATTGCAACCACGTGGGCGGCGGGTTCACGGCGTTCGCCACGAGTTCGCAGATAACTTGAGGGTGTCCGGGAATTCGAGTTGACGCGCAAAGGTGCGCCACACGCGCTTGAGGCACACGCGGCTGTCAGGCTGGAAAGCCTGACCTACGGTAGAGTAGAGTGGCCCCTGGGATTAGTTGCCCAGTGGGTGTAGCAATCGCTAGGCTGCAAGCGGCGGTGAAGCCGAACCTTGGTTGAGAAGCGAACGGAACCTCAATGTCGTGTGGGGGGATGCCGTCTCGGGCGTCGGCCAAGTGTTCCCAACAGCGTCAAGGTGGCGAGGCCTATCGTTGATGGCTCGGGAGCATTGGTAGTCGCCGAGCCGGTACCACTTCCTCCGATGGTTTGCCACGATTGGCCAAGGTTTTTGCGCCAAATTACATAGTCGGCGGCGTCAATGACTTGATTTCCGTTGCCGTCCGCGTTGCCGCTGAAGTCCGTTTCGCCCATGCTGCTCATCCATACATCGAAGTCGGCGGCGTCTACGACTCCGTTGCCATCGTAGTCGCCGGGCAACGTCACGAATGGGTCGGAGAATAAATCACTTGTTAAGAACACGTTGTCTGTAAAGGTGTTCAAGTAAGCAACGAGTTGTTGCACTTGCTCTGGCGTGAGATCGAGGTGGATAGGGTCGACCAGAGACTGATCCAGGAACGGGCTGTCTTGAACACCGGAGTTATAAAACTCCACCACTTCTTCCAGGCTGATGAACCGTCCGTCGTGCATGAAGCGACCGCGCACGCCCACGTTGCGCAGCGATTGAGTTTTGAACTGTCCACTGCCTGCGCCTTCATCCGTAATTTCAGCGTCGAGGCCGATGTTAGCAGTGAGTTGGCCAACGTGAGCATCGGTGGTGTGGCAGCCGGCGCAGCGGCCAACGCCATGGAATAGTTCACGACCGGCCAATTCATCGGCCGTATAGACCGACTCAAAGTCCGGTATCCCTGTAACCGGGTCGAAAGCTGAATCGAACTTCGATTGATAAGTAACCATGGCCCGCTCGAACTGAGCGATGGCTTTGCCGATGCGTTCGGGGTTGATTTCTGGCGTACCGAACGCGGCCTCGAAAAGCACCGGATAGAAGGCGGTCTGCGAAAGTTTGTTTACCACCTCTTCGAGAGTGGAGCCCATTTCAACAGAGCTTTCGATCGGTATCAAAGCCTGCTCTTCGAGCGAAGTCGCTCGTTCGTCCCAAAATGCCGCGCCGCTGACATAATAAACGCCATTGGAAAGGCCCATGGAGTGGCGTTCGGTAAGCTGACCGTTAATGCCAGTGCTGAACTGGTTTGGGTCGGAGAACCCGTTCTCTTGTTTGTGGCACGAGGCACACGACACGCTATTATCGTGAGAAAGCCGTTTGTCGTAGAACAAGACGCGTCCGAGCGTGGCACCGATGTCGGTGAGCAGGTTGTCGGCAGGAGTATTGTCTAGCGCGGCTACGGGCCCGTTCTTGTAGTGCTCGGGCAAATCCAGGATGGCATACTGCACGTAACCGGCCGTCTGCGATGGCAGACTTGGGACTTGTGGCGCGGCAGCCCGCGTGACGGTAGACGTCATTCCTGTAACCAGCAAAACGCATATAAGCACCGACAAAGATTTCAACAGCATGCCTACAACTCCGTAGTTCCAGCGGAGAACTTCTGCAAACGGGCCCAAGAGATTCACCCTCTCAAAACGCTTGGCACCTGTATCGAATCAGGGGGCGAATAAGTTTGCCAACCGAGATTCTATTGTAAACAAAAACAAACGTGGACCGATAGCTTTGGGTAAAGGCGCGTCTGGTCGACGAATGGTCCGGGTTTGCAGGTAGGCGGAGGGGAAAGCCGCTGATTTCCGCATATTCTGGGCTAAAAAACACAGGTTTGATGTCGGCCAGCAGGCCAGCGGCCTTGCCGCCACAGGTTGCGTCAGGCTGGACAGCATGACCTACGAAAGCTCAGGGGATGGAGCTTGGAAGCGGCCATCGGTTATCATTTGGCAACAAGCTATTGATGGCCCCATCTGAATTACCCCCTCGACCGAGAGGAGCATGCCGTGGCAAAAGCGAAGCCGACCAAAGCCCCCAAGTCGCCGTCCGCATCGGAATCGAAGTCTAAGAAGTCGACGACGAAGACTGTGACTCCGAAAGCGACCACGGGCAAAAAGAGCGCGCCCCAATCGGCTACGCTGAATTCGGAATTCACGCACATCGCAATTGGTCACACGGCGGGCGACATCTGGGGCGTGCTCAGCACCGATGGTCCCAAAACAATCGCTGAACTCAAGAAGTCGGTTCAAGCTTCGGGCGATGTGGTAGTCGCCGCAGTGGGCTGGTTGGCTCGCGAAGACAAGCTTGAGTACATCACGACCGGCAAAACCGTCAAAATCGGGCTGCGATAGGGGCCGAATTTCGCGATTCCGTCGTGCCTAACTAAGCTGAATAGAGACGCTTGGTTGGCTCGCGATAGGGGATCGTTCGGTGAATTACCGCACTCTGCTTACTGTACTTCTAAATGGATTTGCTGGTGCCTTGTTACTTGGTGCCGTTGCGCACGGTCCTGTCGTGAAGGCCGATGGCCCCAACCATGGTGGCGGCGTGTATCAGCGACGTTCGTCGAATTGGAATCGATGGCACGGTGGCGATTACGGTGGGGGATGGAGAAAAGGCCCCCAGTGGACGACGCCTCAAGTCAATTCAGGCTGGTATCAACGCCCCTATCCGTATCACCTCGACTACTACAAGATGCGGTACGGCGGCAGTTACGCACCGTACTTCGGGAACCTTTATGGCACGCCGCAAGTAGTAACTGCTCCGCCGTATTTCGGCCCTTACGGCCCCGTGATGAGCGGCTACGAATGGGCGAACCCAGGCGATGGAGCGTTTGGCGTGCAAATGCCAATGATGCCCAACGATCCTGCTGCTGAAATGCAGTTTCCGTATGGCGCGGGTTTAGAGCGCGACGAAGCCGGCGCAGTGATTGCTGAGCCATAGGCTGATTTTTTATGTAACTGAAGCTGTTTGGGGATTGTTCAGGGGGAGTCTGGGATTGGGGGTCGGGGGCCAGGGGCTGGGGGAAAGGCTTTATTGCAAAGTGCAAAGTGAAAAATTCAAATTGCAAATTGCTTGTTGGGGTGCTTGTTCTCCTGTTGGTCGGCGTTGGGCTTTAGACTTTGGGCGTTGGGTGGGGATTGGGTTTACGCACCGAGGGCGCTAAGCCGCGAGCGGCGGGGGCATGTGCGTATTTTTCGGAAGGGGACAGGTTTCTTCGAAGGGGACAGGTTTTTTGG
>CAZTWS010000188.1:0-5573 GCA_964618225.1 uncultured Planctomycetaceae bacterium
GTACTAGCTGAATTCTAAGCATGGCGTACTAAATACTATGCAGTTCCGAGCAAAGCCAACTGTGTGGCTGGTCATTCCGATAGTGGCAACAACATTAGCGGTATCAAACCCCGCACCGATGTGGGTAGTTTTTGCCCTACTGACTTGGGCCTTTTGGTGGAGGGCTCACGGACGTACGCCGGAGTTTGCACCGACTCGCAACGCGACAGATAGACTTGGCTGCATATTAAGCATCCTTGGTCTACTGGCGTGCGCTTTAGGATACGCTGCGATAATGTCCGATCTTATGAGCGATAGTGTTGCCGATAACAACAACTCCACCGGCATTGGTCTCTTTCTGTTGTTCTTAGGCTTCGCGTTTATTGCTATCGGAGTATTGGTAATCGCGAATCGACGTAGGTAAGTTCATAAACGGAATTCTCTTTTAACTTTCTGGCAGTGCCTACTCGCTCAGCGATTTCGAGTGCCTGCAGTACAAGCTCGTTGTCACGGGGGCAGGTCAGCCCCGGCTCGCTTGGCGTTGTTACAAAGGCGTTACACGCTTCGCATTGTGCTAGCTTCGTACGAGATCGTAGACTCGCAAGTGTCGGTTGAGATATCTCGTTATCGCAAGAAGGAGGCACACGATGGTTCGATGGTTTCACATTTGTCGAATGGTGGCGGTGGTTACGCTGATGCTTGTTAGCTTCGGTCGAACAGGCGCAGGAGAGAACACGACGGGCCGAGTGACGGAAATCACCCTCTATCGTGGCCAGGCGCTCGTAACTCGTATCGTGCCGATTGAAGGTAACAACGGCGGCTTAGAGGTAGTGGTAGGAAACTTGCCGGAGCAGGTTGTGCCGAACAGCTTGTTCGCCGAGGGGGGCGATGCCATCGAAATTCGTGCCGTGCGATTTCGCACACGAGCCGTGGGAGAGGAGCCACGAGAAGAAGTGCGCGAGATTGATCAACAAATTGTCGACGTGCAGCAACAAATAAGCTTGAATGCCAAGCGACAGACAGTTCTGGCAAGACGCACCGAATACCTTGGCAAGCTGGAAGGATTCGTCGCACCAACCGCTCACGGCGACCTGGCGAAAGGCGTGCTCGATGCCGAGGCACTCGAGCGAGTGACCACTTTTGCGTTCGCCCAACATGAAAAGATTGCCGAAGAAGAAGTGTCGCTTGCTCGCCAATCGCAGGAGTTGCAAGAGCAGTTGGCGCTGCTCCAACGCAAGCGGGGCGAAATCACGGCCGGTGCTTCGCGCACCGAGCGAGAAGCGTTGCTGTTCGTGCAGAAGCTGGCCGATGGCCCGGCCGAGGTGCGTTTGAATTATTTGGTGAACAGTTGTGGCTGGTCGCCATCGTACACGATGCGATCAGGAGGCGATCACAAGAATGTGCGCATCGAATACAACGCATTGATCCAGCAGCTTACCGGCGAGGATTGGACCGACGTGAAGCTGACCCTATCCACCGCTTCGCCCGCTTTGAGCGCGGCAGGCCCTGGACTTGCGGCTTTCCATGTGACGCTGGGGTCCGAAGCTGCCGCGAATGCCCCTGCGAACGGTAAAGCCACGGCGTTAGACTTCAACAATGCTTACGGACGTGGTTTATCGAAAAGCCAAGTGCTGGATCATTTGCAAGGACTCAACACGCGTCGTAGCGAATTCGGGCAAGCGGCCAACAATGCCATCGTGTTTGATGAGCAGAATCGAATCAATTGGAGCCTCAACGAGCTTGCCTGTGGATTGCAACAACTCGAAGTAAACGGCGATGCCACCACGGTGAGTGTTTTGCGAAGTGAAGTGGACGGTTCCGATAGCGGGCCGAGCCTGAGCTATTCACTCCGTAATCCGGTGAGCCTTGCGAGCCGGAGCGATCAGCAAATGGTTCGCATCATGCAGACCGACATGGAAAGCCGATTTTATCATATGGCGGTGCCAGTGCTGACGTCGCACGTTTTCCGCCAGGCAGAGTTGAAAAACTCGAGCGACGAAGATCTATTGGCCGGGCCGATCACGGTTTACCTGGACGGCCGATTCGTGGGACAGAGCGAAATCCCCACGGTGGCTCGTGGACAAACTTTTGTCGTTGGTTTCGGGGCCGATTCGCAGCTTCGTGCTCGCCGCGAACTTGTGGACAAACAAGACGGCGTGCAAGGAGGAAATCGTGAAGTAAAGTTCAACTACCGCATCGTGGTCGAGAACTTCGGCAATGCCAACACGCCGTTGCGGGTGATTGATCGCGTGCCTCATGCTGAGAAAGGTGAGGATATCCGCGTGACGCTCGGCAAGATGAGCGATGCACTAAGCGACGACAAGCTCTACCTGCGTGACGAGCGACCGATGGGCATTTTACGTTGGGATATCGACGTGAAAGCCAATTCGGCCGGGGAGTCGGCCCGATTAGTCGAATACCAGTACACGATCGAGCACGATCGGCAGTATGTGATCTCGATGCCGCAGTCGAAACAGCGGTTGCAGGAGGAATTCGAGCGTCTGCAGCGCGAGCGTCAGAAGCGCTAAAACGGGCTCGATGATTGCTCCGCATCGCGTGCAAAGTAAACTCCTCAGAGGCCCGGCAATCGCACGATTGCCGGGCTTTTCTGCTGAAATACGGCATGAATCGGGGCTTCGAAAGGCTGCATTTGCTGGAATCTTCGCCCATGGACCACGGCAAATAAAGGGAAATCGGCCTTAGAAATTGGGGCCAGAAATGTCACAATTAGTGGCACTGCCTGCCGGGTTCAATTTATAATGCTTCTCATTCGGCGGGAATAAATCGCGACGCTGTTTATTGCGATGATTTTTTTGGTTTGTGTGGGAGGGCACTTCTCGATGGGTCTGTCACAGAGAAATGTTGCTAAGGGTGCGCGCGGCGGAAATAGCCGCAATCGGCGGTTATCCATGGAAATCTTGGAGCAACGGCTGGCGTTGACGTGGGTTGGTATCCCACCGGTAACGGTGTACCCGGCATTCACCGCGGTGCCCGTTACGCTCAATGCGAATCACGTTGCCAGCGGTACCACGACCATTGCCACGACGGAAGTCGACTACTATGCCTTCACGGCCACGGCGACGGGGCGTTATCAAATCTCTGCGATTACTCCCACGAGCAATGTCGATACGATTCTCGGCGTGTTCTCCAGTGCGGGCAATCGTCTCGCTTACAATGACAACATTTCGGACACGAATCGCGATAGCCGCGTGATCATGAACCTCACGGCTGGCACGCAGTATTACCTGGGTGTGACGAATACCATCAGCACCTCGCGTGGTGAATACACGTGGATGATCGAAGGCCCCACACCAACACCACCGCCTCCAGGTGACGACGCCTACGAAAACAACGATACCCAAGCTACTGCTTACGACTTGGGCGTCGTAACAACGTCTAGAACCATAAGCCAGCTCAAGCTCAACGACGCGGCCGATTGGTATCGCTTCACGACAACCGCGGTAGGAACTTCTTCAAGTTCGGTTTCGATTAGTTTTCAGAATTCGCAAGGCAATTTACAGCTTCAGTTGTATAGTGCCGGCGGCACTTTGCTTGGTACATCGGCGAGTAACGCCAATACCGAAACGATTTCATTGAGCGGTCGCGGGGCCGGCACTTATTTTGTGCGTGTTTATGGTGAATTGAATCCGAATTACACGCTCACGGTAACTCCTGGGGCAGCCCCCACGGCTTCGAACTTCCATATCCAACTCAGCATTAGCGGCATGACGGCCAGCCAGCAGCAGATATTCTCGCAAGCGGCAGCTCGCTGGGAAGAAATCATTGTCGGCGATTTACCAAACGCGACTTATCTGGGGGTTGCCGTCGACGATTTGCTGATCCATGCTCGTGCGGTTGAAATCGACGGTCCGGGTGGCATTCTTGGTCAAGCCGCCCCCGATGCTTTTCGCCCTGGTACGCTGCTTCCGTACCACGGCTTTATGGAGTTCGATTCAGCAGACCTTGCCGTGCTCGAAGCCGAGGGTGACCTGCTCGCCGTGATCTTGCATGAAATGGGTCATGTGATTGGCATCGGTACGTTATGGTCGCCGCTTGGTTTACTTTCGGGCGGCACCACGAATAACCCGATCTTCACAGGTTCGCAAGCGACTGCCGCGTACAGCCAACTCTTCGGCGTTCCCGCTGCGGGGGTACCGGTTGAAAACACGGGCGGCCCGGGTACGCGTAATGCCCATTGGCGCGAGTCGATTTTCGTCAACGAGTTGATGACTGGTTACCTCGGACCGGGTAACGTGAACCCGATATCCGTCATTACCGTCGCTTCGCTTGCCGACATTGGCTACACGGTAAACATGGCCCAAGCCGACCCGTACACGCCGCGATTGTCGTCGGTTACGTACGCGAGCGCCTTCACCATGAGCGGCCCAGCAATGATGGAATTGCCCGTGGCGACTGAACCGAAGCAGAACGACTGGTTGCCCGAAGTTCGGACCAACTCGTCGTTTATCGTGAGCGCGAACGAATCGAGCCGCCGATTGCTTATGACCGACACCATCGCACAAACCAAGCAAGATGCGATCGACGCGGCCATGGCCTTTCATTTGCCCACCGGCCGGCCTGAGGTATCAGAAGAATTCTGGCTCGATGGCACTGAGCCAGAACTCGACTCGGACGATCTCTTCGCTTGGGACGATGCCACAGCACGACGCTGGCCCCTAGCGACCTCGCTGTAAAGCGGGTGCCACACCCGGGTGCTAAGGTGCCAGTACCCAGGTACAAGTGGTCTACGGAGTCGCGGCAAGAAAGCACAGCCCAGAGGATTCGAACCTCTAACCTTCGGATTCGTAGTCCGATGCTCTATCCAGTTGAGCTAGGGCTGCGTGTAAACCGTTATACGGTAGCCGTTTGCGACTGGGTCGCAACGTGGATAGAGCATTCTATAGGAGGTGGCCGGTGTTTGCCAAGGGGCGTTCGTTTGGTAGTGGTGGGGCTGTTTGCATTTGGGTGGCGAGAGCATCGCTCCAGGTTTCTTTCTGGGGCGGCGCAAAGCCTCTGCCCCAGCCACTCACCAACGGCCTCAGCCACCACCAGCCACCACCAGCGAACATTTCAAATTCCCCCACTCATTCCACTGGGTAAGAATCGCCGTGTTCTTGCGTCGGTGCGCATAACTCCGCCCCTGGGTTTTGCGCATCTACGTGTGGTTGAGGGCTAGGGACTGGGGACGGGACGGAGGAGGGCATAGAGTGGAATGCTGAGGGTCAGCAATGTGCGCGCAAGGGTAGCGGGAGCGTGGAGCGAGCTCCGCCGCTAAATAAGTGGGTGGGTTGTCAAAGAGCGCAACGGGTTCTGGGGCGTTTGCTCCAGGCCTTTTGTGTTGTGAACCAAAAATGGTTCCTGTCATTATTCTACGGTGGTATTTGTTTTCTTGCTCTTGATTAACGTCTCCCTTGGATGGTGATAAGCGGATAAAAAAGAATGATGCGCGCGCACTGAGCCAACGACTTCGCATCGGCGCTCCCTGGTGTGCAGCACCGTCACGACGACGCGAAGTTCGCGACTCATTCGTCCGATAAGAAAATGCGGCATAATGCACCACGCGGCATTGCCCGGATCGCACGATTCCATGAGGG
>CAZTWS010000189.1:0-5572 GCA_964618225.1 uncultured Planctomycetaceae bacterium
TCCGCCCGCCGCTACACTCCCGGGCCGCTTCGTGGCCGTTTCATTCCACCAACTTAGAACAACTCCCTCAGCATGCCGCCTTCGGGGGGCGGGGGGCGGGGACTGGTTCGAGCGTTTCCTGGGGCGTTTTTAGAGCCTATCCGAAAACCGTCTGCCGAAGGGGGACAGTCCCAATTTGCTCCGAAGACTCCGCAAATTTGGGACAGTCCCCGACGGTTTTCGGATAGGTTTTTAGGTTTGTGAGATGATGGGCTGCACACTGGTCGCGGCGGCGTGGGCACCGCCACTAAGGAAGCTGGCACCAACGGGACGCAAGCTCGAAAAATACGCTAGGAGATTGTAACGGTTGACCGGGTTATTCGGTCGATTTGAGCGGTCTCATTAATGTGGCCGATGGCGCAACCTACAGTTGCTAGGCGATTCATGTGGGAACGTGTGGATCGAAGAGCAAATAATAAGGTGCGACATGGGCAAACGCGTTCTGAATTGGTTGGTGGGCGAGTGGCAGTGGCCGTATGCGGGGCTTTTTGCCGCCGCTTTTTTGGCGGTTCTTGCGCCGTTTGTTTTTCACTATGCGGGTTGGCCGATCGGGCTCGTTTATTTGCAGTTGCCGATTTACATGCTGCATCAATACGAGGAGCATGCGGGCGACCGGTTTCGCCGTTGGGTCAACAAGCTGCTCGGTCATGGGCGTGAGGTGCTGACGCCGATCGCGACATTTTGGATCAACTCGCTGCTGGTGTGGCTCGTGGATCTTGTCGCGCTGTATTTGGCATGTTTTGTGGATCTTTCTTTTGGGCTGATCGCGATTTATTTGCCGGTGCTGAATGCTTTTGGGCATATCGTGCCGTCCGTTATTTTGCGGAAGTACAATCCGGGGCTGGCAACCAGTGTTTTGGTTTTCTTGCCAGTGGGGATTTCCAGCATTTGCGTGGTGTCGCAGGCGGCGCATTCCGGTTTTCGCGATCATGCGTTAGCGTTCGCGGTGGCGGTCGCGATTCATGCGGCGATTATCGTGCATGTGCGTCGCCGGATGGCGATGCTGGCTGATTCGCGAAGCTACTCGATGGCGGTATAGTGGTTGCGAGTCGCTAAGCCGCAAGCGGAGCGGGGAGTTGGCACTTACGAATCTGTTTCGTGAGTGGTGGGCTCGACGAGCCATTCTATTTTGCCGGAGGCTACGTCGTAGAGGCCGCCGACGAAGTCGATTTTGCCTTCGCATTCGAGTTGGGCAAGGGTTTTGCTCTCGGTGCGTAGAGCATTCATGACGCGTCGGATATTTCGACGGCAGATTTCCGAGAGCACGGCAGAACGTTCATCGCCCGTGGCTTTTTTCAGTTTCGATAAAGTCTCTTTGTCGATAGCCGCTTGAATTTGGTTTGTTACGGCGTCTAAGTGCTGGCAGCCGGTTTTCTTGGCGGCACTGACTCCTTCGATCATGAGGTCGGCCGAAGCGGTGACCGCTCCGCATTGAGTGTGCCCGAGCACGACGACGAGCTTTGCTCCGGCGACTTTGCAGGCGTATTCGAGACTGCCAATTATCCGATCGCTAACGATGTTGCCAGCGATGCGCACGCTAAATACGTCGCCCAATCCGAGGTCGAAGATCAACTCGGAGGGGGAGCGTGAATCGATGCAGGCGAGGACGGCGGCCATGGGAAACTGTCCGGCGCGGCAGCCGGCCAGTTGTTTGCCGCCGAGTCGGGTGAGAGGGCGGTTTTCGAGAAATCGCTGGTTGCCGTCTTTGAGCACGTTAAAGACCTGCATGGGTGTCATGTTTTGTTGCAGGTCGCGGTTGACGTAATCGACGTACTGGATTTTGTCGTCGAGTTGGTGGCGATCTTGAAAGCCGAGGAGGCTGACGGTGATGCCACGAGCGGGCGCTATTTTTTCGCGGTATGTTTGAATGAAGTCGATAACATCGGGATCGACAAAGACGGTGTTTCGAGCGTCGAGCAATACCTGACTGTTGCGGGGTAATTTGCGGAGTGCGGCATCGAGAATCGCCCGGTTGAAGAAGCTGAGTTGGCTGGCGAGTTCGAAGCGATGGACTTCGCCGGATACGTGTCGTTCGATGACGTGGCGCACTGGGCGTTTCAGATTGCTTGTCAATATGAAGAGCATGCTGACACTAAGGCCGATGATGACGCCGATGAGGAGATCGGTGAAAACGATCGCTGCGACTGTGATGACATAGGGAAGAAAGCGATTCCAGCCTTTCTTCCACATTGCCTGAACAAGGTTAGGGCTGGCGAGCTGAAAGCCGGTAACGATGAGGACAGCCGCAAGGCTAGAAAGCGGAATGAGATTAAGGACCGTGGGAAGGAAACCGGTGCAAAGCAGGAGGAGCAGGCCGTGGAAGACGGCCGATCGTTTGGTTTTTGCACCTGCATTAACGTTGACCGAACTGCGAACGATGACTGAAGTGATAGGCAGACCACCGAGGAAGCCGGCGACGGAATTGCCAATACCTTGGGCGAGGAGTTCGCGGTTTGGGGGCGAGTAGCGTTGCTGCCGATCGAGCTTGTCGACCGCTTCGAGATTGAGCAAGGTTTCGAGCGAAGCGACAATGGCCAGCGTCAAGGCAGCAACGAGCAGCTTGGGATCGGTGATGCGAGCAAAGTCGGGAAAGCGTAGGAATTTCGCGAAGCTTTCCAGCGAGTCGGCCACGGGGACTTGTACGAGATGGGAAGGGCTAATCGCCCAATTGGAGCCGCTCGCCGCGTAGGTTCGCATAAGTTGGCTTAAAGCGACCCCGATGAGCACAACTACGAAAGGCCCCGGAATGGCTGAGTTTTTGAGCCATTTGATTCGCTCCCAAGCAATTGTGAGGACCAGCGACACGAGGCCGACCAATGCTGCACCCGAGTGAAAACTTGTCGCTGCCGCGATGAGTTCGGAGAAAGTGTTTCGACCATCGCGTTGAAAGAATGCCAAGTCGCCTTCGGGATCGGTATCGAGACCAACCAAGTGTGGGAACTGTTTGAGGATTAGAATGACCCCGATGGCGGTGAGCAGGCCGCGGATAACGCTGGTTGGAAAATAGGCGGCAATGACGCCTGCGCGGAGCAGGCCTAGGGTGATTTGAATGACGCCAGCGAGGATGACGGCTAAGAGGAAAGTCTCGTAGGATCCGAGGGAAGCGATTTGCGCTGCGACGACGGCGGTGAGACCGGCGGCTGGGCCGCTGACGCTTGTGTGAGAGCCGCTGGCGATGCCGACCACGATGCCGCCGACGATACCTGCGATCAAGCCGGCGAACGGGTCTGCACCCGACGCTTGGGCGATACCAAGGCACAGGGGGACGGCAACGAGGAACACTACGACGCTGGCTAGGGCATCGCGTGCGAGATGGCGGGGTGAAAGGAGGCCGTCCGTGGCGTTTGCGGCAGGCATTTATTCTCGATCCGCAAGTGGTGGAGTGTTTTTCTGGAGTCTTTGAGGGGACTACACACCTGGTTAAGCTGGGTGTGTTATAGCATTAGGACGGTGAACGGCGAGCGGGGAGAGGTCGAATTTTACCGAGGTAGACCGTGGATTTTTGTCGGCCCTCAACGGAGGGAGTATGAGTGTGCGGCTGGCTAAGTGTTTTCGGCTTACGGGAGCGAGCGAGTGGTCGACTGTGGTGAGGAGTAGGGGTGGGGAACGGAAGCTCTTATCTTTTGCAGATTTGCGGTTGATCTGTCGGCGGCTATCGGTACACTTAGGGGTCTAGCAGCGAATTGTATTAGAAAACGTAGTTAAGTGTTGTTTTAGTCGGCAGATAGGTTCTGCCGCCGAGGAATTGGAAGGATTTGGTGTCGGCGTAGGCGAATTGAGAACCGAGCGGCTGTAGGTCGAGTAGACCGTAACACGTTCGGACGAGCGCATCGCACCAGGTTGAGAGAATCACGGGAACCGTCATGGTACTCACGACAGAGCGTAAACAACAAATCAAGGGTGAATTTGGTCGTGGAGAGTCCGACTCGGGCTCGCCGGAGATTCAGATTGCGCTGCTCACCTCACGTATCGCCCAAATGACCGGACACATGAATTTGCATCCCAAGGATTACGCCAGTCGGCGTGGGTTATTGGGCATGGTCAGCCGTCGGCGACGTTTGTTGGATTATGTGAAGCGAATCAATCCCGAGTTGTATCTCGATCTGTTGCGGCGTCTTGATATCCGCAAGTAAGGAAAGAGGGGGAGAGGGGGAGACAAGGAGAGTGGGAGATCGTTGGCGCTTTTTATAAGCGTAGCAGAGTCTCCCCCTCTCCCTATCTCCTTGTCTCTCGTTCTTTGAAGAGTTGAGCGGTCGTTGCGGTGGCATGGCCGCCGTGACCATTGCCTCGCACCACATTCTTTTCGATCCCTCCGCGGCAGTCTTGGCCGAGATTAAGAGGGATAACGGATGTTGAATCGTATTCGAGTTGAACGGCAGATCGGTAAGGGGATTTTTTCGCTTGAAACCGGCGCATTGGCAAAACAGGCAGCCGGCTGTGTTTTGGTTCAGTATGGCGAAACGGTGACATTGAGTGCGGTGGCAAGTGGACCGCCACGGGCCGGACTCGATTATTTTCCGCTCACCTGCGATTATCGCGAGCGACATGCGGCGGCCGGTAAGTTCCCTGGCGGTTTTCTAAAGCGCGAGGGTCGCCCCACGACCAAAGAAACGCTTACCTCGCGTTTAATTGATCGGCCTATTCGGCCGATGTTTCCGAACGGCTATAACGACGAAGTTCAAATTCAAAACTTCGTGATGGCCAGCGACCGCCAAACGGACGGCGACGTGCTGGCGATGAACGGTGCTTCTGCCGCTCTTTGTGTTTCGCCTTTGCCATTTATGGGACCGCTCGGCGCGGTGCGTCTTGGCTTGGTGGATGGTCAGTTCGTGCCGTTCCCTTCGCAGGAAGAACTCGAAGTCAGCGAGCTCGACCTGATCGTGAGCGGTAGCCGCGAAGCACTGCTGATGATCGAAGGGTTCGCCCGCGAACTTCCCGAGGATCGCATGCTCGAAGCGTTGGCCGAGGCCCATCGCTACGTGCGTGAATTGTGCGACTTGCAGCAAGAGTTGTGCGACAAAGTGAATCCGAAGAAGGTCGAGTTCATTCCACCGCCAAACGATGGTTTGAGCGAACGATTGACGACTGCTTATTACGATCGTTTGAAGGAAGCCAAGCGTACAGAAGGAAAGCATGCCCGGGCCGAAGCCGTGGCTGCTCTTAAATCGCAGGCGGTTATGGAGGTAGTGCCGACGCCGGGGGTTGAAGGTGTGCCGACGGTCGAGCGTTTCCAAACGGTTTGGCACGATTTGGAGCAACGTGTAATCCGCGACCTGATTCTTTCGGGTACCCGTCCGGACGGTCGAAACAACAAGACTTTGCGAGCCATTTACTGCGAAGTGGACTTGTTGCCACGCGTCCACGGTTCAGCACTGTTCCAACGTGGCGAAACGCAGGCGCTGATTACGGTGACGCTGGGAACCGGTCGCGATGAGCAGCGTGTGGATGGTCTGTTCGAAGAATACTCGAAGCGATTCATGCTCGACTACAACTTCCCGTCGTTCTCGGTGGGCGAGGTTCGCCCGATTCGCGG
>CAZTWS010000190.1:0-5427 GCA_964618225.1 uncultured Planctomycetaceae bacterium
CCCCAAAAAACCTGTCCCCTTCGAAGAAACCTGTCCCCTTCCGAAAAATACGCACCTTCCCCCGCCGCTCGCGGCTTAGCGCCCCCGGTACGCAACCCCAATCCCCACCCAACGCCCAAAGCCAACCACCAGGAGAACAAACACCCCCACAACCAATTTGCAATTTGAATTTTTCACTTTGCACTTTGCAATAAAACCTTCCCCCCAGCCCCTGGCCCCCGACCCCCAGCCCCCACTTAAAAACAGCCTCAACAACACAAAAAACCGCCTTCACTACCTCGTGGCAGTGAAGGCGGTTTGTGGTTCTAAAATATCCTATCGCGTACTAACTACAGTTGGACCGTTTGGGTCATGGTCGCCTTATGAGCACTTGCCTGACGGTTTACGAACTGCAAGTCGCGTTCGCTCAAGCGGTCGAGAGCCACAGTCGTAGTACGGCCGTTGTCCTTGAGCAGTTGCACCTTGCCGTCAACGAAGCGAACAAGGCGTGCCTTTACGCTGTAGTGGCCCGTGTTATCGACCCAAACGCGCGTTTCGTTGCTTGCCAGGCCGCCCGCTTCACGGAGGATTTCGCGGGCACCAAAGATGTCGTCTTCGGTGTTTTCCTCTGCCGGAGCTTCACTCTCGGCAGGGGCTTCTTCTGCGGGAGCAGGTTCCGTGGTAGCCGGGGCTTCCATATCGAATAAATCGTCGGCCGGGTCGGCAGTCGGATCTTCGAGTGGGGCTGCTGGTTCGGTAGGATCTGTCGGCTCAGAAGCTGGCAGACCGAACAGATCATCGGCCTCAGCGGCTGGCGGAGTCGGCTCGGTGACAGGAGGTTCTGTAGCTGGTAGTTCCGGGCTGTTGAACAAGTCGTCGGTTGCCGGAGGCGTAGCCGCCGGTTCGGTAATTGGATCCGCCGGTGGAGTTATAGGAGCAACAGGCTCGACAGCGGGGGGCACAACCGGCGGAGTTAACGGAGCGACTTCAATGGGGCGTTCAACCGTGGCCGGTTGTTGAGGTGGAGTGGCTGGCGGTAAAGACGGGCGGACATCCGCTGGAGCCTCGGTGACGGGTCCCTGGGGCGGATCCATTTCGTCAATATCCACTGGTGCGGGTTCGGATTTCGATTCGCTCGGAGTGCTCTCGACGACCGCTTCCTCGCCACATGAGTCACACGTGTCACACGAATCGCAACTCGTGATCGAGCCACAGCCATCACACGAGAAGCTGGTTTCGCTGGAGCCACAACCACCACAGTCGCTTACAACGACCTCGCATCCACCGCAACCGCCACCGCAGCCATAATCGTAGCCGTAGTAGTAAGCCGGAGCATAAGCATAATAGCCGCCGCCCCAGCCGCCGCACCAACGACATGCCGCAGCCGGGTTGACCGTGAGTGTCAACACCATCAAACCAACGATGACCATCCGAAGTGCATTTCGCATAACCCGAATCTCCAATGTCGAAATCTTTTGCAAGTGTGGCCGGGCCTGAGGACCGAACCGCAGTTTCTTATAATAATTGTGTAAATTCCGGAAATCAAACCACCGACGCTTTGTCGGCCTAACCAGAAATAGCCTCTTTTATGGCCGAAACGGCAGAATTGGGCTGGGTTTCTGGCGTTGCAAAGGCCGGTAGCTCGATACCTAATCGACGACTGACGTCGGCTCGCACGGAGGCCGCTTTATCGCGGATGAGCTTAGCCTCTAAGCGGTGCTGGGCCTCGTCTCGCCGCCATTCGACGAGCCGGCGTTGTCGCAACTGTGGTTTGGGCGATGTCTCCCAAATTTCAAGGACCTTTTCATACAAGTCGCCGTTGTGGGCATACCAGTCGCTAAGTTGTCGCCCAAACTTGGCGACGGAGTTGTCAACCTCCGCGTAAGCGAGTGCTTGTGCGTTTTTGGCGGCACATCGGCTCGCTCGAGATTTCAGCGCGAAGACCTCGGCAGCATTAGCGTTAGTCAACTGAGACTCGGCAGTGCGTTGCAGGTCGGCTTCAAGAGCGGCGATTTCGCTCAACTGCAGCCAGCATTGCCGAGTGGTGTTTTCATCGTCAGACGCATCCGCGCTGCTTAGCGCTTCTTGAGAGTTCACCGCCCCAGCGTTGCCCGCGAGCGCGACGATCTCATTGCGGAGCTCATTCATCTCCTGCTGAGCCAACGCTTGCTGCTCGCGTATCGAGGCTGCATTCACTTCAGCACCCGAAGGCCGCCAGCCATCGGGCACCTTCTCCAGCATATTAGTTTGCACAAGAGCGTAATGTGCCGCGTGTTCCAAATTCAAATTTGTGTACAAGGCACCGACATAGACGCCGCCCGCAATCGCGGCCGTGCAGCCGATTACTTCGAGTACCGAGAGTCCGTGGTGTTTCGAGGAAGTTCGTGTCATAGCGGTTGTTTCGTGAAACGAGTCACATTCACGTGGCCGCCCGAGACGTATTTCGAGCGCCCACTATTCGCTATGGAAACTCTAGGTCGATAGTGTGGCTCCTGGCGGCCGAAGACCCTGCGAGTGGAGAAGCACTTCGGTAATGAACAGAAGGATTGTGCCGGTCGTAGGTTATTATTGTGTTGTCTAGGGTGACCAGCCGCAACGCACGGCCAGCCTCCAGGCAACGCGTCGGTGGTAAACCCGCGAGTTCCCAAATGCCTGATTTGCGGAAAATACCGGCCCTACTCCGATTCTCTTCGCAATTCTTTTCGCGCCAGCACTTCCGCTGTCAACGGCGTTGAGAGAATCTGCCGATTCGGAGATTAGAGCGGTTTGGGCAAACTACCCGACAAACGATAGTTGTTGGAGTTTCGCAATACCCCTATAATTCCAAATGGGTTCCGCCAGGTGCGATTGCCCAGAACGGGAACGCTGCCGGGCGTGGTGTCGTTTTTCGGGACTACTGAAACGAACTCTTCAGTCGTCCCAGGTGGAATATTGGCTCGTGTTCGATCAAGGTGCATCGCGACAAGAAGGAAACGCCAGCGCAGGGGCTCTATCGCCACCTAAGATTCTCTGCCTCGGCGGTACCCACGATGCCCAGGTCGGCCTCCAAGAACGCTTCGGCCAAGACGTCCAGATCGTCGAAGTTTCTCCCAAGCGAGCCCTGAGTCAGCTAGCTACCGGCGAGTACATCGGCATTTACGCCGATGCCGACCACTTTTCGGAAGTCGTCGATGTGGCTCGCCTCATGCAGAATGAGCGAATTCTGCAAGGCATGCCAGACGGTGTAGTGTTGCTCGATAGCAATAATACGATTCTCTGGGCGAATGGCCGGCTACGCGAGTGGACGGGGCGCAGCGATATCGTCGGCTCGAATTTTTACGACGTGATGGGTACGCCCGAAATCCTCGGACCCGATTACTGTCCGTTCCACACTGCGTTTGGGACGGGGCGGCCAAGCGCTTCGACACTTCGCTGTTTTCAGAACCGCTACATGCGAGTTCACGTTGCCCCGGTCATTGAAGGGGACAACGATCCCCACCGATTGGTTGTGACCATTCGCGAAGTTACCGAAGAAATCATCCAGCAACAGAAGCTTTCCGCCATCCACCAGGCGGGCATCGAGCTTGCCGACCTGACGACAGACGAAGTGGCCAAAATGTCTGTCGAAGAGCGAATTGAATTACTCCGAGCAAACATCCTGCACTGTACGCAGGATGTTTTGCATTATGACGTGGTCGAAATCCGGATGCTCGATCCGCAAACGCGACTTCTCGAGCCCGTGCTCGCCGTTGGTATGACACCGGAAGCCGCGAATCGTAAGCTCTATGCCGATCAAGACGGCAATGGGGTCACGGGTTTCGTGGCCGCTACCGGTAAGAGCTACCTTTGCGAAGATACCAGCGAAGACCCGCTTTACCTTGAAGGGGCCGCCGGGGCCCGCAGCTCCTTGACCGTGCCTGTCATGCTCCACGAACGGGTGACCGGCACGTTGAACGTCGAGAGCCCTGAGCCTCGGGCGTTTACCGAAAGCGATCTTCAGTTTCTCGAGATTTTTGCCCGCGATGTGGCCATCGCACTGAACACGCTCGAACTTTTAGCGGCAGAAAAAGCCACCACGGCCGCCGCCAGTGTGCAGGCAATTCATAGTGCCGTTGCGTTGCCGGTCGACGATATCCTGAACGACGCCGTCAATGTGATGGAACGCTACATTGGTCACCAGCCCGATGTCGTGGAGCGACTCCAGCAAATTTTGCGAAATGCTCGCGATATCAAGCAGGTAATCCAAAAGGTTGGCCAGGCAATGGCTCCCACCGAGGCACAGCCGCTGTCGTCTCGCGTTGAACTGCGTCCGGTTTTGGTGGGGTGCCGCATCCTGGTGATCGATGCCGACGAAAGTGTTCGCAGCGCCGCCCACGCTCTGCTCGAACGCTATAGCTGTATCGTGGAAACAGCCCATGATGGCAGCGAGGCTCAGTTCATGGTTCGTAGCCTCTCCGCCGATCAGCATTACGACGCTATTATTGCCGACATCCGCCTCCCGGATATGTCTGGCTACGAGCTATTGCTCAAGCTCAAAGAGATGATGGACCGCGTGCCCATGGCCCTGATGACGGGATTCGGCTACGACCCGGGCCATTCGATCGTCAAAGCCCGCCAAGCGGGGCTCCAAGCGGTGCTCTACAAACCGTTCCGCCTCGACCAGCTATTGGAAACGGTCGAGCAGTTAGTCACTGACGACAAAGCTGCCAAAGGCCAAGCTGCGCAGTAGGCTTTTCCAATGCTTGGTGCTATGTCTCTGTTGAAGTTAGAGACAACCACACCTTCGCTGCCTTAGGAACGCCTTAATAATAACTTCTCGATTTTCAGAATAACCACAGAGACACGGAGGACACGGAGGATGAAGCAGGGAGCGTGGAGCAAGGAGCAGGGAGAAGAGAAGACGGAGTTTCATTGAACCACGAAGGCATTTGTAGGATGCGGGGATAGTGGATGCAGGGAGCAGGGCCAAGGCATTCAATAAGTCCCCTGCCCTCTGCATCCACTATCCCGCATCCGAAATCAGTAATTCTTCTCCGTGTCTTTGTGCCTTGGTGGTTAATAGAACTCCTTAGCATCACTTGGTAGCTTTATGGTTCTATAGGGATTTTAATGAGTTTCACGAATCGGCCGGCTAGTACACACCCGGCTGGATCGTTTTTTAACAGGAGGAAACCGAGGAAACGGAGTCATTTTGAACCACAAAGACACGAAGGCACAAAGGTCGATTAAAAATCTCCTGCGGCCTCATACCGCAAGCAGAAAATGCCACCTCGAAGATGTACAAGTTGCTTAAATACTTTGTGTCTTCGTGCCTTCGTGGTTAAAAAATCCGTTTCCTCCTGTTGATTTTGCCTTGTTCCTATGGACAAGGTCGCCCATTCAACTCCCGGAAGAACCAGCTTTATACGACCCTCATTCCGTGCCTTTTATCGTGGCCGTTCACATTTTCGATATCGCGATTCTGATCTT
>CAZTWS010000191.1:0-5369 GCA_964618225.1 uncultured Planctomycetaceae bacterium
CAATTTGCAATTTGAATTTTTCACTTTGCACTTTGCAATAAACCCTCCCCCAACCCCTATCCCCAACCCCCGCACGCCGCTCACGGCTTAGCGCCCCCACTACGCGCTGCCAGCCCCATTTAGCCGCCGCTAAATGACCGACGGTAACCATGAATCTTGAAAGGATTTTTGAACGCTAATCTACACGAATCATCGCTAATCGAGTGTCACAACGTCCCCAAAATCAATCTCTGAACTTCAATGGATATCAGCAATGATCAGCGTGGATTAGTGTTCCGAGAAAAACTTCCGCGGCCACGCTGCGGGGAGTTGGTTCACCACGCGATACAGAGTGGGCTTTCAGCAAGTATTATGGGCAAATGAAAAACGATGGCGCAGATATCAAATCCACCGAGCAGGCGAATCGCGCCAGTCTTGTTTTCACCGCTGTTATGGAAATGCTTGGAGTTGGCGGCCTGGCGATCTATGCGGCGTACTGCCGTTATTGGCAGTTGGTGATCGTATCGCTCGGATATATCGCTTACGTGATAATCAGGCTGCGGTATAACTTGCGAAACCTGGCGGTTGCAGAGTTGGCCGGTGGTGATCGGCAGCCGGTGGATGGACCGAGCGTTGGTGCGCGGCAAGCGAATCCATCGGCAAGCAAGAATGATTTTAGGTTCATCAAGTCGACTCCGAAGCAACGCAAGCTGGCTGGCGTGCTCACGTTGGCGTATGCCACGCTGATGGGACTCGCTTTCTACCTGGAATCGATTCGTATCGAAGACCGTTGGCCGGTGTGGCTATTGTGGGTCGGCGGCGTGACCGGGTTCGCGATTTTGCTAGTGCTACCGTTCGTTATCGTTCAGCTTTTCTTTGGGCTCGATTTGTTTTTGCCGCGACGATTCACGCTACGCGGGATGCTGCGCACCATGTTCTGGGCGAGCCTCGTTTTCTGGTACTGCACGCAAATGTATTGGATCATCGAACGACAGCAGTGGCGAGTCTCGAATCGGGCGGCGATTGTTTCCACCGACGGTGCGGCGCCGCCCGCATTGCGATTACTTCGCGAATCGGGGGAATCGAGAATCGAGATCAAGAACGGTACGCAAAAACAGCTCGCCGAAGCGAAACGCCTTTTCCCCGAGGCAACGGTTGTCGCGGTGGAGGATGCACCGGCGAGCGGCGGTAGCCGGGTGATGTCTGAGACGGGGCGGAATTAGAGAGGTTGTGAAGCCTATGTAGCCGTAATGAGTTCCCGGGTTGCGGCAAACCCACTGACCTGCATAACGCCCCCAGACTGCGCTTGATTTAGTATCGTTTTATGATACTATTGAATAGCGATGAACCAAAAACATCGCCGAATGTTGGAGGCTGTCTTCGAAGACCCCGTGCGGTCGAATATCCCCTGTCGAGACATCGAGAGAATGTTGAAGGCCGCGGGCGCGGAAATTTCGGAGGGAGCGGGTTCGCGAATTCGGGTAGCGCTCGACGGAGTTCGCGCCGTGTTTCATCGGCCACACCCGAAGAAGGAAACCGATAAAGGTGCCGTGCGATCTGTTCGCCGATTTTTGACCGAAGCAGGAGTGACGCCATGATGGAATATCACGGATACATTGGCAAAGTCGAATTCGACGACGAGGCGTCGGTGTTCCACGGCGAAGTGATCAACACGCGCGACGTGATTACGTTTCAAGGCAAAAGCGTTGCGGAACTAAGAAAGGCGTTTCGAGAATCGGTCAACGATTATCTGGCTTTCTGTGCCGAGCGCGGGGAGCAGCCGGACAAGCCTTTCTCTGGTCAATTTATTACCCGTGTGTCTCCTGATTTGCATCGCCAAGTTAGTGTTGCCGCGAGTGTTTCGGGCAAGAGCTTGAATGCTTGGGTGGCCGACCAGTTGCAACGGGCGGTCGGGGCCGAACCATTGGCTCCAAAGCAACACCGAGCCAAACCAGTACGAAAGACCAATCGGTAGGATGGGGTTCGCTACAGAGTAGGAACCCCTCGATGAATTGAGAGTAACGTGGATGCTCGCACCAGCAGGTTGTGATTTGTACTCGTCGTGGTGATTTCAACCCAACGAACAATCCGTGGGTGCAGAAGCACCCACGTTGCTCTGCTTGAAAAAAGCACTAGCGTGGGGCGTGGGCTTTGAATTTCTCGAGCCATGCGGCTGTAATGGTGCCGTGGATATCGCCGCGAGCTTTGCATTCCTCGATCGTCTCGCCCCAATAAAAGCCCATCCAACCATCGGCGTGCGACTTCGACCGGTCTATGAACTCGAAAAGCTCCTCGGTACTGCATTCGAGGGGAAACATCTCTTCAATGACGAGCGGCTTGCCAACTTCGTAAGCACGCAAAGCGTCAAGTGCCTTATCGACTTTTCCCGCCTTGGGATAAAAGTGGACACTGACATAATCGAGCGGCCCGCCAACCTCCTGCGAATAGAACAGTGGCTTCGCGCCCGGATAGTAATGTGCCCAGGGAATCACACCGACTGTAATCATGTGCCGCTCGTCCACTTCGCGGATGGCATCGGCGAGTGTTTGGACCCACGCTTTGGCGATTTGCTCGTGAGTGCGGCCCGCCATGTCGAGTGCAATGCGTTGCACGTAATACTTATCCCCCAGCGGCTTGCCGAGCCACTCGGTCGCCGGTTTTTCGCCGGGCAAGATGGGCTCGTTCATGAGATCGTACGAGAAAACCGCGGGGCTATCCTTGCAGACACCAGCCACCGCCTTCCAAAACGCGGCTTGAGCTTGCCACCGCTCGCGCTCGGGAAGCCGATCGTACCAAGCTGGCACGTCTTGTTGGTGGTAACAACCAAGACCGGTAATCACGAGGTACAAACCGTTCTCCTCGGCCAAGCGAACAAGCTTTGCGAGCTGCGCCAGATTTTCGGCATTCGGCTCGTCGGCCGCGTTCATAAAACGGCCTAGCTGAAGATGAATGCGAACCGAGTTGGCCCGCAACGCTTTAATTTCGCCAAAGTCTTCGGAAACCCGCGGCCACTCATCGTGCCAATAGTCTTCGATCAGCCGACTCTTGCTGTCACGATCGTAATTAACGCCCCACAGTTGAATCGGCCGCTGCGTTTCGACGCCGACAAACGTTTGGCCATCTTTACTAGGACGCACAAACTCAAGCGATTCGGCAGCTCTGCTGCTCGTCGTGATTTGCACGACAAGCAGGAAAGCAAGGATTCGACTCGCGGGAATGCGGAAAGGAGTGTGGAGCATAAAACTTTCGTCGCTGTTTGGTCTCGGTTTGACCGATGGCGTGTTCGGGATAATTTCGAGTAACTGATTTTACGCTTAACTCGGCGAGCCAGCGAATGTATGCAGGACCATGACCACCAGCGATGGATAAAGTCAAACCGCTACTAAGGCTGGAGCAGCGTTGTGAATCGCTTTATGCATTTCTTCCCCGAAGAGCTATAATGGTGAAGGTGGTTGGCAATCCACCTCCTGTAGAGCCAAAGGAACAACCCCATGAAATATGAATTCTCCTTAATCCTCGTCTCTGCAGATGTTATGTACGAAGCCGCCGACAAGCTTTACGAAGCTGGATGCGACGACGCCAGCATTCTGACTCGCGATGGTGTCACCAGATTGCAGTTCGACCGCGACGCCGCGAATTTGGATGATGCGCTGGCATCGGCTATTCAAAACGTGGAACAGGCTGGATTCGTGGTCTCACGTGTCGAAATCGAGCGGGACGAAGTGCGGCAGACCGCGTGAGCAAAGCCACATGCGGCTTTGTGGTGGTGCCCTCGATGATATAATGTGGGCGGAGGTATACATGGCCGATTACAATTCTTTGCTTTCCGATGCGAGCCAGTTGCCTCTCGACGCGCGGATTCAGTTGATTGAAGCGTTGTGGGATACCGTGCCGGAAGACGCGATGCCGCCCCTCAGCGATGAATGGCTGGCGGAAATCAATCGCCGTTCGGATGAGTATGATGCGAGCAAAGTTCAGACGATTCCGTGGGAGCAGATTCGCACGGAGGCGGTGGGCCGTTTGAATACCACGCAATGAAGCCAGCCGATTTTCTACCCGGCGCGCGAGCGGATTTTGACTCGTCATTCGATTGGTATGCGAGTCAGAGCAAAACTGCTGCTGAGCGGTTTTCTATTGCCGTGGATTCGGCATTGAGCCGAATCGCAAGAGATCCTGAGCAATTCGTCCGAATCGATGCGCGTCATCGAGAATGTTTGGTAAAACGATTTCCGTTTCGTATCATATTTCGGATGGAAGCAAGCCGGATTGTCGTTGTCGCGATCGCACATGCCAAGCGACGACCCGGATATTGGAAAGGGCGTGGTTAGTAGGTCGCATGATGAAGCTTCAGCGAGTATTGGTGTTATTCATTGCCTTGCTTGGTTGTGTCGGCACCACTTTCTTGACTTTCGCAGTCATCCGGGCGCGAGAAGCTGCGAGGGAATCGACATGCAGAGGGAAGCTGGCCCAACTCCAATTCTCGCTAATGAACTATGAAGCAAAGCACGGACACTTGCCACCCGCGTATATCGCGGGACCGGATGGGAAACCCTGGCATAGTTGGCGAGTGCTGATTTTGCCGTGCTTCGAGGAACAAGAACTTTACAATCAATACCGCTTCGATGAACCGTGGAATGGCCCCAATAATCGAAAGCTGGCTGATCGTGTTTTACGCATATACCAATGCCCTGGCAGCGCGAATTACGAACGCAAGCCGACGACGAACTACATGGCGGTTGTCGGCAACGGTACTGCATTTCCCGGCGAACAAACGACGCGTACCGACGAGTTTCATGACGGGCTGGAAAACACGATTCTGCTAGTCGAGGTGCCGGACAGCGACGTACACTGGATGGAGCCGCGCGACGTGTCGCTGGATGCACTGGCATCAGAGTCATTAACGAAGTCAACCGCGGCCATCGGCAGCAAGCATCCCGCCGGGCCGGCCGTCGTATTTGCAGATAGCATTCGCGCTTATCGGTTGCACCCGTCGCTGCAAGGCAAAACGCTTCATGCACTGTCAACGATCGCGGGTGACGAGCCCGTTACACGTAAAGCGTTGGTCCATGACGATACGCAGATACTGAAGGAAAAGTAGTTATCACGCGCCAGAAAACATCGGGGCTTGAGCCTCAGTAATTCTTGACGATCGCACACATAGCCCCCGGTCGTTGACCGGGGGCTAAATGTTGAAGTGATACTTTTACGTGGTTCTTGAAGAACCCTCACCTAGCCTCTCCCTAGGAGAGGGACCAAGGCATTTTTGGGCCGGGCTAAATTCAAGGCATTTTTGCCCTGGTCCTCTCCCGGTAAGAGAGGCATCGATCATGAACAGCCCATGCTGCTGCCGCAGTTGTGGCAGAGGTAGCAGTTGCCGGCGCGGACGGTGA
>CAZTWS010000192.1:0-3511 GCA_964618225.1 uncultured Planctomycetaceae bacterium
AAGACTCCGCAAAATCGGGACAGTCCCCGCCGGTTTTGTTAGAGTTCCTTAAGCTCCGACGGCTCGAAGGCCTGCGAGAAGTGCCTCATGAAGGTGGCCATTCGTGGCTAGAATGCCGCGGTTTTTCGCCAGCGTGCGGCCGCGGGAGAAATCGAGCGGTTTGCCATCGAGATCGGTGATTCGACCGCCCGCTTCTTCGATCACGATCGAACCGGCCGCTTGATCCCAGATTTTCTCGCGATAATCGGGTCGCGACGGCGACAGCAGACGCAACAGCACTTCTCCCTCGCCTGCTGCTAAAACTGCGTACTTAGCTTGGCTATCCATTCCAACCGACGGCGCGATGATGCCGAGTTTTGCGGCCAGTTGGCCAATCTCGTCGACGTTGGTGTGCGATTTTTCTACCGAACGCAGAATACGGGCATCTTTTGCATCGGAACGTGTGGACGCCTTGAGTTGTTTCCAGTCGGCTTTGCTTTCCAGCGGTTGCGAGAACGTGCCTTGCCCACGCTGAGCGGCAATGATGGTGCCGCCGTTCAACTCGGGGCAGCCCAGCACACCGAACTCGACGCGGCCATTCTTTACCAAGGCCAACGCGACCGCGTATTGCTCGCGGCGCAGAAAGCCCTTGGTGCCATCAATGGGATCGAGCGTCCAATAGATGTCCCCAGGCTTGCCGCTACCGCGGTCGATCAAGCCGCAAACTTCCTCGGGGGTGGCATCGGTAATCGCGGTTCGCACGAACTCGGTGATGTGGTCCAGCGTGGCAATGCCTTCTTCGATGCGTAATGCCTCGGCATTTTCTTCGCCGATGAGCGTGGCACCGGGGATTTGCTCGGCGAGCCGACGTGCAATAAGTGCTTGAACGGCGAAGTCGGCAACCGTGACCGGTGAGCGGTCGTCTTTCGTGAGTCCGCTGCCAACCATCTCACGTTGGATGCGACGCGCCAGGAGCGAGGCTTCGCGAACGGCTTCGATGGCGAATTGAGCTTCGGCGGTATTGAGCATAGGTGTCAGATATCGGAGGTCAGGTGTGAGGTTCTAGGAATCTGACACCTGACACCCGTCACCTGAAACCTAAAGAAAAAACTACCCGGCCAGGGCTCGAACCTGGAATGAGGGAATCAAAATCCCTAGTGTTACCATTACACCACCGGGTAAGGGGGGCTGTTGGCTATCAGCTTTCAGCCGTCGGCCAGAGTTCAGCGGGCAGCAATCGGCTAATCTCGTACGACTTTCTTCAAAGCTACCGCTAGTGGCTACGATTGGCAACTGCGAACGCCAGTTGTTCCAATTCGGTCGTTAGATCGACGCCGATTAGACCAATGCCCTCTGGCAATGACAATGTCACTGGGGCAAAGTTCACAATCCCCATAATTCCCGCAGCTACAAGTTGATCGGCGGCCTGCTGGGCATGATCGGCCGGTACGGTAATCATGCCCAGTTGAATGCCTTGCTGCTTAATTATTTCTCTCATGCGATCGGAGTTATACACGGGAATATGCTCGACCGAGGTGCCTGCAATTCGCGGATCGGAATCGAAAGCAGCCACGATGCGGAACCCTTGTGCTGCAAAGCCTTTGTAGCGGAGTAGGGCACGGCCCATGTTGCCAACGCCGACCATCGTGACGATCCATTGACGGTCGGTGCCGAGAATGCGACGGATTTCCGCGATCAGCTCGTCGCAGCGGTAACCGATGCCGGGATGCCCAAAATGGCCGAAGTAGGCCAGATCTTTGCGAACCTGGGCGTCTGTGACGCCTAGCAGCTTCCCAAGTTGGCTGGAACTGACCGTGGAGCATCCTTCGCGAACGAGTTGCCGCAACTCGCGGAGGTAGAGGCTCAGCCGATTGACCACCACAGAAGGTACGTCACGTGATGGCGTAGGGATTGGCTTATTCTTTGACGAGGGCACGTTTCCCCTCTTCGAGATGCGGTAAAGGCACCCTGCAAATTCGCTTGCCACTGTAAAAGAACCGGCGCGCTGCGGCAAGCGGCAGGCCGTTTGAAGAACGGCATTCAACGGCTTCGCGGGCGTTTGCCCGTTGTTGGAGCCAGCCGCGTGGCGTGGCTTTTCGCATGGAAAACGGTCCATTAATCGGTACCACCGAATTGTCGCGACTGAAACGCTTGGAAGGAATATCGGGCATGAGCGTAATAGCCGGCACGACCGACCTCGACTAGTTGACGCAGTCGTTCAGGTTCATGGTCGTAAGTAACGATGGGGTAGAAGTTTACGGATTGTTAATTGATTTTGGGTGCGTTGTTCTGAGTGCTTGGGATAGGTGGTTAATTTAAGTGCTTTAGCTAAGGTGCGGTGACTGCACGGCCCGAATTATGTGGTGGCGGACCAGTGTGTCCCTGCCACGACCAGCCTATTTGGGATCCCCTACGAACGTTTTTTAGGAGGCGATGGAAATGAGAGGATGGATGGTTGCGATCGCCGCAGCCTCGTTGCTTACGCTTGTCCCAGCCAAAGCGGAAGCCGGGTTCTGTGGAGCCGCGCGGTACAACTGCTGTGCACCTTGTTGTCAAATGAAGTGCCACACAGTTATGAAAACAGTTCGCTGCGTCGAGTACGAGCGACAAGAAGTAACTTGCTACAAAACTTGCTGGGAACGAGTTTGCGAAGATCGGGTGATCAACTGTGTTAAGTACGTCCCCGAAACTCGCTCGAAGGAAGTTTGCTACACGGTATGCAAGCCAGTGTGGGAAACCCGCAGCCACACCTACACGGTGTGCAAGCCGGTTTGGGAAACCCGCAGCAAAGAAGTTTGCTACACCGTATGCAAGCCAGTGTGGGAAGAACGCACTCGCTGCTACACCGTGTGCAAGCCAGTGTGGGAAGAACGCACTCGCTGCTACACCGTATGCAAGCCAGTGTGGGAAACCCGTTGCCGCACCTACACGGTGTGCAAGCCAGTTTGGGAAACCCGCAGCAAAGAAGTTTGCTACACGGTTTGCAAGCCGGTTTGGGAAGAACGCACTCGCTGCTACACCGTATGCAAGCCAGTGTGGGAGAATCGTTCGCGTGAAATCACCTACCACGTACAAGTGCCGGTGAACTACACGAAGACGATCAAAGTTGCCAGTGGCCATTGGGAAACCCAGGTTTACGAAGTTCCTGGTCCGACCGTCCGCAAGGTTGTCCGCGAACCAGGTACTTGGGTTTACGATCCTTGCACCTGCCGCTGCTCGTACTGCCCTGGCAAGTGCCACACGGTATGCTGCCAGTGCCCGCCGCGTAAGTGCTGCAAGAAGGTTTGGGTTCCGACCTGCTGCGAGAAAGAGATCTGCTGCACCAAGTATGTGTGCGAAGCCCGCACCAAGACTTGCTGCTACAAGGTCTGCAAGATGGTTCCTGAGCAACGCACTTGCACCTACAAGGTTTGCAAGATGGTTCCTGAGCAACGCAGCAAGACCGTGTGCTACAAGGTCTGCAAGATGGTTCCGGAACAACGCACTTGCTGCTACAAGGTCTGCAAGATGGTTCCTGAGCAACGCACCAAGA
>CAZTWS010000192.1:3611-5132 GCA_964618225.1 uncultured Planctomycetaceae bacterium
CAACGCACTTGCTGCTACAAGGTCTGCAAGATGGTTCCTGAGCAACGCACCAAGACCGTGTGCTACACGGTTTGCAAGCCGGTATGCTACCAAAAGACCATCCAGGTCTCGAAGTGCGTGCCGAAGTGCGTGCCTTACACGGTAACCCGCTGCGTGCCACGCACCGTGTGCAAGCAGGTTCCAGTGAAGGTTTACTCCTGCTGCCCAGTTGATTCCTGCGATGGCGGTGCCGACAACGGCGACTGCGGTTGCAACAACTAAGCATGGCCGGGGTGAAACGCCTCAGCTACAGAAACCCTCCTTCCCCTTCGTAGGGAAGCAGACTGGTCAATGAAACCCACAGGCGGGTCGACTCACCGCGAGTCGACCCGCCTTTTTTGTTGTTAGTTGTCCGTTGTTAGTTGTGGACAAGCTTTGCGTAGCAATCCCGAGTGGGCAGACGGGTTTATAGGATGGACCCAGTTGTCATGCGTGCGGCGCGTGAATCGCAAAAACTGCTCGACCCACAACAAATAGGACCGCTCGGTCCGCTTGGATTAGTGCAAAACGCGTAGCCGCTCGCGGACGGTTTGCATCAGCCCGGGCGACTTGGCAGGCCGCTCGGCCGGAGGCGGGGATGAAGTATGCATAATCGGGCGAAGACCAAAGTACTGAAGCTTTTTACAAGACATGCACAGGATAATTGACAAATGACCACGGTTTATACAGAATCACCGGTGGTTTATGCAGAGTTTCTTCTGTCGAATGAATTGTTAGGCCGATAGGAGCACGAAATGGAACGAATTGCGATGTTTTCATTCGTTTTGTTGGGGATCGCTGCCGGCATAGCTCAAGCCGACGAAAAACCCAAAGCAGCGGCGGTGTGGGTGCCCGTTCCACCGCGGCTTGTCACCGTGGGCCGCGTTGATCAGCAGAAAGGCGAGATCGATCTTCGCAATCTTACCGTACGCTTTGTCTGGGAGCCGAACCGCAAGGCGATCTATGAAGATCATGGCTGGACGCTCTCGCTTGCATCGGCGGAAGTCTTCGATGTTGAGAACAAGAAATTAACAAATGACGAGTTGTGGAAGCGCATTGCTGTTGGCGCGGTGGTGGCTATCTCGGCCGATGCGAAAAAGGTCGATCGAGCGTTTTTGAAGGCTCTGGCAAAGGATACGCTTGTCTTCGTATCGCCGGAATACGCGGTCAACAGTGTACTGCAGTCCGCAAGGCAGCCGGTCCTCGTTCCTCAGGTCGCTCCCGTCGCTCCAGCTATCCCGTGAAAATCCAGGCCAAGCGAATCTTCATTTGGGCCATAACATCTATATGGCCTGTTTCGTCAAGAGGGCGCACGGGTAGCGGGAACGATTCTTCTGGTTTTGTATGAGTCGTTCGGTTGGTGGCTGCTTTCCAGCGCTCGTGCCCATCGACTGCCGGTGTGGTTCAAAACCCGATGTCACGTCAGCCCTTGGTGGAAGGGGCCGACGGCATCAAACATCTATCGAAGGTCAGTCCTGCTGGAACGCTTTGGAATCCCATCTT
>CAZTWS010000193.1:0-5079 GCA_964618225.1 uncultured Planctomycetaceae bacterium
CATGCCTACGCCCAGAAGGCGAAGGCATGCCACCCAGCAAATGACCATGGACAGACCACTAGCTCTCACCGCCAGCACACGATTGCAGGCTGCGTGTTTACCGTTTGCAATCCGCTGGCTTGTCAGATTCGCCGGGGGGTAACTAGAATAAGGATTCGTTATACAAACAGCTCATCGCATCGTTTTTTTGCAGTTGATATTGAAGGAGTTCGCAGTGCCCGAAGTCGCCACCAAATTGCCGTATAAAGTGCTTGATTGTTCGCCCGCCGAGTTCAAGCGACTTGCCGAATGGGGACGGAAAGAGATTCAACTTGCCGAGAACGAGATGCCCGGCCTGATGGCACTCCGCGAGAAGCACGGCCGTACGAAGCCGCTCCAGGGGGCTCGTATTGCCGGTTGCTTGCACATGACTATTCAAACGGCAGTGCTCATTGAAACGC
Source organism: uncultured Planctomycetaceae bacterium (assembly GCA_964618225.1). Taxonomy (GTDB): domain Bacteria; phylum Planctomycetota; class Planctomycetia; order Pirellulales; family Lacipirellulaceae; genus JABDGM01. Next base: position 441 of record CAZTWS010000193.1, read on the forward strand.
TGCGCGACCTGGGTGCGGAAGTCACTTGGAGCAGTTGCAACATTTTCTCGACGCAGGATCATGCGGCCTGCGCCATCGCCGAAGCCGGCACTCCGGTTTACGCCTGGAAGGGCATGACCAACGAAGAGTTCGATTGGTGCATCGAGCAAACACTGTTCTTCCCGTCTGGGGAGCCGTTGAACCTGATCCTCGACGATGGCGGCGACCTGACCGCGATGGTTCACGACAAGTACCCAGAGTTGCTTGCCAACATTCGTGGCTTGTCGGAAGAAACCACGACGGGCGTGCATCGCCTTTATCAGATGCACGAGCGTGGAGAGTTGAAGGTTCCGGCAATCAACGTGAACGACTCGGTCACCAAGAGCAAGTTTGACAATCTTTATGGTTGCCGCGAATCGTTGGCCGACGGCATCAAACGCGCTACAGACATCATGGTCGCCGGCAAGGTGTGCGTGATTGCTGGCTACGGTGACGTGGGTAAGGGATGTGCGGATGCGATGCGTGGTCTTGGTGCCCGCGTCCTCATTACCGAGATCGATCCGATCATCGCGCTGCAAGCAGCGATGGAAGGTTACGAAGTAACGCTGATGGAAGATGCCGTAGAGGAAGGCGACATCTTTGTCACCACCACCGGTTGCCGCGACATCATCACCGGCAAGCACATGTCGCAGATGAAAAACGATGCGATCGTGTGCAACATCGGCCACTTCGACCTCGAAATCGACATGGCTTGGCTGGAAGGCGAAGTGAAGGCCGGCCGAGTGAAGAAGCAAAACATCAAGCCGGCCACGGTAGGCGCGGTAGATAAATTCACGTTTGAAGACGGCCACTCGATTCTGATTTTGGCCGAAGGCCGACTCGTGAACCTTGGCTGTGCCACGGGCCATCCCTCATTCGTGATGAGCAATTCGTTTACGAACCAGGTATTGGCTCAGCTCGCTCTGTGGACCGAGACCGACAAGTTCGACCTGGGCGTTCACGTGCTGCCCAAAAAGCTCGACGAAGAAGTGGCTCGCCTTCACTTGGCCAAGCTCGGCGTGAAGCTCACGAAGCTCACGCAGCAGCAATCCGAGTACATCGGCGTTCCGATCGACGGGCCGTATAAGCCGGAGTATTATCGGTATTAGGCAGCGATCATCGCGACTCGATTTTTTAGAATTGCACAAAGGCCCCGAGCAAAGCTCGGGGCCTTTTTTGAGTTAATGGCTGTGTATCGAATCTGAGTGGTGCGACGAGTAGGGGCCTTTTGAAAGGCGAGAGTAGTGGTTGGGGAAACTCGGGGCCGAGGACGGCCCGGCTCGCTGGGAAAGAATATCTGCAAACATTCGAGCCACAATCAAGGGTTTCTTCCATTGCCCTCTACGCGCCTCCTTGGTTTCTGCCGTACACTTGGCGTTTCACGCCTCTGGCTCTCGACTCTTGACCCTAGACTCTCGCTCCCCTCCATGCCAACCATCCAAGCTTTCCGCGGCGTTCGTTACGATCTGGGTCATGTCGGCTCGCTCAGCAAGGTAATCGCTCCGCCTTACGATGTGATCGATGCCGAGCTGCAGCAGAAGCTTTACGATTTGAGCCCGGCCAATGTGGTACGGTTGATCCTCAACAAGGATGAGCCGGGCGACGACGAATCGAACAATCGCTACACGCGAGCGGCTCGTACGTTACGGTCTTGGACGCGCGAGGGAGTGCTTTTCACCGAGGCCGACCCGGCGATTTACGTCTATCACCAGGTGTTCACCGAGGGCGGTGTCACCTATACGCGGCGTGGGTTCATGTGCCGAGTGAAGCTCGAGCGATTCGGTGAGGGCAATATCTATCCGCATGAAGAAACGCATGGTGCCGCGAAGGCCGATCGGCTCAAGTTGTGGGGGACGTGCAAAGCGAATCTGAGCCAGATCTTCGGGCTGTACCCCGATGAGGCGAACGAAGCGCAGAACATTCTGGAAGAGGCCATCGCGGGAGTTGCCCCGCTCGAAGCGGCCGACCACTTGGGTGTCGTGCATCGCATTTGGCCGGTGACTAACGTGGAGACGATTACCCGCGTGATTGCTGCGATGGGTGATCGGCCGGTTTACATTGCCGACGGTCATCACCGTTACGAAACGGCATGCAACCTGCGAGACCAAATTGCCGAGAAGCAGGGCGGTAACCTGCCGGCCGAACATCCGGCGAATTACGTGCTCATGATGTGCGTGTCGATGAGCGACCCTGGCATGTTGGTGCTGGCCACACACCGCTTGTTCCGCGGCTTGCCGGCGATGATCTCTAAAGAGCTTGGCGAAAAGCTGGGCGATAACTTCACCACCGAACCGGCAGGCAACGGTGCCGAGCGTGCCCGGTCGCTGTGGGAAGAGATCGAGGGCGAGGGCGAGCAAGCGACGCTCGGCCTGTACACGGCCGCCGACGATCAGTGGACCCTGGTTCGCCTTACCGACGTCGGCCAAAAGCGTATGGCGGAAGTCTCGACCGACCATTCCGAGGACTGGCAAAGTTTAGGCGTAAGCATTCTGCAACGGCTGATTATAGAGACTCTCCTCGCTCCTTCCTCCTCGCTCCCCGCGCCTAGGTACGTGCGCGACATCGAGGAAGTAGTGAACGGCATCGAGCAGGGTGACGAAACGGGACGCGATGCCACGGGCCAAACGGGCACCGGCGGCAAGTTCGAACTCATCGCCCTGGTAATGCCGGCGACGGTCGATCACATTCGGGCCATCAGCGGCCACGGCGAACGAATGCCGGCCAAGAGCACGTACTTCTATCCTAAGCTCCTCAGCGGGTTGGTGATTAATCCGTTGGAGTAGAGTTGGTCCGTGGTCAGCCGTCCGTGGTCCATTGCATCTAACGACTGACCTCCCTCAACAACTAACAACGGACCACGGACGTTCTCACTGTTTCACGTGAAACGACTTCGCGGGCTGCGGCAATTGGTGCGTGCGCGGGTTTTGTGTGTTCCACGTGAAACGCACAACATGGGGGCACCCTGATGATTGTTCCACGTGGAACGTTGTTGGAGCATTGTCCACCGCGAGCAACGCACCACCACTAGCGAGCCGGGCCTTTGTGGTTAATCCAAAGATGACTGCGGTTAAAAGCCCTCCACACGGGACCGGGGACGGACCGGCTCTCTGGCATTGGACTCGTTTTGCCAGCAGAGCTGGAAGCTGGGGGACCTACGAGTCTGTATCCATCGCGCGCGAAAACCGTGAGACGTGGGCGATTGTTCTGCCGATTACAATCGGGCGGCGAATGGCATCGAACACTTGTAGGTGCTATCGCGGCCGCCGCTATCCGCTGAGGTTCGGGCAAGGATGCCAGCAGGCCTCGCGGCTTATCGATCAAACCAAGACGGGACGTATCAGGGAGGGATTGGCCGTGTCGAGAGAGCGACGTTTAGGACGTGGTTTGGAAGCCTTGCTGGGTCGTGCGTGGGACGGGCCCGAGAATTCGGCCACCACGGATAGTACCTTCGAGCCGACCAGCGAAGTGGTGGGCGATGAGCGGTTGACTCGCGATGAGAATGGTCAGGCTTGGCTCGACTGCAATGCGATTCAGGCCAACCCCTATCAGCCGCGTCAAATGTTCGACGAGGCCGAGATCGCCGATCTGGCCGATAGCATCCGCACGCACGGCATTCTTCAGCCGCTTGTGGTTCGCCGTTCGGGCGAGGGTTTCGAGCTCATCGCCGGCGAGCGACGCTTGCGTGCCGCCCAGGCTGCCGATTGGCACCAGGTTCCGGTTCAGGTTCGAGACGTCGATGATCGCCAGTTGGCCGAACTTGCGATCGTCGAGAACGTCCAACGTAAAGACCTCAATGCGATCGAAAAGGCCGAGTCGTTTCAGCGGTATCTCGACCAGTATCAATGCACGCAGGAAGAGCTGGCATCGCGTATCCAAATCGACCGCTCGACCGTAGCCAACCTGATCCGCCTGCTAGAGCTGCCGGCCGGCGTGAAGCAGATGGTTCAGGAAGGGGGCATTTCCCAGGGCCACGCCCGGGCGCTGCTACCACTGGGCGACGAACAGGAGCAAATTCAGTTTGCTCAGCGTATCAAAAAAGAAGGCCTGAGCGTTCGTGCCACCGAGAGCGGAGTTCAAGACCGTATTCGCTCGCTGGATGGCGATGGCCTGCGGATCGTGGATGCCGAGGGTAATTCACGCCCCGTAGCGCGGCCCCGCAACGAGCAGCTTGCTTCGCTCGAGCAAGAGCTTCGCACCGCCCTGGGGACGAAGGTCGACCTGAGCCAAACTGCCAAAGGCAAGGGCAAAATGACGATCCACTTCAATAGCCATGAAGAGTTCGAACGCCTGCGCCAAATCATGACGGCCAGCATGATGACGCAGACGGCCGATTTTGCGCCCCAGCAGCAGTTCGGTTAATCGGCCGTTTTGCCGGCATTAACGCGAACCTGATCGCACCCCAAGGGCTCGTATTTACGGGCCCTTTTTCGTTGGCTTTTGTACATGAACCTCTTGCTCCGTGAGAGGATCCGCGTGTCGCGGGATGAGACGGCTACAATGCTCGTTGCCGCCGGGACGGTTACCGGATACGATAGTATCTTCCTCACGGGGTGTAGCTCAGCCTGGCTAGAGCGCTTGCTTTGGGAGCAAGAAGTCGCACGTTCGAATCGTGTCACCCCGA
>CAZTWS010000194.1:0-5067 GCA_964618225.1 uncultured Planctomycetaceae bacterium
CGCTGAAGCGACCAGTCCGTTGTGGGGGAGAGAGGTAGGGGGCGCTGAGCCAGCGGTGAGGGGTGGTTGGTGCGTTGGTTTGTTCTGGTGGGGCACACTATAGATTATGGCATTGATTTAGCCGGTGGTTCGCATGCCGGTGGCGATGCCTTTGACGCTGAGGCTGGAGAGGTGTTCGATGTCGGTCAGGAGGCTGCCGTCGGTGCCGGCTTTGTATTGTTGGGCGCGCGCCATGATTTCAATCTGCACGAGATTCAACGGGTCAACATAGCCGTTGCGTACTTGGATCGAGTGCTTCAACCAGGGGATGTCTTCCAAGAGCTCTGAACAACCAGTAATAGCCAGTACGGTTTGTTGCGACGAGTTGAACTCGTCGACGATGGTTGTGGAGAGTTGTTCGGCACCTTCGACCGAGGCTGCCGCATCGCAGTATTTACGGAATATGTGCATATTGCTTTTAGCGAGTGCGAGTGCGGCGTTGTCGATGGCACAGGTAAAGAACGGCCAATGTTTGTAAGCCCCGGCGATGACTTTTGCGGCGTTGCCATCTGTTGCGGTAACGGCGGAGTAAGCGGCACCGATGCCGAACCAGGCTGGTAGCAGGCAGCGGTTTTGGGTCCACGAGAACACCCAGGGTATGGCGCGCAAGTCTTCAATGCGATCGCTCGACTTGCGTTTGGCAGGTCGGGAACCAATAGGGAGGCGTTCGACTAACGTGATTGGAGTAACAGCGCGGTAGTATTCGCCGAAATTTGGCTGCTCGACCAATTCGCGGTACGCCTGCCAGGAGGCTTTTGAAAGTCGCCCCATGATGTCGATGAATTCTTGGGGCGTGGTCGAAGCGCGTTCGGCCGCGGCCATGAAGGATGACCAGGCAACTTGTTCGAGGTGACGATGGGCAATTCGGGGATTGTCGTATCGTTCGGCCAGCACTTCGCCTTGCTCGGTAAGCCGTAGTGCTCCGGTGAATGTTTTCGGGGGCAGAGACAGAATACTGCGGGCGGCCGGGCCACCGCCACGGCCGAGCGAGCCGCCGCGACCGTGGAAGAACGTTAGTTGCACGCCGTATTTTTCGGCCACGTCGTGTAGTTCAATTTGCGCCTGGTAGAGCGACCACTGAGCGGCAAGGTATCCGCCGTCTTTGGTGCTGTCGGAATAGCCGATCATCACGGTTTGATGATTGCCAAGGGCTTTGAGATGTTCTCGATAGGCCGGGATATCGAGCGTTTCGGTGAGTGTGGAAGCAGCCCGTTCGAGGTCGCTAATCGTTTCGAAAAGCGGGGAGATCGGTAAATAGAGATTGCTGTCGTTGGGATTTCCGCCATCGATGCATTCGGACCATCGCCAAAACCACAACACGGTGAGGATGTCGCTAGCGTAAGTGGTCATGCTAACGACATGCGCGCCTAGCGCGGCGAGTCCGAATTCTCGAGCGATGCGGCGCAGCAGGGTAAATAATTCGAGCGTTTCTTTTGCCGGAGCCGACCAGTTTGCTTTCGGAAACGGTTGGCCTAGCGTGCTGGCCAGCAATTTTACGCGTTCTTGCTCGGTGATTTCTTCGGGCGAGGAGTGAACGCCGGTTTTTTTCCAGATTTCGTTCACCACATCGCGGTATAGCTGCGAGTGTTGGCGTATGTCGAGGCATGCGGTGTGGAAACCGAACACGCGGATTTGATCTAACCAGGGATCGATCTCCGCGATTCGCACTCGGTCGCATCCGTCGGAGTCTAACGAGTCTGCAATTAGTTTGACGTCTGCACGGAGTTCTTCGGCCGATTTGTAGGCACCTTTGCGTTGATCGGCGGGCGATTCGACCCCCAATTGCAGCATGGCAGTGCAATCGAGTCGCCAACCGATGACGGTGAGGCAACGCCGATAGGATTCGAGAGGCGGCAGCGCTTCGAGCTTGGCAGATACTTCGGGGAATCGCTCGAGGTTTTCGCGAAGGAAGCTGGCAAGGCTTGTGGGCATTTCCGTTTGGCGGTCGGAAAGGCTCAGAATGCCAATGAGCCGCTTGCAGGTGGCCCGATGGGCATCGAGGGCCACCTTGCGCATGAGCGATATGGTTTGTTCGGTTACTAATGGAGTGACGAATGGGTTGCCATCTCGATCGCCGCCGATCCAAGAGCCGAAGCGAACCAGCGGATGCTGGCCCACGTTTACTGAGGGATAGTATTGACTGACGGCAACGCGCAGATCTTTGGAAATGGCGGGGGCTTCTTGCCATAAGACGGGCAGAAATGCCATGCCTCGTTCGACTTCCTGCATAACGGTTGGCCGCCAGGGTCGAATGAGATCGGTATGCCAGAGAATTTCGAGCCAGCACAAGAGTTGGTCGACGACGGCGCTACCTCGGTTCTCGGAGCTGAAATCGCCTTCCTGATCGTTAAGCGTTGTTTGAATGTTGCGGAGAAGGCGTCGAATGGACCGGCGTTTGGCCTCGGTGGGATGAGCGGTGAGCACCAGTTCGATGGCGACGCTATCGACGAGTCGCTGCACTTCTTCTGCACTTGCGCCTCGTTCGTGTAGGGTGGCGATTGCTGCTTGGATCGACTCGGCGCGGGGGCGGTCTTCTTTGTCGCGGTTCTTGAGGACGCGGACACGGTGTCGGTCTTCGGCCAAGTTGGCCAACTCGAGGAAAAGCGTAAAGCTGCGGATGACGATTGTGAGCTGCTGGTGTGTGAGCGAAGCCAGCAAGGTTTGCAGGCGATCGCCGGCGGAAGTGTTTCCTGAACGAAGCTCGGCCGATAACCCGCGAACCGTTTCAACGAGATCGAAGCTCTCGGTGCCGGCAAATGTTTCGACAACGCTGCCGAAGAGTCGGCCGAGTTCGCCGATTTCTTGGCGTAGAGCGCTCGAGAGGGCGCTTTTTCGCTGGGAGGCGGGGTCTACTGACTTTGGCGAAGCCGGATGGCTTTCGGCAGCCTTTGCAGCACTATCTTGCAATCGTTCGGTCATTGATTCTTGCTGCTTTGTTAAGAATGCGCCTCATGCAATTGTGATTGAAAGTGGGTGGTTGTAACAGCGGGGTAGGGCGCTAAAAGAGGGGACAAGCCGGCATGTGCTGTTTTGCGGGGGTGTGATGCTATTGTTTCTTTTGCGCGGAGCAGAAAGTAGCCTCGATGGACGTATAAACGGCACAATCGGTTCAATCTGACCGGGCGACACTGTGGCTGACCTATATTTGGAATGGGAGCCATGCACTTCTTGAGAGGTTAATTCAAATGCATGTCATCGCAGATATCTCGAGCCTTACGGAAGAGGAAAAGGAATTGATTCTCGCGGCCGTTCGCAACGGGGGACGGCTTGAAATCGCGTTTCGTGCGGAAATGCGGGGTAGGGCAGTTGTAGTAGGCAGGCGACGATTTTTTTGTGCCAACGATCCGTCGGTTGCTTCCAGATATCTCGCAACAATGGTTCATTTGCGCGAGTTGGAGTTGATCCACGAAGTTTCCAACCAGAATGCCTACGAGCTCACTAATTTTGGCTGGCAGTTGAGTCGAAAGTTGGGACGTTGACCTAGACTGCTATTGATATCGACCGTACCACGAACCGCACAGATTTGAGCTGGTTCTACTCGTAACAATACAGCACCGCAATGACAGCAACCGCTTCGCTCGAACGAGCCGAATCTCTTGTATCGGCCTTAGGACTTGATGACGGTTTTCAGCCCCAGGAGCCGAGTTCGCTCAAGGATACAGGCCTGAGCGAGGCGCTTGTCGAGGATTTGATTCTTAAGTATTTGTCTGGCGTTGGCTCGGAGAGTGGCCGGGGGATTTCGAACGAGTTGTGCCTGCCGTTGGGGATTCTCGAAGATCGATTTGTTGCCATGCGGCAGCGTCAGGAAATTGCGCCGGCCGCTGCCGCGATGCTTGGCGACCACGTGTACCGTTTGACAGAAAGTGGGCGCGATCGTGCCTTACGCGCGATGAAAGAGTGCGCCTATGTGGGACCGACGCCGGTGCCGCTGGAGGATTACATCAACTCGGTTCATGCGCAGACAATTTCTTCGGAGCGCCCGAGAAAAACTCAATTGCAGAAGGCTTTTTCGGATATCCATGTGGAACCGAAGATGCTGAGCCAGTTGGGACCTGCCATCAATGCCGGCAAAGGCATGTTCATCTATGGTCCGCCGGGGAATGGGAAGACGACCATCGCCCAGCGAATTACTCGCTGTTTCGGGCAGAATATTTTGATTCCCCACGCGATTGTCGAGGGTGGCAAGATCATTAAATTCTATGATGCGGCTTGCCACAAAATCGTGAAATCGCCGGGGGAAAGCCTGTTTCGTACCGCGGAGTTCGATCGGCGTTGGCTGCGGATCGAACGGCCGACGGTTGTGGTGGGCGGCGAGCTTACCATGGAGAGCTTGGAACTGAAGCACGACCCAGTTTCGAATGTGAGCGAGGCGTCTCTGCAGCTTAAAAGCAATTGCGGTTGCTTGTTGATCGACGATTTCGGACGGCAACGGATCAACCCGACCGAGTTGCTGAACCGATGGATCATTCCGCTTGAGAATCGAGTGGATTACCTGACTCTCTCGAACGGACGGAAGATTCAAGTTCCGTTCGAGCAACTCATTATCTTTTCGACGAATTTGGAGCCGCACGATTTGGCGGATGATGCGTTCCTGCGGCGGATTCCTTTCAAAGTAGAGGTGGCCGACCCGACGCCGAACGAGTTCCATTTGTTGTTCCAGATTTTTGCCAAGAAGCACAAGCTGCCGTGTACAACGGAGATCATTGATTACCTGATTCGCGAACATTATCACAAAAACTCACGCCCTTTGCGTCGGTGCCATGCGCGTGACTTGCTCGAGCAGGTGATGTACCACTGCAGTTACAATGAGTTGCCGTTGGAGATTACCGAAGAGTATTTGACGCAGGCGGTACAGAATTACTTTACGGCTTTGAAGGGCGATTGATGCGATGGTGATGTTATTGAATCATGCATAGAGAATGAACGCGCCAATTTGGCTGTCAGCTATCGGCAAGTCCGATTGGCCGACAGCTCGATGTCCCGCTCAGTTTCAATGCAATCATCAATAGGTTGCACGCCCTTCGCTGA
>CAZTWS010000195.1:0-4916 GCA_964618225.1 uncultured Planctomycetaceae bacterium
TGAGATTCACCACGGAGGCACAGAGAACAGATATGAGTTTTTGAACCACGAAGGCGCGAAGAATAGTTGCGAAAGTTTTTGGAACACTGATCCACGCTAATCATCGCTGATGTCAATCGGAAGTCAGAGGTTTATATTGGTACGTGGCTGCCCTCGATTAGTGATTATTAGTGTCGATCAGTGTTCTCAAGTTCTTCCTTCTCCGTGTCCTCAGTGTCTCTGTGGTTATTCTGAAAAGATGAATATCTTCTATTTCGCGGAGTTGCGTTTCTTTTTGCGTTTGTCGGGGTCGCTTGACGGATAACCGTTGCTGATGGGCGGAATCGGCGTGGACGGCGCGAGTGACTGGCCGGTTAACAGGTCGGTCGATTCAATACGTTGAGCGGCCAATGCGAGTAGTTCAGCCTGGCTGCGGTGAGGCGGGGCATCGCCGGCTTGGACTAGCTCGTAAGTGCCGTCGGATCGCATGACACGCTTGCGACGGTTGTCGTTAAGATACGTGGGGATGATTTCCTCCACGATGCGGCGGCGCAGGTCTTCGGCCTCGATCGGGAACATCACTTCCACGCGGCGCTCGAAATTACGCGGCATCCAATCGGCACTGCTGAGGAACACTTGTTGTTTCATGCCTTCGCCGAATACCAGGATGCGGCTGTGTTCGAGGAAACGATCGACGATGCTGTAAACCCGAATCGTTTCCGAAATGCCTGGCAGGCCGGGGCGCAAGCAGCAGATCCCGCGAATCAGCAAGTCGATCGACACGCCAGCCTGGCTGGCTTCGTACAGGGCTTCGATCGTGCGGCGATCGACGAGCGAGTTCAGCTTGGCGATGATCCGCGAGCGTTTGCCTTCGCGGGCACGTTGAGTTTGCTCGTTAATCAGCTCGAGCGTGCGTCGGCGCAAATCACTCGGAGCGATTACGAGTTTTTGCCACTCGTGCTTTTGCGAATACCCGGTGAGGAAATTGAAAAGTGCGGAAACGTCGTCGGCGATGACTTTGTCGGCGGTGAACAGGCCGAGGTCGGTGTAGACGAGGGCCGTGTTCGGATTGTAATTGCCGGTGCCAAGGTGAACGTAACGGCGAACTTTCTTGCCTTCTTTGCGGACAACAAGCGTGACTTTGCAATGGGTTTTGAGGTCCATGTAACCGAACACGACATGAACGCCGGCACGCTCAAGGTGCCGGGCCCAGGTGATGTTGTTGGCTTCGTCGAAACGGGCTTTGAGTTCGACAAGTGCTGTGACTTGCTTGCCATTTTCGGCCGCTTCGGCCAGCGCGCGGACGATCGGGCTATCACCACCACTCGTGCGGTAAAGCGTTTGTTTGATGGCGAGCACTTGCGGGTCGCGTGCCGCGCTTTCCACGAAATCGAGCACCGGTACGAACGATTCGTACGGGTGGTGAAGCAGAATATCGTGCTCGGCGATTTCAGCGAAAAGGTTGTCGTAGTGGTGCAGACCGACGGGTTTGCGGGGCACGAGAGGCGGATCGCGAAGGTCTTTGCGATCGACCAGCGATATAAGCTCGTGGAGGCATGTCATGTCGAGCGGGCCATCGACTTCATAAACCTCGTTGTAACCGGAAGCGTCGGCTGAAGGGTCGAACTGGCCGACGGCATTTTTTTTGGTGGAATCGGCATTTGCCGCTTGCGAGCGTTTGTCGGCGTGAAGCCCTTCCTCGGTAACGAGCATTTTGAGAACGCCCGGGTTAGTGCCCTTGGAAATTTCCAGCCGCACTGCTTCGGTTCGTTGGCGGGCACGAAGGCGCGATTCGATCGAGCGAAGCATGTCGTCGGCTTCCTGCTCGAGGAGATCGATGTCCATATCGCGCGTGATGCGGAACGTGCCGTGGTCGGTGATATTGTAGCCACCGAAAAGCTCCGGCAGCCGATTGGCAATGAGGTCTTCAAGCAGAATGACGTTTCGCTTGTCGCCGGGTTCGAGGGATACGAAACGGGGAAGCACTTGCGGTACTTGCACGACGGCGAACAGGCGTTGCGGGCCGATGCCGCTTTCGCGTTCGAGCATGGCCGCCAAGTACAGACCGCGGTTATGAAAGCGGGGACTGGGGTGGGCCGGGTCGATCGCCATGGGCGTGACCACGGGGAACACGGCCTGCCGAAAATATTTATCGAGCGACTTGACGGTTTTCGGGTCGAGGTCGCGCATGGCATGGATGCGAATTCCGGCCTCGGCGAGTGCGGGCACAATCGAGCGATTCCAGCATTCATACTGCTGGGCGACGAGTTGCTCGGTGCGGCGAGAGATGCGTTGCAGTTGTTCGAGCGGCCCCAGACTATCGATGGGTTGATCTTGCGGCAGAATATCGCTGAAAGTTTGTTCGCGAAGACCGGCCACGCGGACCATGAAGAATTCGTCGAGATTCGAGGCGAAGATCGCCAGGAACTTGGCCCGTTCGAGCAGCGGACTCTCGGAGTTTTGAGCCTCTTCGAGCACGCGCGCGTTGAACTCCAACCAGCTCAGCTCGCGGTTGATGAAGTGCTCGGGCAAAAACGTGGGGATGGCGGTGCTCATAAGTGTATTTTACCACATCGGGGAGGACAGACCGGGGCGGGTAAAATGCAGGGGAGGACGCTGGTAAATGCCCAAGTTAATCGAGGATTGGGGCTGTCCACCGTAGGTCAGGCTTTCCAGCCTGACAGCCGAGCGTGGCACGCTCACAGTCTTCAATGGGGCGCGCCGCCCTCGGCCACTCAGCAGGAGTTGAATTCCCGGGCAACCTCGCCTAGCTATTGAATCATGCATTGAGTGAGAATGAACACGCCAATTTGGCTGTCAGCTATCGGCAAGACCGATTGGCCGACAGCTGAGAGCTGATGGCCGACAGCCCGATGTCCCGCTCAGTTTCAATGCAATCATCAATAGATACGGCGCGACTTGGCCCAGACTTGGAACCCGACAACTACCACGGCAACCAAGCAGATTGCAGCCGCGACGAGGGATGCTAGCGCGATGATTTCCCCTTGGCCCATCTGCGGGAAGCTTTCTGGTTGACGTCTCAAGACAAGCAGATAAACGAATACGCAGGCGGGAATCAGGAGAACCACAGCGAAAAGCCAACTCGCATAGAACGACTGTCTGCTACCCCGGCTAGCCGCCAAACCCAATCCGGCCAAGCCAATGCCACAAACGACCGGCACGAGAAGGAAGAAGACGAGCGCCGGGATAAAGAACATATTGTCGCTTGCGTCAACGATACCCGCCACACCGAGCGCGACCCCACACGCCCCAGCAACGAAGGTGAGGCCGGCGTAGATCCCTATTAGGATGCGGGATCGGTCGGCTCTTGTTGAGTTTGCATCGTGAGCGTCAACTTGTGCCATATCTGAATTCTTTGCCGATAACTCCGTCCGGTGCTCAACATGACTCATGTGCCGTGGAAGGTCGGGAGGCCCGCGATAGCCTCGTCAATGCACATGAACAGCAAAGCTCAGTTGCCCGCCCTCGAAGTGAATGCGGATTGCACGCAGTGTACACACTACGAACGAAAAACGCCAAACCGCCCGCCTTGCCGGCGGGTCAACTGCAGCGGCTTGTTATCCGACTCTAGTCGACCTGAGAATACTGGACGTCTGACTCAGCGGAGCGACTCCGCATCCACAGGCATGCGAGAATTGTTACGGGAACAACGATGATCAGTAGAAGCCCCCATAACATCATGAATAATGTTGGCAGGTCTAGGAGACCGGAGGACAAGAGCATCCCCATCGTCGTGGCGGAAGGAACGCAAAAAGAAAGCATGACACGCATAAAATAAGGCATGGCTTCGTCGAAGCGAAAGCCAGTTTTGCTTGGCAAAAAGATGAGATGCAGACCTAGATACATCCATGCGCCGACGAACGCAGCAAGGGCTATCACCGTATAGCCCCAGTCACCGTTTTGCGCGAGCAGCGCGACGCCCCACAAAATGTGTAAGGTGAGCCCAAAGGCAGCTATGATGCTAACGCAACACACGGCGGCTTTTGAGGCACGGTCGTTCATTTCTGCTTCTCCGATTGAGGTTAATGCATCCGCGTTCCAAGAAATTGTCTGGTCGGATAACGACCGCGATCACCGGGCGGAAATGGCGCGAGTGATCTAGAAATCAGGAAAACCGCGGAACGCCATTTCCGCTCCGGGTGCATCGCTTTGTTCGGCGACCCGCTCCAACTGGTAACCGTTCAACGACTATGCTTTCTAGGGCGTAGCAACAATATGATTCCACCCAGGCACGCCATTCCCAACAGCCCATAAACCATACGCCAGATGAGCTGTGTTGAGGCATCAAGCGGTTCGAAGGTGGCCATGAACCCGAAGATACAAAATAAAATGCACCCTACGAGTACCAGTGAGCCAATTATTCGCGCAATTGAATTCATAACTATCGACTGAGGATCATGATACATCCCAATACTATGGCAGCCCACTGACCAGCCAGGAAGTACGGCGACAATCGGAATTTCCTCCGCAGCCAGGTTAGTATGGCAATGCCAATAGCGACCATCCCCAAAACTGTGAAGTCCGCAGCCAATTGATGCTCAAGGTTCCAAGGGTTGTTTTCGATTGGTTTACCGCGAATTCCGGTGACATTGTTGATCGCGAGTATCATGGCAAGCGCATACGTAACAATCAATCCAGTCACAAACAAGACCGTGCATGCGACCATCCGCCGGCCAAACGATGTCGCTCGAAATAGCCCTTCGGGGCGTTGAATCGATTGATGCGCCACGATAAAGCCCTTTACCAGCCGAACACCAAAGTTCAGTTGCCCGCCCTCGAAGCGAAAGCGGATTGCACGCAATATAAACGTTGCGAAAGGAAAACACCAAACCGACCGTTTTGCCGCCGAGGCAAGTGCAGCACCTTAGGCGATCTAGATTACTCAAAAAGGCAAAATTCGCACACGACTTTTCGAT
>CAZTWS010000196.1:0-4900 GCA_964618225.1 uncultured Planctomycetaceae bacterium
CGATTGGAAAAGCGGCAGCATATGCAGCGGCGGCCGTTACGACAACTTGGCCGAGCTCTACACCAAGCAGCAATTGCCCGGAATCGGCGCGTCGCTCGGCCTCGATCGCTTGCTCGACGCCATGGAAGACCTGGGCATGATCCCGGCTTCGAGCACGCCAGCCCCCGTGTTCATCCCCTTCTTCGATGCGGCGCGGCTTGCCGATTACTTACGAATCGCTGCCGAGCTACGTGCCGCCGGCATCGCGACCGAGGTCTACCCCGACCCGGTGAAACTCGGCAAGCAGTTGCAATATGCCGATCGCAAAGGTTTTCGGGTGGCGATCATCGCCGGGGAACGGGAATTTGCAGCCGGCGAGTGCCAATTGAAAAACCTCGCGAATTCCGAATCCAAAAACGTCCCACTACCCGATCTTGTCGCCGAAATCCAGCAAGTCTTGGCTAAGTGAACAACTTAGTGTACAACTTGGTCCGTAGTCCATCGTCCGTAGTCCGTTGCAGAAACGATAAAAGCCATGTTGCAACGGACGACGGACGACTAACAACGGACATCTCCCATGCACCGCGACAATCATTACGAAGTGGCGTTCGAAGAATATCTGCGCTCACGGCGTTTGCCGTACATCGCGGTCGACGAAGCACGCCGCAGCCTCGCGGCCGATGGCTCGCTCAAGAGCCTCGATTTCATTGTCTCGCCCCCCGGTCAAACATCGTGGTTAGTCGATGTCAAAGGTCGGCGATTCCCCTCGGGCGACGAGCACCATCAGTATTGGAAGAACTGGTCAACGCGGGATGATCTTCGCAGCCTGGCCGCCTGGCAAACGCACTTTGGCAACGGGTTCTGCCCGATGCTCGTATTTGCGTACCACATCGTGGGCACCCGCTCGCCATTGCCTCGTGAAGATGTTTTCGAGTTCCGTGGCGAACCGTACGGCTTTCTGGGAGTCAGGCTTGCCGATTACTTGCCCCACGCCCGGCCCCTTTCAGACGCCTGGGACACGGTGGCAATGCCGACCGGCCTGTTCCGCCGGGTGGCTCGCCCCATGGATGCCTGGCTCGAGGGCTCGCTGGTGAATGTGCCGTTCGGCCCCGCGAATTGGCAAGAGCTGCCGGCCGATCTAGAATGGGAAGCGTAATCCACCTCCCTTCCTGTAGCTTCTGCCATGCCTGCCAACCTGCTCGAAACTGTTGCCGGAACCGTCTCCTTGCTAGCCCAAGCAGCCACGCCAGGTAATGAAGGCACTGGCCCAAGCCCCAGCTTTCAATGGGGCATCGTTCTCTTCATGGCCATTCTTGGCATGCTCGTAACGCTCACTCCTACCAAGCGAGTGACCGAAATAAAGAAGGTGAAGGACGAGTAGTCCGCGCCACCCTTTTAGCGACGGCGGCAACGCCGTCCTACCAGCGAACGGCATATCACCACATCAACCTAAAATCGCCCAGCACAACGCCCGAACCAAACAGTAACGCAAGCATCATCGGTCGCACAGCGACCAAGGAATGTAGCCGGGGACACAAATCCCCGGAACTTTCTTCGCGACGATTGGCATGCGACGAGTAGCTGGAACACCACTAGTGTTCTGTCCATGGTCATTTGATGGGTGGCATGCCTTCGCCTTCTGGGCGTAGGCATGCTTACTCGCTACCGCGTGAAAGCATGCCACCCATCAATTCAAGACTGACAGAACACTAGGCAGCCGCGCGGCCGCGGCCCAAGCAGAATTCGCTCACCGCATCGATGACGGCTTCTTGTTCGGCAGCCGTTAGTTCCGGATACACCGGCAGCGAGAGCACTTCGTTGCAAGCTTGTTCGGTAACGGGCAAGTTGCCCGGTTCGCCGCCCAGCGAGGCAAAGCACTTCTGCAAATGAAGCGGAACCGGATAGTAAATGGCCGACCCGATCTTGCGATCGCTGAGGAATTTCTGCAGCGCGTCGCGACGGCCGTTGGTAACACGAACCGTGTACTGGTTCCACACATGGTGGCAATGCTCGGTCGTCGTCGGCACAACGAGCGACTCGCCAAGACCACGACGGGCGAATTCCTCCGCATACCGGGCCGCATGACGGGCTCGGGCTGCCGACCATTCGCCCAGTTTCGGCAACTTCACGCTCAACACGGCAGCTTGCAGTGAATCGAGACGGCTGTTGAGCCCAACGAAGTGATGATAGTACCGCGGCTGCTGACCATGGTCGCGCAACACGCGCAATTTGGCAGCCAGTTCGGCATCGCCCGTCGTAATCAAGCCGCCGTCGCCAAAGCCACCAAGGTTCTTGGTCGGATAAAAACTGAACGCGCCAGCCGTGCCGATGGAACCCGCACGGCGACCGCGATACTCAGCACCAATCGACTGGCAAGCATCTTCGATGACCGGAATGCCGCGAGCCGCGGTTACGATCTGCTCGATTTCATCCATCTCGACGCATTGGCCGAATAGATGCACCGGGATGATCGCCTTCGTGGCGGTCGTCATCTTGTACATCACGTCGGCCGGGTCGAGGTTGAACGTGTCGGGGCGAATGTCGGCAAATACGGGCTTCGCTCCCAGACGCCATACAGCACTGGCCGTGGCGAAAAATGTGAAACTGGGAACAATCACTTCATCGCCCGGACCAACCCCTAATGCGAGCAGTGACAGCAGTAAAGCGTCGCTACCCGACGCACAACCTACAGCATGTTCCACTCCGCAGTACTCAGCCATTTCGGCTTCGAATTTGGCACAGGCTGGGCCATGCACAAAAGCACCGGACTTCGTGACTGCGGCCATTGCCGCTTCAATCTGGTTCTGCAGACGTCTGTTCTCGCGGTTAACGTCGAGCATCGGAACAGCGACAGGAGGGGCGGACGATATTGCAGCACTCATTTTGAGAGAATCCTCGGCGGGTATGAATTTCGAGTGGCGAAGATTAGGACGATCGGCCCCGCCGGTCAACCTCAAGCCAGCGCCCAAAAACACGGGAGCTTTTAACGGCTAACGCATTTTTTGAGTTTGCGTTCCGCTGGTGGTCGATGCCAGAACAAAATCCTTAGCGGCGGCGGCCACGTCGTCCAACCAGCTAACGGCATCACAGAACCGTGAACCTAAAAACGCCCGGGACAGCGCTCCCCCCTACGCCGTTAACCCTTCTCAACTCCAAGAGTCCACAGATGACGCAGATGATCACAGATTTTGCAATTCCAAGAGAACGACACGGATCCAAAAACGCTGGTAGCTAGCGAATCTATCTGCGGACATCTGCGCCATCTGCGGACAAAAAAGGGGTAACGGTGTAGCAGTGGCACGCTAATTCCAAACACGTTCCACAATTCGACATCGACGTGGCCGCTAGCGGTTGCTATCGTGTCGCACCAAAAATCTTGTAATCGCAATTCGTGATCCCGGGATGGAATCATGTGGTCGATACGCTGGCAGTTCAAAATCGCGGCAGGCATCGCGGGCGTGTTGCTCGTAGGAACGTCCATTTACAATTACTGCTGTCTTTATTGTTGTGCTCCGATCGAGCTGCGGTTGAGCGGTGGGAATGTGTGCCCCCTGCGATCGGCCATGGCTCAGCACATTTGCACCGAGGTGAAGGACACTAGTATCACACTGCGATACGTAGAGGGTACTCACTCGGAGTCGATTTGCGCGGCGGTGGATCGAGGCGACCTCGATCTTGGCTTGGTGCTCGGTGGCTTTCCGTCGGGGCATCATAAAAATGTGTGCCAGGTGGCGGCCTTCGGAGTCGATCCGTTGCACTTGCTCGTACGTCGCGAACTTGTGCGGGCCGGCTCGACCTCACTCGACATGCTGCGTGGCAAGCGAGTCTCGCTGGGCGAACATGGCACGAATGGAGCCATTCTCGCGGAAAGCCTCGTTCGGTTTGCGGGGCTAAAGCCATCGACGCCACAAACAGCCGGGGATTTCACTGCCGAATACATGCGCGAGCATGAGCTTCACCTGGCCGCCCAGGCGACCCGTCGCGCCACGCCTGCCGATCGCGCGGCATTCAGCGCGATGTTGCCCGATGCCGTGTTTATCGTCGACAGCCTGCCGGCCGCGATTGCAGACGACCTGGTCGCGTGTGGTTACCAGTTGCTACCCCTGCCTTACGCCACCGCCCTGCACCTCGATAGCCGGCGCGACCACGACGCCAGTGAAGTGCGACTCGAAAGCAGTCGACTCGAACCGACAATCATTCCGGCGTTTACGTACGGCGTTAACCCAGCGGTGCCGGCTGCCGATTGCCCCACGTTCGGCCTTCGCTTGCTGCTCATCGCGAATAAGAACACTTCCTCGCAGGCGATTACTCGGCTACTGCGGGCAATCGATGGTACCGTGGCGCAGCGTTACCATTTCAACTTGAACTCTGGCGAACAGCTTCCCGAGTTTCCAGTTCACGAAGGTGCCGAATCGTTTGCCAAAGGCAAAAAGCCGCTAATGGTGGGCGAAGTACTGGAACCGGCTGGCGATTTGCTCAGCGTAATCGGCGCGGGCGCGGCCGGTGGACTCGCACTATGGGGCTTTTTGCGCGGGCTGCGAGCCGTGAATCCGGATGTCCACCTGCGACAAATCGATCGCATCGAACGATTGGTTCGCGGCGATGAACAGGATGAGAGTGCCCCTGCTTTGCCAAGCGATTTCGTCGACTTCTTGGAACGTCGCCTTGCCGAAGTGAAAAAAGCAGCGATCGACGACTACGCGGCAGGTCGATTGGAAGGCGACGAAGCGCTGGTCAGCATCCTCACCCTCGTTGCCGATACACGCCACCTCTTAGTACAACGGCGAAAGCAGCTCAACATGATTAGTTCCACCGCCAAAGTAAATCAACGCGCCGAAGCCGCCTAGCACCTCGTAGGCCAGGCTTTCCAGCCCGACACCCCCGCCCCCCACCCCCACACAACGGACTGGTCCGCTTCAGC
>CAZTWS010000197.1:0-4891 GCA_964618225.1 uncultured Planctomycetaceae bacterium
AAATCTCATGCCAATTCGCTCGCCAGAAGCACCGGAGTTGTGTGGAACTGACAGGACATGTAGCCGACCCTGCGGCGAGTGGCGAGGTCCTCGGCGTCGACTTCCTGGCCGAACAACCACGCCTGTCCGTCGCTGGCCGGCAGTAGGCCGGTCAGCATCTTCATCGTTGTCGTCTTGCCGCAACCATTCGAGCCGAGGAAGCCAAAGATCTCCCCACGTTCGATGCGAAAGCTTACGCGGTTGACCGCCACGAAATCGCCGAACCGCTTCGTCAAGTCGTGGGCTTCAATGGCCACCTGCTCGTGGTCCGTCTTCCGCGGGAGAAGCTTTACTTCGGTGTGTCCTCGACGCTTCTCCTCCGGAAGAAGCGCGATGAATGCTGACTCCAAGGTCGACTTGCCGGTTTGCTCGCGAATTTTCGACGGGCTTCCCGTGGTCAATACTCGGCCGTCGTCCATCGCCAAGACCCAGTCAAAGCGCTCCGCTTCTTCCATATAGGCGGTCGCCACGAGCACGCTCATGCCTGTCGGGCCGCCGCGGATGCGGTCGATGAGTTGCCAGAACTGGCGACGCGACAGCGGATCGACGCCCGTCGTCGGCTCGTCGAGGATCAGCAGCTCAGGATCGTGAATCAGCGCGCAGCACAAGCCGAGCTTCTGTTTCATACCGCCCGAAAGTTTGCCCGCCGGGCGATCGGCGCAAGCCCGGTGCTTTCGAGCAATTCGGCGATCCGCCGTTCGCGCTCCGCCCGCGATTGGCCGAACAGGCGTCCGAAGAAATCCACGTTCTCAAAAACCGACAGCGTGGCATAAAGATTCTTGCCAAGTCCCTGCGGCATGTAGGCGATGCGCGGACCGACGTCGGAGCGGTGAGCGGCCGAGCGCATGTCACCTCCCAACACGTCGACTTGCCCGACTTGAATCTTACGCGTGCCCGAGACGAGTGCCAGCAGGCTCGACTTGCCGACACCGTCCGGCCCAATCAGCCCGACCATTCGCCGGGCTGGTATCGCGATGCTAACCCCATCAAGGGCACAAACGCTTCCGTAACGCAGCGTCACGCCATCGAGGCGGGCCACCTCGTCGTCCCTGTGGTTCATTGCGGCACTTTGATTTGCAAGTTGTCGGGCCACTGGGCATCCGGATCCAAGCGAAGATAGGCCGTGCCTGGCACGCCCGTCTTCACTTTGGTCATGTGTTCTTTGAGGAGTTCCGGAGCAATGTGTGCCTTGACGCGGAACATCAGCTTCTCGCGTTCGCTCGCCGTCTCGACCGACTTCGGAGTGAATTGGGCGACACTGGCCACGTAAGTGACTTTGGCGGGAATCACATACTCCGGAACAGCATCAATCACCAATCGTACTTCTTGTCCCAACTCAACTCGACCAGCCTGTGAGGTCGGAAGAAAAAACGTCAAGTAGACGTCGCCAACATCGACCAAATTGAGTACCGTGCCTCCGGCCGGCAGCACTTCGCCGACTTCCGCAACACGATACTGCACCCGACCGCTACGGGGCGCCTTGAGCTTGCTGTCGTCGATATCGGACATGATTCGCTTGACAACCGCTTGGGCAGCTTCGATCGACGATCGAGCTTCGGTGACTTGCGATCTAGCCGCCTCAATGCCGGCACTGCTGGATGCCACTTGCGACTTGGCCGCGACGACAGCCGCTTGCCCACTCAACATCGTGGCGCGATCATCATCCAATTCTTGCTGAGTAGCGACCTTCCGTGCGGCCAGCGATTCAGTTCGAGCAAAACGCCTTTGTGCCGCGGTCAGCTCGGCCTCACGTTGGGCGACCACGGCTTCGGCGGTCGCCATCTCGCTCTCCCGTAGAGTTACCATCGCCGCCGCCGTGCGTCGCGAGTTTTCGGCTTTCTGCACTTGCGCACTGGCCTCGGCCAATTGGGCCTCAAGGACGTCAGTGTCCATCCGGGCCAGCACTTGGCCCACGGTGACGAAATCACCTTCGTCGGCCATCAATTCCACGATCCGGCCTGCTAGTTTAGTTGCCACGTCGATCTCCGTGGCTTCGATGCGACCATTGCCGCTGGCGAAACCATCGCCCAATCCACGCGGCTGCAAATCCTTCCAAAACAGATAAGCGGCGACGCCGATTGCCCCCGTGACCAGGAGTCGAATCAACCATTTTCTGAAGCTTTTCATCATGGTTGATCCGTCGTTGAATAATGCCAACAGGCCGTCGACTGAACGCTGCAAAATGATAGTCTGACATCCGGGCGCCACTTTTGAAAGGGAGCTATAACCAGAAGTTGATGCGGCGGCAAAAAGGGCGTGCTAGTAGCGATTAGTCGGGCTCTGAATCGTGATTTTGTTCGGTGGTTTCCAGTTGGCACGGGAGGCGTGGAGAAGCTTTTTGAGCGTGGCGTTAGCCCAAGGCGACGAGCGCATTGCCGAACTTATCCGGTTTACCCCATTGCTGTTCTATAGGCTGTCACGCGATGGATGTTTAGTCCTAACGCTCGTAGCATCGCCACATAAGTTACCTTGGCCATGCCGCGGACGCGCAATCTCGTCATGCCCATCTGATGCTTGAAACGCGACATGGTAGCTTCGATACCCGCGCGCCATCGGTAACGCTTGCGGAACGCTTCGCTGGCATCGGCCAGTCGTCGCGCACGTTGGCGAACTCGGTCATGCGTGTATTGCCAGCGCCGCTCTCGACGGCCGACAGCCGCGGCTGGACAATCCCCTTTGCGAGGACGGTGTGCGCAGATGAGTGGATCGAACAGTACTTGCAGGCGAACGTTCGCAACACTCGTTTCCATGGGCGTTTGCCCTAGCGGACAACGCACCGCGCGTCCTTCATGATCGAGCTGAAAATCTTCCAGTGTCAGCTTGCCTTGCCGTGTTCCCTTGGCGGGCATCGCTGGCGAAACGATTTCCACACCATTTTGGCTCCCTTTCGCCAAGCAATCATTCGACCCATAGTGTGAGTCCGCCAGGAGTTCTTGGGGCCTGATGCCCCGTCGAGAGGTGCCCTCGATTGCGGGCTCCAAAGCGTCCTG
This sequence comes from uncultured Planctomycetaceae bacterium, assembly GCA_964618225.1. Classification (GTDB taxonomy): domain Bacteria; phylum Planctomycetota; class Planctomycetia; order Pirellulales; family Lacipirellulaceae; genus JABDGM01. Next base: position 3,030 of record CAZTWS010000197.1, read on the forward strand.
ATCATGCATCGTCAGCTTGTCGACCGCGACGTGGGTGATCAGGTCTGGCTTCGTCGGCTGGGAGTTGTCTGTTTGCGAATCATCTTCGGCAAACGTTTCCATGATTTGCACCAGGTACCCCATACCGCGGTGCTTGTTATAGCGAGCACCGGGATCAGCCGGGCTTACGATGCCATCGCAGTCGTCTTTCCGTGGTGGTCGAATCTCTACCGGCGACTCATCATCACCGGTGACTTCACATTGTTCCTGAAAGATCTGCTCCAGTAGCCGATAACTTTCCAGTTCCGTCGCTGGGGTCGGCCGAAACTGTTCGACGAGTTCGTACACGTCGCGTGCCGCTTCCGGCAGCCGCCGCTTCGACTCGCTGGGGCGTGTATCGGCAAAACAGCCATCGCCTTGTCGCTCAACGTACTTGCGGATGATCTCGCCGTCGACTTCCGCGTATCGCTCGAGCTCTTTCCGTTTGAGTTCCCGCAAAAACTTGCTCACGGCCTCGACCAAAATGCCCAACCGCGTGAGGCCGCGGATGGCCGACTTCACGGTCGTGGAGTCGAGCCGCTGCTTCGTCGTCTCCACGCCAACTGCTTGGATGAGTCGGTCGGTCAGCGTTTGAAACAGCACCTCATCGAGCTTCAGCTCCAAGACCCTGCGTCGGTAGTTGCGGAGCGTTCGCTCACAGAGATAAGCGTCCGGTTCGTGGCGAATGTCCAGCGCGTAGTGCCACGCGATGTTCAGGGCCACTGCTTCGCTCGTCTGCCGATCCGTCAGATCATGCAACTGCTGAAGAATCAATGCACCGATCGCGATGTGGAGGTCCTTGCTGGGACGGCCGAAATCATCGCGAAAACCAACGGCTAACTCGCTGACCGGCAGGTCCTTCAGCAAATAATCCCGAAATACACCTGCCCAACTCTGCTCAAGCAACTTCCGTCGCTGCGGGCCGAGATACTCCCAAGGATCGAATAGAACCCCACTCCGATGGTCGCGTCGTGTTAACATCAAGCGAATTTAGCGCCATCTCCCGCTCCTGCAAAGCCGGCTCGCTGACTTTTTGCCGCCGCATCAGAAGTTGTGGATGAGTAGTTGAAGAAGGCGGCGTACTTGGGTTTGAATTTGGTTTCTCTAGGACCCTATTCCCCAGGAGTACGCCACCATGCAGGAAATTACCACAACGAGCGTCGCGTTTCCATCCGCGAGCCGGGATGTGCTGTCGGAGATTCTTCGGGAAGGAGCCCAGCAGATGCTCACAGCCGCCATCGAAGCCGAAGTTGCCGAGTGGATCGAGAGCCATGCCCACATCCGCGACGGGCGTGGGCATCGCCAGGTGGTCCGCAACGGCTACTTGCCCGAGCGTGAGATTATCACCGGGCTCGGTCCTTTGCAGGTGCGGCAGCCGCGTGTGCATGACCGCCGAGAGGGCGAAGCCCGGGAGGTCTTTTCCTCAAAGATTCTGCCGCCCTACTTGCGGAAGACCAAGAGCATTGAGGAGCTGCTGCCATGGCTGTACGTGGCGTGGGTTGCCGCATGATTTTCCCAAGTGGCAGACGGTCTATGGCTACTTTCGCTATTGGACCAAGACCGGAGTTTGGGAGCGGATCAACGCCGCCCTCCGCGACGCGGTCCGTGTGGCCGAGGGCAAAGCGTCCGAGCCAACCGCCGCGATCCTCGATAGCCAATCGGTGAAGACGACGGAAAAAGGGGGGTGCATGGGTACGACGCGGGCAAGAAGATTAGCGGTCGCAAACGCCATATCTTGGTCGATACGTTAGGATTGTTGTTGGCGGTGGTCGTGCATTCGGCCGCCCTCCAAGACCGCGACGGAGCCAAATTGCTGTTTATCAAGGCGGCCGCGTCGTTTCCTA
>CAZTWS010000198.1:0-4663 GCA_964618225.1 uncultured Planctomycetaceae bacterium
GAGTGCGCGATGCCGGTCTCAGCGGTCAAAAAGCAAAGTCAGGCAGCGTGCTCGATGAAGCGCCGGCATGATTAGGAACGCCTCAATAATAACTTCCCCATTTTTAGAATAATCACAGAGGCACCGAGGACACGGAGGATGAAGCAGGGAGAAGAGAAAGCGGAGTTTAATTGATCTACGAACGATACGAAGAAGTTTTTTGGGAACGCTAATCTACGCTGATCATCGCTGATACCAAATCGGAAGTCAGAGATTTATATTGGGATGTGGCTGCACTCGATTAGTGATTATTAGTGTGGATTAGTGTTCAAAACCTCTTCCAAAATCTCTGTGCCCTCTGTGCCTCTGTGGTGAATCCCCTATGCTGAAGTTATTTTTGAGTCATCCCTTATTCGACTAGTGGTCTGTCCATGGTCATTTGCTGGGTGGCATGCCTTCGCCTTGTGGGCGTAGGCATGCTTACCCGCTACCGCGTGAAAGCATGCCACCCATCAATTCAAGACTGACAGAACACTAGGGCGTTAACAATTCCGCGGGTAAATGCAAGCTCTCCCATGTCTTGGATAGCGGTGCTGTAATATCCACCGGTTCACTCGTCATGGGGTGATTGAACCCGAGGTGCCGGGCGTGCAGGGCGATTGCTCGCATTCGCTCATCTTCGTGTTGCTCGCCAAACGGCAAGGTTGCACCGTACTGCGAGTCGCCAATTACTGCATGGCCGCGCGACGCGCACTGCACGCGAATCTGGTGCGTTCGTCCGGTCTCAAGCTGAATCTCAAGCCAGGTGGCGGGCCTTTCCGAGAGTTCCAACCTCGCCAATACGCGATAGTGCAAAATCGCGATCTTACCGCGTGGATCCTCGGGCGGCACTACGATCGATTGGGCCATGCCATGCCGCTTGTGCAGATAGTCGGTCCACGTGTCTTCATCGGGCCGCACGTCGCCCTCGACGACCGCCCAATAAACCTTCGTGACCGTGCGATTCTCGAATTGGGTGGCAATGCGTTGGGCTGCCCGCACGTGCCGCGCGAATACGATGGCCCCCGACACGGGCCGATCGAGCCGGTGGGGCAGGCCCAGGTACATGTTGCCTTCTTTGCCCTCCCGCGCCCGGTAAAAGGCCTTCACCTGCTCCTCCAAGCTATCGATGCCGGCCGGGGCCTGGGTCAGCAACCCGGCACGTTTATTCACCACCAGGCACGGGCCGGAATCATACAAAACGTCGAGCATGCTGTAGGTCAGGCTTTCCAGCCTGACATTTCTGGGCATCTGGCAGCCATCATCGCTGGCTTGGCCTTTGAAACACACGTGAATGTCAGGCTGGAAAGCCTGACCTACGATGGCGAACTCTATCAGAACCGGTCCTGTCTCTTCTCGCAAGGCGCGTGGCTGTAGCGGTTGGCCATCGCCCCCGGTACAATACGAGGCTCGGAAAACCTGCGGAAAAACACACTTATGGTGCGCGTTGCGATTCTTGGTGCGTCGGGTTATTCGGCCCTTGAGCTGATGAAGCTCTTGCTGCGCCATCCGCATGTCGAGATTACCGCGCTCACCACACGCAGCACCGATGCCAGGCCGGTTGGCGAAGTGCATCCTTCGCTCGCGGGTCGGCTCGACCTCGCGCTCGAGAACCTTTCGCCTGCTCAAATTGCCGAGCGAGCCGATTGCGTGTTCTGCTGCCTGCCACATGGCGCAAGCGCCGCGGCTGTCGCCGAACTGTTGCCGCGCGGTAAGAAGGTGATCGACCTGAGTGCCGATTACCGACTGAACGACTCCGCGGAATACGAACAGTGGTACGGCGTGAAGCATCCGGATGCCGAGCGCATGTCGACGGCTGTTTACGGCTTGCCCGAGATTTATCGCGAGCAAATTCAGCGCGCCGATCTCGTGGCAAATCCTGGTTGCTATCCGACCTCCGCAATCCTCGCGCTGGCTCCGTTGCTTCGTGCCGGCGTGATTCTTCCTCGCGGCATCATCATCGACAGCAAGAGCGGCGTGAGCGGCGGCGGCCGCGAGCCCAAGCCGGCGTTTCATTATCCCGAATGCAACGAAAGCATTTCCGCCTATGGCGTGGGCACGCATCGCCACATGCCGGAAATCGACCAGGTGCTGGCCGACGTTGCCGATGCGGAAGTAAAGGTTGTGTTCACGCCGCATCTTGTTCCGATGGACCGCGGCATCCTTTCGACCTGCTACGCCGAGTCCACGGGCGAGTTCAAAGGTGATTCGCTGCTCGATATTTTCCGCGATTTTTATCGCAACGAGCCGTTCGTTCGCATCACGCCGTCGTTGCCTGCCACGAAGCATGTAAGCGGCACCAACTTCTGCGATATTACGGTTCGCACCGTACGCGGCCGTATTGTGGTCATCAGTGCGATCGATAACCTCGTGAAGGGTGCTTCGGGCGCGGCGGTGCAGAATTTCAATTTGATTCATGGTTTAGAAGAGACTACGGCCCTTTTGTGAAATTTGTTTTATTAACTGATAATCAATTTGTCATTGCGAATTTGTAATATGTCATTGGCCATATCTGAAAATGACCAATAACATATTTCGAATTACCAATGACAAATCCCACTGCCAAATGAATCTTCGACTTCCCCAAGGTTTTCGAGCCGCCGGTATTTCCTCCGGCGTTAAGCGTAGCGGCAAGCTCGACCTTACGCTTGTTGTTTCCGATCGTCCTGCCGTAGCGGCCGGCGTTTACACCAAGAATTTAGTGTGTGCCGCTCCAGTGACGATGGACCGCGAACGCACGCCTAGCGACTCGGTCCGTGCCGTGATCATCAATTCGGGTGTTGCCAATGCGTGTACGGGCGAGCAGGGAATCGCCGACGCTCGGCAAATGGCGGTTTGGGCTGCCGAGGCGGTGGGTGCCAAGCCCGAAGAAGCACTTGTGATGTCCACGGGTGTTATCGGTTCGATGTTGCCGATGGAAAAAATCGAGGCTGGCATCAAGAAGATCGTCGGCGAGCTGGGCGACTCCGAGCAATCGCTCGAAAACGCCGCACGTGGGATTATGACGACCGACACCGTGCCCAAAATGCGTGGCCGCGAGGTAATGATCGGTGGCATTCCGACTCGCGTGACAGGCATTGCCAAGGGCGCGGCGATGATCGGCCCGAACATGGGCACCATGCTGTCGCTCATTATGACCGACGCCTCGGTTCGCATGCGCGATGCCCAAGCGGCGCTTGCCGACGCGATGGAAGAGTCGTTCCACTGCATCAGTGTCGACGGCCACATGAGCACGAACGACACCGTGATTCTGCTTGCCAACGGCGCGGCCGGGGCGGAGCAGGGCGGGGCGACTCCGCCGATCGAGGGCAAAGCGCTCGACGATTTCCGCGCGACGTTGTTTGAAGTGTGCGAGGACTTGGCCCAATCGATTCCGGCCGATGGCGAGGGGGCGACGCACCTCATTACGGTCGAGGTACACGGTTGCCAATCGCGGCAAGATGCGCTCAAGATCGGCAAAACGATTGCCGACAGTCCGCTCGTGAAGACGGCCATCGCCGGTGCCGATCCGAATTGGGGCCGCATTGTTTCGGCCGCCGGATACGCGGGCATCAAGTTCGACCCGTCGAAAGTTTCGCTTCACATCAACGGCTTGCTGCTGTACGAACGAGGCGCGCCGGTCGATTTTGATGCCGAGATTATCTCGAAGTCGATTGCCGACGATCGCGACACGAGCATCGTGCTGATCCTCGAAGAAGGCAAAGCGTGCGCTCGTTTCTGGACGACCGATCTTACGGCCGAGTATGTTCGTTTGAACGCGGACTACCATACTTAGGGGCTGGGAAACGGGGGCTGGAGATTGGGGGATTTTGGTTGTGTGATGCGCGGATTAGCGGGGTTCGGGACTCTGGATGGTTGAGCCGGTAGCGAGCAAATCAACAGTGTCGGTGAGTTTTCCGGAGCAACTCGCGGTTAACGACGCGACGTTGCACGTAGTCGCTGCTCGCTTTTTTGGTTTGCCGCAGGTTCGATCGCTTACAGTTAGTCGGCCGCGTGGGGTGGCGATTGTGCGGCTAACTTCGACCACGGCATCTGCCGATCGGGATGCAATCGCGGGTGAGTTGGCGGAAATCATTTCGTCGGCGTCGTTGCCATCGGCGGATGGTGTGGCCGAGGGAGCGCCGCCGCCGGAACTGTTGAGTTGGAGTGATTCGCGCGACGATTCGATTTCGTTCATGCGTATGCCGGTGCGTGTGCATGGATGGCGAAAAATTGCGTACCTCATGTTGGCGGGAGCTGCCTTATCGCTTGGGTTGCTGGGGATTTTGCTGCCGGGGTTGCCGACAACGCCGTTTGTGCTGCTGGGTAGTTACTTTCTCGTGCGAAGCTCCACGCGGCTGCATCAGCGCCTTATGGCAAGCCGGTTGTTTGGCGGGGTGCTACGCGATTGGCACATTCACCGTGGCCTGCGGCCACACGTGCGCGCACGGGCGATTGCCGTGGTTGCGGTTGTGGTTACCGTATCGCTTGTCGTTGCCAGGCCGCCGTGGGTGGTGGCACTTGTGATTGGTCTGCTCGTTGCCTGCGGGCTTACCGTCATTTGGCGATTGCCAAGTGTCGATGAGACCGAGTTCGGAGAGTAGTGGTTGTTGGGGGTCGGGGGCTGGGGGAAGGCTTTATTGCAAAGTGCAAAGTGAAAAATTCA
>CAZTWS010000199.1:0-4648 GCA_964618225.1 uncultured Planctomycetaceae bacterium
TGGGCTCATTTACGGTAATTTCTCGCGGTTTGGTGCGTATTCGTCGATCCCGGTAAACAGGGCACTTTCCGCCCTTGACGCCGTCGCCTAAAGGCGTAAACTTATTGGTTTCTACGCATTTTGCACGATTGCCCCTGCTTTTTGGAATATCTTAGAAGGCGTTTGAATGCCAACCGTAAATCAGCTCGTTCGCCAAGGCCGGAAGGCCAAGCGAAAGTTCAGCAAGTCGCCCGTTTTGGATAAGTGCCCGCAGAAACGCGGTGTGTGCCTGTTGGTGCGCACCATGACGCCTAAGAAGCCGAACTCGGCTCTGCGGAAGATTACTCGTGTGCGGCTTTCCAACGGCAAGGAAGTCACCGTCTACATCCCTGGCGAAGGCCATTCGCTCCAGGAACATAGCATCGTGCTCGTTCGCGGCGGCCGTATCCGCGACCTCCCTGGTGTGCGTTACCAGGTCGTCCGCGGTGCCCGCGATACGCTCGGCGTACAAGGCCGCAAGCAATCTCGCAGCCGTTACGGTGCGAAGAAGGGATAGGGTGAGCTGTCGGCTTTCAGCCATCGGCTGTTTGCCAGATGCCTACTCATCTCGCCACATTCACAGATAATATCGACAAGAGAATCTTCTGTCTGGCCGATAGCCGACAGCCAAAAGCCGAAAGCCTACTAAATGGGTCGCATCACCTCCAGTCGCAAACAACTCAAGCCAGATCCGAAGTTCGGATCGTTGCTCGCCTCGAAGTTCATCAACACGCTCATGCACGACGGCAAGAAGAGCGTCGCGCAGAACGTGTTCTATGATGCGCTCGACCTCGTGAAGAAGCGTATTCCCGATAAAGAGCCGATCGAGGTCTTCACGCAGGCGCTTGAGCACGTAAAGCCAGCTATCGAAGTGCGCAGCAAGCGCGTCGGCGGTGCCGCTTATCAGGTGCCCATGCAAGTGAACCGCACCCGGCAACAATCGCTGGCCATTCGTTGGATCCTGATGGCCATCCGCGAAAAGAAGGGCCGACCCACCGCCCAAAAGTTGGCCGACGAATTCGTTGCCGCATTCAATCGCGAAGGTGCCGCTGTCAGCCGCCGCGAAAACGTCCACCGCATGGCCGATGCCAACAAGGCGTTCGCCCATTTCGCGTGGTAGCAATTGGGGATTGGAGGCTAGGGGCTGGGGACTGGGGTTCATGCGAACCTCGATCCTTGGCCCCTGGCTTTTTTTACGCGCGGTAAAGCTCCTTCTGCAAGCTTAGGGATAACTCAGAAATAACTTCGTCGGAGGGGATTTACCACAGGGCACAGAGGACACGGAGCGTGGAGCAGGGAGCAGGGAGAGCAGTAGCGTGGGTGCTTCCGCACCCACGAATTGTGCTCCACCCAATCACCGACAATTAGCGTCGATCAGCATTCTAAAAACCTCTTCCGAGTTCTTCTCCGTGTCCTCGGTGCCTCCGTGGTTATATCCTAAAAGGGAAGTTGTTATCGGGGCATTCCTCGGTTTTCGAGCGACTAGAGTCTTGAAAACGGCCACCAGTTACGCTACGATTATATGTACATTAGTTCATTATCATGGCCTCGCATTGGTGTGGCCTGGGTAGTGGTGCGCAATAAGGTTACGATCGAAAGCCAAAAGTCAACCGAGGACACCTCCAAATAACTTGTCCCCTAGTCAACAACTTGTCCCCTTCGGAGAATTACGGTCTCGAAATGAGACAATTTGAACCCACCGTCCCACACGACACCCGCTAAGATCATGGCAACGCCCCTCGAAAAAATTCGCAACATTGGCATCATCGCTCATATCGATGCCGGGAAGACTACCGTCACCGAGCGAATGTTGTTTGCCAGCGGAGCCAAGCATCGGGCTGGCGAAGTCGATAGTGGCACCACCACTACCGATGATGACCCCGAGGAAGCGGAACGCGGCATCACCATTTATTCGGCATGCGTGCAATTCCCGTGGAAAGACGTGGTGATCAACCTCATCGATACGCCGGGGCACGTCGATTTCACGGCCGAGGTAGAACGCAGTTTACGCGTGCTCGATGGCGGTGTCGTAGTGTTCAGCGCGCGCGAAGGCGTCGAAGCGCAAAGCGAAACGGTGTGGCGACAGGCCAATAAATACAAAGTTCCGCGGTTTGCATTCATCAACAAGCTCGATCGCGAAGGGGCCGATTTCGAGGCCGTATTCGAAGAAATTCAGTCACGTCTGGCTGCAAATCCGGTCGCACTGCAAATTCCCGTCGGGCTTGGTCCCGCCCACATGGCCAACCCGTTCCGCGGTGTGATCGACCTCATTCGCATGAAGTTGCTCATGTTCCCCGATGGCAAAGAAGGCACCCGCGTGCTCGTCGGTGACATCGACGACGAGGACCTCGCCAGCGAAGCTCAGCTTTGGCGCGAGCGAATGCTCGAATCGCTGTACAACTACAGCAATGAGCTCATGGAATTGGCGCTAGCCGAGGAGCCGATTCCCGAGCCGTTGATTCACAAAGTGGTGCGCGAGGCCACTTGTCATCTGCAAATTCAGCCCGTTCTGTGTGGCTCGGCGTTGCATGGCATGGGCGTGCAGCCGGTGCTCGATGCGGTGGCCGCCTATTTGCCAAACCCGACCGACGTGCCGCCCGTGGAAGGTACCGAGGTGACCAACAAAGGCAGACAGAAAGGCAAAGCGACCGAGCAGGCCGACGACGCCAAAAAAATCATTCGCAAGCCGGATCCGGCGGAACCGTTCTGCGGCCTCGTGTTCAAAGTGCAGCCGTACAAAACGGGCGATCTGTCCTGGGTACGTATCTACTCCGGAACGCTCGACCCCAATAGCCGCGTGCTGAATTCCACTCGCGACAAAAAAGAAAACGTGGCCCAGCTTTGGCGCATCCACGCGTCGAAAAAAGAAGAGCAAATACCGTCGGCTCGTGCCGGTGACATCGTCGGCGTCATCGGCCTGCGCGAATCAATCACAGGCGACACGCTTTGCGACACACGTGAGCCGATCCTGCTCGCTTCCATCGAGTTTCCGGAAACCGTCATTTCGATGGCGATCGAATCTGAGAGCACCGACGATCGCAAGAAACTCAGCGATACACTGACGATGCTGCGCAAACAGGATCCCACGTTCCGCGCCGAAGAGAATCCAGAGACCGGCCAAACGCTCATCAGCGGCATGGGCGAATTGCATCTCGAAGTGATCCAGCACCGACTGCTTCGCGATTTCAAGCTGAACGTAAAGGTTCACAAGCCGCGCGTGAGTTACCGCGAAACAATCGCTCGCCAGGCCGAGGCCGTGGGCGAATGCAGCCGCATGATTCAAGGCACCTTGCACGCAGCCAAAGTGCGATTGCGGATCGAGCCGTTTGAAAAAGGCATTAATCCGGTCACGGTCACCAATTCACTCGACCACGGCCTGCCCAGCGAAATGCTGAGCGTGGTGCTGGAGGAACTTGAAAGTGCGGGGCAGGGCGGCGGCTTGCTCGGTTTTCCGCTCATGCGAATCAAAGTCACCGTGCTCGGCGGCGAGGTGGCCGAAATGGGACCCTCCGAAATCGCGTTCCGCACGGCAACCAACCAAGCATTCGATGCGGCTCTTCGCGCGGCCGGGCCCGTGCTCCTCGAACCAATCATGAAGCTGGAAATCAGCACGCCCGATGAACACGTCGGCGACCTCGTGAGCGATTTGCAGCAACGCCGCGCCATCATTCAGAGCACCGAAACCCGCGGCAACGCCACGGTATTGCATGCCGAGGCACCGCTCGCAAATTTGTTCGGTTATTCCAGTGCGATGCGCAGCCTGAGCCAAGGTCGAGCAAGCTGCTCCATGGAGCCGAGCACGTATGCGGCCGCACCGGATGATGTGCTACAGAAATTTTTGGGAGAAACGTAAGGGAGGGTTGAGGATGCAGGATTCAGGGTAGAGGGGAATTACTGGTGTTTTTGTTTCCCGGCCCCCTGCATCCCGTATCCCGTATCCTAATTTCCATGCTAGAACGTGACTTTGTATTCGGTGTTGATTTGGACGGCGTCGTGGCCGATTTTTATGGCGGTTTGCGCCCAATCGCGGCCGAATGGCTTGGTGTAGCTCTCGATTCCTTGCCGGAACGAGTCTCTTGGGGACTCGTCGAGTGGGGCGTGGCCCAAGCGCCGGGCGGTTACGAAGCGCTGCATAAGTTCGCTGTTATGCAGCGAGAGTTGTTTTTGAAGCTACCGCCAAACGCGCGGGCACCGCAGGTGATGCGGCGGTTATCGAAAGCCGGCGTTCGCATTCGCATTATTACGCACCGCCTGTTTATCAAATACTTTCATCAGGTGGCCGTGAGCCAAACGATTCAATGGCTCGATCAGCACGATATTCCGTATTGGGATCTGTGCTTCATGCAACAAAAAACGGCCGTGGGTGCTGATCTGTATATCGAAGATTCACCCACGAACATCGAGCGACTTCGCGAGGAAGGCCAAAAAACAATCGTCTTCACGAACTCGACAAACGAGCATTTACCTGGCCCGCGCGCGAGTACGTGGGATGAGGTTTTAGAAATGGTGCTGTCAGAGAAGTTGAATTGGGAACAGCGAACAAGCCACCTACCCTAGTGCTCTGTCCATGGTCACTTGATGGGTGGCATGCCTTCGCCTTCTGGGCGTAGGCATGCTTACCCGCTACCGC
>CAZTWS010000200.1:0-4558 GCA_964618225.1 uncultured Planctomycetaceae bacterium
TGACTTTGCCAAAAAAGTGTAGGCCGCTCGCTCCGCGAGCGGAGATTCATCTCGCGGAGCGAGATGACTACATTAGGATGACTACATTAAACTGACCCACTACCGGCAATCTCAAGGCAATGCAGCGCGGCCCTGTTAGCTGTTAAACTATAAGAGCCTGGTCGCGATAGATAATTCGCCGACCAGGCTCAATGAGAAAAAAGCGAACAATGAATACGAGCAACATAATGCTATCGAGTCGCCTCTTCAAGTCGATTTCTTTCGTCGCCGCGTTCTTTCGATTTCACTGCTTTTCTCCGCTGGTAATACTTTGCCTGTTCGCCCCAGTTGCCCTTTTTATGGCCGGCTGGCTAGCGTCTCAGGTGCATGCAAAAACGCCGCATACCCCTGTCGGCTGGTATGAGGAAAACGCGGAACCTGTGTTATCGCTTTACTACCATCTGCACTCGAACCCCGAGCTATCGACCGAGGAGAAGCAAACGGCCGCACGCATGGCCGAAGAGTTGCGGAACATCGGCGCAAAGGTAACCACCGGCGTCGGAGGCGAAGGGGTGGTCGGCGTCCTCGAAAACGGTCCTGGCAAAGTTCTCTTACTGCGAGCCGACATGGACGCCCTTCCTGTCGCAGAGCAAACAGGCGTCCCGTACGCGTCGAAAGTACGTACTACGGACAAACGCGGTGCCACGGTCGGCGTGATGCACGCCTGCGGACACGATGTCCACATGGCAAATCTTATCGGCGTCGCGCGGTACCTTGCCTCGCATCGCGACCAGTGGGCCGGTACCGTTATTTTCTTGATGCAGCCTGCTGAAGAGACGGGCGGCGGGGCAGAGGCCATGCTCAACGCAGGCCTGTTGAAGCGTTTTCCGCGGCCCGACTATGCCGTGGCTTTGCACGTGTCGGCGGATGTGCCGGTCGGACAAATCGGCTACCGCCCGGGGCCTGCCATGGCGAATGTCGATAGCGTCGATATTACGATCAAGGGCCGAGGCGGCCACGGCGCGAGCCCTGAGAGCACGATCGACCCCATCCTGATCGCTGCCAAACTCGTCCTTGATTTGCAAACCATCGTCAGCAGGGAGATGAACCCGATAGAACCCGCGGTGGTTACGGTGGGTTCAATCCACGGCGGCGCTAAACACAATGTCATCTCCGACGAGTGCCGACTGCAACTCACCCTGCGAAGCCTTACGCCTGAAGTGCGCAAGAAACTGCAGGATGCCGTGCGGCGAAAGGCACTCGCGGCCGCTCAAAGCGCCGGTGCTCCCGAGCCCGTGATTGAAATCTCTGAAGGAACCCCCGCGCTGCATAACGACCCGGATCTAACCAATCGCGTCGCCGCGATTTTAAAGAAACACAGGGGCGACGAGAACGTGTTCCAGTGCGAAGCCGTGATGGGAGGAGAAGACTTCGGCCGGTACGGAATCGCCGGCGTTCCGATCTGCATGTTTCGCTTGGGTTCTGTCAGCCAGAAACGTCTCGACGAATTCGCCGCTAAGGGAGTGCCGCCTGTTTCCCTGCATTCTCCGCTGTATTATCCGGATATTGCCGAAACACTCGCTGTCGGGGTGCCTGCAATGACCACCATCGCTCTCGACCTGCTGCCGGTGCAAAAGTAACAACGACGCGCTCAGGAACGCCTCAATAATAACATCCCGATTTTCAGAATAACTACAGAGACACCGAGGATTTGGATTTGTAGGATGCGGGATAGTGGATACAGGGGGGTAGGAAAACTACTGAATGCCTTGGCCCTGCTCCCCGCATCCACCATCCTGAATCCTAATTTTCTCTGTGCCTCTGTGGTGAATTCCATCTGCCGAAGTTATTTCTGAGTCGTCCTTAGTTCGTGAATTCTCCTATGCGTTGGCTGTGGTACATCATTGGTTATCTCGCGCTGTTGGTTGTGATCATCACGGCCATGTTTCAGTTGCGCCGTTCGGCGATTACCCAGCAGTCAACCCCGCAAGCAATGGCTGATTGGGAAAACTGGCGGGAAGATGTTCGGCGTCAACAGGGAGAACAGGCTTCGATTCGGCGGGCGGTTCCTAAAAGCGGCGAGCCCCCCGCGTTAGTGCTCATGCGCGATTATTTTGCGGCCTGCATTGCCATAGTCGTTGCTTTTGGAAGTGTAATCTATGGCATTTTAGCCTGGTTTGTGAACGGGATGATGAAGTCGTCATTGCATTCAACTAGGCTGGAATGATGGCATCTACCAGTCGAACAACCACTTACGCCAGATACAGCGAACCGGCCGTATCGCTACTTTGGCATACTTGGCCAATCGTCGACGAACGTCGTTGGTCGTGGATGATGCTCGCGCTGATTTTTGCCGTAGCGGTGTTCATCTGGTACATCGGCGGAGGGTGGTTGCTCTCCATGCTTGCGGCTTTAGGGCTTGGGATCACTCTTTGGGAATTTTTTCTGCCGGTGGAATATGAGATCGCCTCGCATGGAATTCGCCGCCGCGTGCTGGGGCGCACACGGCTTATCCCGTGGCATGCGATTCGGGCTTATCAAATTCGTCCTACCGGTGTGGTTCTTTTTCAACGAAGCGATCCCCGCCATTTAGACCTGTTGCGAAGCCTATTTGTCCCTAATCCTCCCGTCGCGAGTGACTTGGTCGAAGCGTTGCGGCAACAAGCTTCGCACGCCACCGAGATGACGGAATAAGTTTTTGTAAGTTCTTGTACTACCGGTTTCTTGCTACTTCGGGGTCGAGCGCGTCGCGCAGCCCATCGCCCAGGAAGTTCAGGGCATACAGAGTAATGGCCAATGCCGCGCTTGGGAAAACGATCAACCACCAGTAGATTTTCACCGGCGTAATCACTTTGATTCCTTCGTTGGCCAGCAGTCCCCACGATACATTGGGTGGCTCGACTCCCAAGCCCAGGAACGATAGGAACGCTTCGAATAACATCACGCGTGGAATGGTGAGCGTGAGATATACGATCACGACGCTCAACAAATTCGGCAGGATATGCCTCAAAATAATTCGCGATTGATTGGCCCCGATCGCGCGGGCCCCTTCGACGAACGGTTCCGTTCGTAGCGAAATCACTTGCCCGCGAACGACCCGAGCCATCGTTAGCCAATAGATTGCTCCCACGATCAGGTAAAAGATCGTGATTCGCCCGATGCCGAGCGATTCGAGGCGGGCTTTTACCTGGTCTTCGCTGAGAATCGTGATGATGAAGATCACCACGAAAATAAACGGAATCGAATACAGAATATCGACTAAGCGCATCATCAGATCATCGACCCAGCCGCCGATGTACCCGGAGAGGGCACCGTAAGTGACGCCGATCAAGAGCGATACCAGCGTGGCCACGATTCCGACGACGATCGAAATGCGGGCTCCCCAGAACACTCGCGAAAGCACGTCACGGCCGAATTCGTCGCGACCCGCGATCGGGCCGACCGACCATTCGCCCGTGAGTTGATAACGAGCACGGACCATCCAACGGCTGATTGGTCCCAAATCCGGGAAGCCGGCGTTTCGATACGGACGCTGCAAGATATTCGTGATATCGAGCCGCTTTTGTTGAACGGCGAGCCGAACCTTCTCCAGTTCTTTTTCCGGCGTGGTGGATTCCGATGAACGTTGTTGGGTTTGAGCCTGGTAGTCTTTTAGTTCGCGCCGTACTTCTGTTAATCGCTCCCGTGTCGCTTGCACTTCTTTCCTATCGAATGCGAATGATCGCACCCAGAATGGAGACAGCGAAGGAGGCGCGTACTGAAGGTGGGTTTGGTGCTTATCGGGCGGAGATAGTGGAAGCAGCGGTGTGAAAAACGCCAGTAGAACAATCACGACGAGGGTTGCTAACGATGCCATGGCCGTGCGGTTGCGTCGCAATCGTCGCCAGGCATCTTTAGTGAGCGACACACCGACAGACCTCTGTTCGAGCTGCGTGTTTTCATCGCGTTGTTCGTTTGAGACGCTCATTCGCGGCGTTTAATCCATTTGTTTCTGGTATAAAGTATTTGAGGGTGTTTGAGAATTATTGGGGATTATTAGGGGGTGAAAACTCTGTTGAAGTTGGGGGAGAGTCGGGGATTGGGGTGTGAAGGCTTTGTTGTAAATGCACCGGGGGCGCTAAGCCGCAAGCGG
Organism: uncultured Planctomycetaceae bacterium; assembly: GCA_964618225.1. Classification (GTDB taxonomy): domain Bacteria; phylum Planctomycetota; class Planctomycetia; order Pirellulales; family Lacipirellulaceae; genus JABDGM01. Next base: position 4,112 of record CAZTWS010000200.1, read on the forward strand.
CGTGCGGGGGTTGGGGACCGGGGGCTGGGGTGTGAAGGTTGGGGTTGTTGGTGTGTTTATTGGATAGCGTGTTGTGGTTGGACGGCGTGGCCGCCGCCGCTAACGGGGTAACGACTATCAACTATCGACTAACAACAAACAAAAAAATGGTGGGCCCACTGGGGGCGGGATCCTGGGACGGCGCATGGGGATGCGACGTACATGGGATACTGAACCCAACCGTCCGGTTTGGAACCTGCCTACTCATAGTCCGGGTAAACTGCGCCAGCGGAAAAATCCAAGCGCAGCGCCGGGAGCGCGCTTCAGGCAGCAACAAGCCGGGCGGCCATTTCATATGTGTACGAATATACATATTCGGTGGCCGTTTTCAAGTAGGAATTTGCGGCCACTGGGGAGGAATTAACCACGGAGGCACGGAGGGCACGGAGAAGAATTCGGAAGAGGTTT
>CAZTWS010000201.1:0-4558 GCA_964618225.1 uncultured Planctomycetaceae bacterium
ATCTGTTCGTTTATCTAACCCGGTCGCGTGTGTCGTAGCGCGTGGCCGGGTTTTTCGTGCTCCTATACCCCCAGCCGCTTGGCTTCGCGCTCGGCGCGGTCTATCGCGGCCTCGCGCTGGCGGGGCGTCTCGGCGTGGACTGGCTCGCCGTTGATGGCGGCCAGCCAGCGGGCATATGCTTCCTCGCTGGTGAACCGGCGCTGTCCGATGTTGATGTGTTCGAGCCGGTGCCCGCGAATGCCGCGCAGTGCCCAGCGCCATACGGTGGAGAGGTGTACCCCTTCGCGGCGGGCGAGCGCGGCAAAGCTAATGCGTGCCTCAGTGGCGAGGCGTGTGGATGTAGTGCTCATGCACGCTACGGTACGGCATGCGGTGGCATGCGCTGCGCAACGCTTACCGTTGCGCAAAAATAGTTTTGCAACGGTTACCGTTGCAAAACTGCTAGGAGAGGTGCCGCCGGATGGTGCCTTTCGACAGGCTAACACCGTATTCGGCCTTAAGCTTTGCGGCCGTGCGACGATAGGCCGCGTCGTCGGATACGTTGCCCCGCTTTTCATGGGCAAAGATTTTTCGGGCTATTTCTTCAATCTCTGGCGTCCATTTCCGCGTTTCTTTCCCGCCCTTCCGCGCTCCCTCGCGTCGTGCCTTTTCGCTTTTCACGAATGGTTCAACCGGCAAAAGCCGCTCCATCTTTTCGAGTAGGCGGCCAGCGTCGATGCCACGCAAGAAAAGACGCGATTCCCGCTCGCTCGGATGGTCGAGGAACAACAGGTCTACCTCTGTCAGCACAGAAGCGGCTTCTTCCACGCCCGCCACACGTTCAGCAGAACAAAGGTAGGTCTTTACCCCATCGCCCAGGTCGGCCGTAATCGTCGCCCACCGCTTCGGTAGTTCGCTACCTTCCTCCACCACGGCCAGAGAGATGATCGTTCGCATCCTTTGGCGCAACGCGGTCAGTAGTTGCAGCGGGGGCAACTCGCGGTGGTCGCTACGTGAATTGTGGGCTGCCCGAATTTTTTCGACAAGATTATGGGACTCGGGGTGCTGCGCATCGATACTCACCTCCGAATAGATGCCGTGGTTGGTGACTAGAACGGCTTCTGCTTCATTTGCCGTCAACTCAATCTTCGCCATCTTGCATCACCCTTTCAAAGCCGGGCCGACCTACCGGCGGTTGTGGGGATGATGCGTCCACAACGCGCCGGCGGGTCGTGTGCGGGGATCAGCCGCTACCCGATACGTGTGAGTTTACCCGATTTGTCGTGCCACGTTAGCCGCCTTGGCGAAGTCGCGCTCGGCGTAAATTTCTGTCGTGCTGGCTTGGCTGTGCCCGAGACAGACTTGGGCCGCTTCGATACCAAACGACTTGCGAACTTCCGTAGCGAAGCTATGGCGTAGCCGGTTGGGCGACCACACTTCCACGCCCGCAGATTCCGCAGCACGTCGGACGGCGCGAGCGTAAGAATTTCGGTCGTACTTCTCCCCTGCCCTTCGACGGGGCTTCGCTTTACGATTCGTGCCGGGACGATTGCCACACGACAGCGGAGTCCTGCGGTTTTCATGTTGAGCCGCCCGCCGTTTGTTTTCAGCTTCCCGAGGTGAGAAACAGTACGCATCGGCAGCGCGCAACAGATACGGGAGCAGAACTTGCTGTCCCTTGGCACCTATGAAAATCACTCGTGGTCGGTCGTGGTGCTCTGTCTTGTGAGACTCAGGAACGTACTCCCACACGTCGCTGGTGCGGTTAATATCGCAAGGGCGAATATCGCATATCTCGCCAGGCCGCGCGCCCGTGAACCGTTGTAGCTGGACCATCGCCGCGACGACTTCCGGCAACTTCTCGATCGTGGCGTGAATATCGGCGTCGGAGACCGGCAGCACCTTGCGCCCTTCCCCTGCCGTGGTGCGCCCCCGTTTCAAACCCGCCACGCAACGAAGCGCCTCGTACACGCTGCCGGGGACCATCTCATTCTCAGTGGCCCACTTGAAGGCGCGTTTGATGCGGTCCACTTGTTTATTGATATGCTTGCGGCACCAATCGTTGGCAATCATCACGTCTCGGCAGGCCTTGAGCGCCAGCGGTCCGAACTCGGCGGCCGGGGTGCGACCGTACAGTTCGCGGACGATCTTGAGGGCGGTCTTGACCATCCGCACTTCGTCGGTTTGTTTACCGTTCTTGATGTAGTAAACCGTTGCAAACTTGATGTAGGCGACGACCAGCTCCGCAACGGCGGCTTGGTGCTTTTGAGCAGGAAGGTTGCCGCCACCTTGCGACCACTCGGCTACGAAGCGTTTGAAGGCTTCCCGGCTTGGAGCAGTACCGTATTTGCCCAGATAGATGTCTCGACCTTCGAGCCTTACGACGGCTTGGCCGGTGGCTTTGTGGCGACGATAGCGCGGTTGAGAATTGAGAAGTTTCGGCATGGTGCGAACCTTTCTGATTCACCAAACCGGTAGACTACCGGTTTTATTGGAATCATTAGGCCGCACTACCGAACGTCGGCAGGTAACAAAAACGCTTGTTTCGGCGGTGTTTTTTGAAGTGGCGGGGACAGGATTCGAACCTGCGACCTCGAGGTTATGAGCCTCGCGAGCTACCTGGCTGCTCCACCCCGCGTCATTTTATTTGGGGCCGACAGGCCATAACGCCTCTCGGAAGTTCTAATACTACCGGTCAACTCGGCTTTCGGCAAGCGGCTTCTTGGGGTGCCGTTGGCATTCCTAAACTGCCGATCATCTAGCTATCGGCACTTTTGGCGAAATAATTGCACCAGCGGTCGCACGAAAAGCTTTTAGCCCCGTCCAAGCATTCCACTCACTTTCCTTGTTTCCGAATCAATAGATTAGGTAGATTGAAAGTTTATTCGGATTACACCGTTTTTGACGCGGCAATCGACACTTCGGTCGTAGCCCCCCAGTCAGCGTTTTAACTCCATGGACAATCTCGATCCATCACGATCTCAGGTACCGGGAGCACGGCCGCCGCAAACGGCGGCCGGTTCCGATGCCGCGTCTATGCCAGCCAATGAACGCGACGCACCGCTCATCGACCTGGGGCGATTTATTCGCGAATCCCCGCCCTGGCTCGTAAGCGCCATTGTCCACATGCTGGTGATGATCGCTTTCGGCCTGATGATCATCCATGCCGAGCGCTCCGACGATTTGCGACTCGATGCCGGCTATTCAGACGACTTCGGCGACCCGGTCGATGAGTCGTTCGACACACTCACCAACGAATTCGAAGTCGATGAAAATGTCCTCGCTGCTGACAATCTGCCGATTGTGGAAGATCCTCTGGCAATGCCCAATGTAACCGACATTACTCCGAGTGCCATTCTCTCCTCGGGCACCATTGCTCCCACGGCCATTGGTGTCGCACTATCGGGCCGAGAGCCAGGCATGAAAGAGGCACTCTTAAAATCCTCTGGCGGATCTGGCAAGACCGAGGGAGCCGTGGCACTTGGGCTTCGCTGGCTTGCCGCTAATCAACATCGCAGCGGAATGTGGAGCTTGTCCGGCCCTTATGCAAACGGCTCGCAATCCGAAAACGAAGAGGCCGCAACCGCAATGGCCCTGCTCGCATTTCAAGGCGCGGGCATTACGCCATCGAGCGATCCGAAGAATCCGTTTACGAGCGTCGTGCGCCGCGGCTGGACAGCGATTCTAAAACGCCAACAAGCAGATGGCAGGTTTTTCGAAAAGCCCGTTGGAACGCACCAGCTATACACCCACGCCCAATGTACCATGGCACTTTGCGAGTTGTATGCCATGACGGGCGATGCGGCGTATTACGACGCCGCACAACGCGCCGTCGATTATTGCGTTAAGGTTCAATCGCCCCAGGGTGGTTGGCGTTATGTGCCCGGAGAGGACAGCGATACGTCAGTCACCGGCTGGTTCGTCATGGCTTTGCAAAGTGCTCGCATGGGTGGCATCGAAGTACCAAGCCCCGTATTCGAGAAAATTGAGGAGTTCCTCGACTCCGTCTCGCGCGGCGACCAGAACGGTTACGACGTGGGCAGTCGCTATGCCTACCGATTACGCGACGGAGCCACCCTGCCCCTCACTGCGGAAGGGCTGCTTTGTCGGCAGTATTTAGGTTGGCCCCGCAACGATCCGCGGCTCGGAGCCGGAGTGGATTACATCGTGGCTAATCTGCCCGCTTGGGATAAACGAAACGTTTACTACTGGTACTACGCGACTCAAGTGCTCCACCACATGGAGGGCAAAGAGTGGCGTCAGTGGAATGAGGAAATGAAAGTGTTGCTGCCCGCTCATCAAGAAAAACGCGGCCGCGAGCGAGGCAGTTGGGACCCTAAAGGCGACCGCTGGGGCGATGCGGGCGGACGGCTGTACGTCACCTGCCTGTCGATCTACGTGCTCGAAGTTTATTACCGCCACCTACCGATGTATCGCACGGGGTTGTTTGAAAACGTGCGGTAATCGGTAGACGTATGACAAGCTCAGCAGACCGCCGGCAGCAGTTGTGCGATTAGCGCTTATTTTGCGATTTCCCTGATGGCGGCAATCAAGCGCTCTACTTCGGAGTCGGTGGTGT
>CAZTWS010000202.1:0-4495 GCA_964618225.1 uncultured Planctomycetaceae bacterium
TAGGTAACGGCAACGCCAGCAGTTAAGCCTGCCGCAAAGCTGGCCATAGCCGTTAGCCAGAAACTGGGCACCTCGTTTGCGGTGATATGGGCGAGGAGCTGAACCATGCGTTTTTCCTCTAACATCGGACCTGCAAAACGTACTCAACCACGATAACGCTAAGGCCGTCCTACGGCAAGCTCTCCACATAGGCGTGGTAGTCTTCGTCGAGAACCGAGCCATCGTCGCCCACCGCGGCTTGTAGCGACCTCGCGTTGTCGCGGCCGGAATAAACCGCATCCAGGTATTTCACCATGACCTCGCGGAAACGGCCGTTGTTGCCATCCATAAGAAACGCGGCCACTCCGGCGAATTGGCTGTACAGTTTCGACAGGTCGGGTCGCCGCTGGGTTTCCAGCTTCCCAAGCTGAGTCAGCTCGGCCAGCGGCACGTAAAACCCCTCCTGAAGACGCTGCCGAGCAGAGGGCAGCCTGCCTTCGGCCCAGTCGCCGATCGTGAAATACAGACCCGCCTCGGGGCTCTCGTGTTCGCGAAGCGTTTCAAAGTATGTGGCAATCCCCTCGATAACCCAAAAATTGCTGACGGCCCCGACACGCTTCCCCGTGGGCTTGGTTTCTTGAAATAACTGGTGTACGGCTTCGTGGTGGAGCGTGCCGGGGTCTTGCTCGTCGCCAGCAAAGAAGTGGGCTTCGCGGGTGGTGTCGAAGTAAATGCCAAGCGTGTCGGCAATGCGGGGCTGAAACCGCCGCAATGCGTTGTTGTACTGCTCGCGATCGCGATGGTAATACACACGGAACGGCCGAACCTGCTTACGCGGCTCGCGTTCGCCGGCGAACAAGCGGCGCACTTCGTTCTCTTTCAGGTAGAACCCGGCAAACAACTGTCGCCAAATTTGGTGGAGGTGTTCGAGCCGGGCGGCGAGTTCCACGGCCGCTTCGAGGCTGTGGTTAGTAGTGACCAAAAAATGATCGGTGCGCACTTGCCAGCCACCCTTCATATCGCGATGGCGCTCGGCATCGGCTTCCGCGGTAACCCAACGATTGCCGTTGAGGCGTTCGCCGGCTTCGTAGCGAGTAACGTCGGCGGGGGCGAGCCAACCAAACTTCGGGTGCCAGGTTTTGCCGGCTTCGGCCATGCGTATGCCATAAGGGGTTAGCCACTTGCCATTTCGCTTTTCGTAGCCGAGCACACGGCGGGCATCGGCATGGTTCGGATTCTCTCGCAATGTTTCGGTGGCCCATTGAAACGCGAGCGATAGTTGCCCAATTTCGGCGGCGCGTTTGGCGAGTCGGAACAATGATTCGGCGTAGCTGTTGCGGACCGATTGCGCGATTTTGTCGCCAACAATTGCGGGCGAGTATTCATCGGGCGCGATGAAAAGCAATGAGCCCGTGGCCGGCGGTTTGGGCCGCCATTCCGGGAATTCTTCTGCGAACTTCGTGCTGAGTTCGCCGTATTCGGCGAGCAGCACGGGGCGGGTATCGGCAGCGCAAACGATTGCCGATAGCGAAACCCACGTGGTGAGAACAGCCGAATACCAAAGATAAGAAGTTGGACGAGCAAACATGGCGAGACTATAGCCGGGCTGTCGACGTTCCGAGATCGCCCCAGATACTTCTAGTGTACCATGCCAAATTCACAATGGAGTTTTCTCACGCAGAGGTGCAGAGATCGCGGAGCGAGAACATACTCAAGGGCATGCCTACGCCCAGAAGCGAAGGCATGCCACCAACGCCGTTAACCCTTTTCAATTCCAAGAGTCCACAGATGACGCAGATGATCGCAGATTTTGTAATTCCAAGTGCAAGAGTAACGACAATGGCCTTGGCGTTCCTCGGTCTAGCCATCTGCGGCCGCTTCTCTTCGTGCTTTCTTGTGCCTTTTCGTGGCCATAAATAAATCGAAGGAAGTTGGCCACAAAAAGGCACAAAAGACGCAAAAAAACTGGGTGGTACCAATCTCAATCTGCGGACATCTGCGCCATCTGCGGACTCTTGGAATTGAAAAGGGTTAACGGCGTAGTTCTGAAATGTTCTCTGCGAACTCCGCGCCTCTGCGTGAGATCCTTAAATCCTCCCGAAGAAGAATTACTTATCGGAGAACGCCGCATCGAACGCGACGCCGCTGGGGGCGAAATCGAGTTTCTTGACGAACTCACACGCCTCGCGAGCACCATGATCGCGGTCCATGCCGATGTCTTCCCATTCGACCGAGAGCGGCCCGTTGTAGCCGGCTTTGTTCAAGGCGCGGATGATTTCCTCGAAATTCACGCCACCGCGGCCGGGCGAGCGGAAATCCCATCCGCGACGCGGATCGCCGAAGTTGAGGTGGCTGCTCAGGATGCCGCTACGGCCGTTGAGTGTAACAATCGCATCCTTGATATGCACATGATAGATACGGTCGGAGAATTCGCGGATGAACTCGACCGGATCAACGCCCTGCCACAGCAGATGGCTGGGGTCGAAGTTGAAACCGAATTCTTCGCGATTGTCGACGGCATCTAGAGCACGACGAGCACTGTGGAGGTCGAAGGCGATTTCCGTGGGATGCACTTCGAGCGCGAAACGCACGCCACATTCCCCAAACACGTCGAGAATCGGATTCCACCGCTCGGCAAATTGCTGGTAACCTTCGTCGATCATGGAATCGGGAACCGGCGGAAAAGAATACAGCAGCGGCCAGATGCTCGAACCGGTGAAGCCGTTGACCACGCCAACACCGAGTTGCTGCGCGGCGCGGGCCGTGTTTTTGACATCTTCGGCAGCGCGACGGTTGACGCCGGCCGGGTCGCCGTCGCCCCACACGTGCGGCGGTAAAATTGCACGGTGGCGTTGATCGATACGATCGCACACGGCCTGGCCCACAAGATGCGTGCTGATGGCGTGGCACTGCAAGTCGTGGCGATCGAGCAAGTCGCGGCGGGTGGCCACGTAGTTGCGATCGGCCGTTGCCTTGTTCACTTCGAAGTGGTCGCCCCAGCAAGCGAGTTCGAGGCCGTTGTAGCCGAAGTCGCTTGCCTTGCGGCACATTTCTTCCAACGAGAGATCGGCCCACTGGCCGGTGAACAACGTAACTGGACGCGACATGCAAGGGCTCCTTGGAGGGGTGAGGAGCGAGAAACAAGAGTCGAGTAAAGCAGTTTCAGGCCTCGCTCCTCGATCCTCGCAACTCAATCCTCGATGCTATACTTTGTTTATGCGACCGATATTATCTGTATTTTTTGCCAGTTCGATACTCATTCTCGCCTGGGCACCTGCGTGTGCGGCCGCGCCGCGGGTTGAGCTAGAACTGGCCACCGAACGGGGAGTGCAAATTACCGCGCCTCAACAGTGGTTGCAACTGCTGGCAAGCATCGGCATCGAGAACGTGCGGATCCGCGGTGCCACGAAAGGCGACGTGCCCGCGGCCACGAACCGCGGCACCACCCAAGCACCAAGTTATCACGTTGTTGGAATTCTTACGGCCGACAATCGGCTCAGGCTGGCGGGCGGAACCTTCGGCCAGGGCGATCGGGAACGAATCAAAGATTATTTCGACCGCCTGGCGGCAGACGGGGCCGAGTCGATGACCGCGGTGCGCGGCATGTTCGGCCTGACCGAGGCCGAGATTCACGCGGTGTTCGACGATCTTTCGCCACCGGTGGCGTTCGACACAAAGGGGTTGGCATTGCGCGATGTGCTCGATCGATTTCGCGAACAGTTCCGCATTGGCTTAAAGGTGGATGCCGGCGCCGAATCGATCGTTCAAAACGCACCTGCAGTTGCCGACAATGTGCGCGGTATTTCGGCAGGCACCGGTTTAGCAATTCTACTACGCTCGACGGGATTGGTACTGCGGCCCGATAAACCGCGCGGACAAGCAATCGAGTTGCGAGTGCTATTGAACCCTGCGGTCGCTCAAGGCGATGCTAAGACAGCGTTGTCGTACCAGCGCGCGGGCAAAACAGACGACTCCACGCTGCAGTTCTGGCCGGTAGGCTGGGAGCCGCACGAAACGCCAAACCGCTCGGCCCCCAGTTTGTTCGAACTGCTGAATGCCGAGATCGATGGCTTCACGTTGACCGAAACTCTAGCTGCGATTGGGCCACGGCTGAAAGTGCCGATTCTGCTCGACCACGCGGCGTTAGCAGCGAATGGAGTCGATCCCGAAAAAGTTCAGGTGCGAATTCCGAAAACGCGCACGAGCTACAGCCGAGTAATTTCGCGGGCCGCCTCGCAGGCGCGGCTCGGAAGCAGCCTGCGCATCGACGAAGCGGGCCACCCGTTCTTGTGGATCACGCGTTGACCACTACTCGCATCCCACACAACTGGTGGTCTGTCAGTTTTGATTTGATGGGTGGCATGCCTTCGCCTTCCGGGCGTAGGCATGCTTACCCGCTAGCGCGTGAAAGCATGCCACCCTTCAAATGACCATGGACAGAACACTAATGCCTTCGCAAGCTTACTTAGGAACTCTAACAAAACCGGCGGGGACTGTCCCGATTTTGCGGAGTCTT
>CAZTWS010000203.1:0-4052 GCA_964618225.1 uncultured Planctomycetaceae bacterium
GGGCAATACACGGGCAGCGGCTCCGTCTCGGCAACCGGCGCGTCGCAATCCGTCAACGGTAGCAACGCCGCCAACTACTTCGGCGTTGTATCGGCAATTCATCTCACGACACTGATTGATGGTATCGACGCTTCCAATCCGCCTGGACCCGTGTTAACGCCAGGTATGAGCTCGTATTTCACCTACCGAGTCACGAACCTTGGTAATCTGCCTCTCTCCAATCTAGTGGTCAGCGACGATAACGGCACGCCCGAAGACCCGAACGACGATGTTTTATCCCTCTACGTTTCCGGAGATGTCAACGGAAACAATCAGCTCGATCCGGGAGAAACCTGGCATTTCGCTTCACTGCATACGGCAACTGCAGGACAGTTTTCGGGCACCGCCCTGGTGCTCAGTAGCGATGTCCTCTCCGTTCCCGTGACCGATACCGAATCGGTGAATTACTTGGGAGCGGTTCCCGGCGTAAGCCTCCAGGTTTTGATGGACGGCCAAGAGGCTTCCACTCCTCCAGGCCCGTCGGTACCAGTCGGCTCGGACGTCACCTTCGCCTACGTCCTGACCAATTCCGGAAACGTTCCCGTTACGATTGTCGGGGTCCTCGATAACAACGGCACGCCGGAGGACACACTCGACGATTTCTTCGCCACTTATCTGGGCGGCGATACGAATTCCAACGGCCTGTTGGATCTCGAAGAAATTTGGGTTTACTCCGCCACTCGCGCGGTCGTTCTCGGCGACTTCTCCCACACGGCCACCGTGCTGGCCATCGGAGGGAATAGCCAGTTCGCGTTCGATCAGAGATCCGGCTTCTATGTGGGCATGGCACCGCCCACCACCAACGCCGATTTCAACGGCAATGGCGTCGTGGACGCGGCCGACTACGTCCTGTGGCGTAAGTTCCAGGGCAGCACCGTGCCGGCCGGTACCCTGGGCGACGCCAATTCCGATACCCTCGTCGATGAAGCCGACTATGCCATCTTCTTCGAGCAGTTCGGCTCCACGGCCGACGCCGGCGGCGGCTCCGAGGTGGGTGATATGCCGGAACTTGCAAGCCAAAGCATCGCATTGCAAGACATTGTATTTGGTGAGTTTGCCGCAACCGGCGTGGAAGCTAACACCTCGTCGCGATCCGAAATCAAACCTTCATCGCGATTCATCCCGACAAGAAACGACAATTGGCCAGCGCTTCTTTCCATCATCAGCGAACAGATTTCGAACCGTCGAAAGATGCACGAAGTGGGTAAATCGCACGACATTGAGCCGATGGAAACCAGGCTCCAATCAGTTCAGGCGGAACTTAACAGTATCCGGCTGGATTACGGGATAAAACCCAAAATGCCGCAGGTAAAATTGCTCTAAGCTTTCGACTTCCATCACGAAAATCCGAGGCTGCCCGTAGTAAGGGCAATCTCGCCAACGCGCAGTTTTCTCGCGAATCTGCGAAAATTCTCCAGAATTTCTTGACAAACCGACGGGTCTGTAGCCAATAATGGGCTCCGTCTTGACTTTTTCTGTTCATGGGCCAAGCGGCGGCGGACGCTCGGCGGTTACTTGAGATGTTCCGATTCGATTGAGGGAGAGTGTTCTAATGAAGAGTTATGTTTGTTCGATTGCTCTAGGCATTTCTGTAGTTGCCGTGTTCGCGGCACATTCTAAGGCGGCCCCGCTGTTTTCCGATAAGTTTGATGACGTGGTGTCGGCAGCAAATTACGCGGTTGTCGGCCAAACGGCCCGCTCGTTCCCCACTTTCGCTTGGGACTACAGTGTCATGGGCATTCCGCCGGCACCTAATACAACCGATGGCTCGACCACGGGCCTGAAACTTGACGTGAATGTCGGCCCTTCAGGAGAACAAGCGGCTGCAGGCCTTACACTCCATACAATTCCGAGTTTCACCGGTAATTACATCGTCAAGTTCGATGCTTGGCTGAACGTTAACGGTCCCTTTCCTGGTGCCGGCGGGGGATCGACTCGCTTTCTTACGGCAGGTGTGGGTGGCGATGGCACAACACAAAATTCCACACACGCAGCAATTCCAGGTGGAGTTGCCGGTTCCGGCGGTTGGGTTGCCGTCACCGGAGACGGATTTAATGCCTTGGACTACCGCATGCATAAGACTGCTGCCACGCAACTACCAAGTACAGGGCAGTTCGAGGCAGGCACTCATACCCAAACGGTCTCTCCCTTTAACGACGCTCGGAATGCGAATGACATCTACTACAACCAGTTTGGTGGTATCGATGTCGCCAACTTGCCAGTCCAAGGCATTAACAATGGTGGGCCGGCCGCCCAGACCGGCACCACCAAACCTGGCGCGATCGGCATGGAATGGCAGGAGATCGAGCTTCACGTCGACGCTACTGGTGGCACGGGGGGCGCTCCTTCGATGAAATGGTACATTAGCGGACTGTTGATCGGTACGCTTGATGCTGGGGTCAATGGCAGTTTCATTTCGGATGGCCGCATAACCCTTGGCTTCCTCGATCCCACTGCCAACGTGGCAGATGCCCAGGCCTACAACTTTGTCGTAATCGATAACCTGCGCGTCGTGCCCGAGCCAGGCACTTTCGCCATGCTCGTCATCGCATTGGCCGGGCTCATAGGAATTCGCCGTCGTTAATCAACTTGCGAAATTAAGACCACTCAGCCCGCAGTTCCCCCCGAACTGCGGGCTTTTCTCATTTGCAAAAATCTCTCTTACCGTTTTGCGAAAAGCTGGGAGGGCATGACGAAATTTTTTGTAAACATTGTTGCTGTAGTAGTCGCCCCCTGATACATCTCGGTGTGACGCGATTTGGCGAGATTTCAGAAGTTGGCAGGCGCGAATAGGCCAGCGAAACTCGGAGGCGGCATGGGGGCGGAATCCGATGGCCAACCGGGGAATGAGCGGCCACCAGAGCCGGCAAATGAGCGCAAAAACAAGGCCATCGCAGCAGTTTTTTGGTGGCTGGGGCAACGCCCCAGCCACCAAAACTAATCCATCAACTTGAGAATCGCTCTGACCGGGCTTGAACCACGAAAACCGCAATAACCCAACGCTGTGCGTAAGCAACTATCGTCCATACGCAAGCCTGCGGCTAAATCCCAAAAGAATTCCGCAAAATAGCGATAAATGCTTGACAAGTGCTAAAGCAGTTCAGCATGATGTATGCTGGTGGGCGGAAATTGACGTTCGTATGACACTTAGTCGGTCCAGAACTTTTCCTACAAACAGGCTTCTTTTTCATTGGACATCGGAGGGAACTAATGCGTAGTAGACACCTTGGGTTTGCAATTTTGGTCGCGGTAGGCGGGTTCGTAATGCCTGCGTCGGCGACCGTTCTGTACACCAGCAACTTTGACGACGGTGCGGGTTGGACGGTCAATGCTTCTTCGACCGCGATCGCCGGCCGGTACGATGCTACCTGGGGGTACGATTATGGCGCGCTTGGCATTCCGCCCGCACCAGGCAATGCCCCTGACGATACCTTCGGCCTGAGGCTTCGTGCGAACCTTCCGGCTACTCAAACGCTTCCGATCACGGACCGCGCGGGAACTACATCCGGTATCTCGGTGTCTCCCACCGGTGGAGACTTCGGCGAGAATTTTGGCATGACGTTCTATGTCTGGGCCAATTTCCACGGCAATAATGGCACCTTTAACGGAGTCACAGGGCTAGGCGAAAACGTTAATTCACCTGGTGGTACCCACAACACGTCGTTTTCGATCGGAACCTCCGGGACCGTGGCACAAGTTATCGGAAATGGCGCTGGTCTAGACACTATCCACTCGATGACGTTCTCCGCATCCAACGATGGTGGCATCGGTAATGATTACGCAGTCTTTGCGGGCTCCAACACCTTAGTCGCCCCTGACTCAAATCCGGGAGTGTATGCCGCCGGGAACGTAGCCGGGTCGACGTCGAACCTTAACCCGTTCTATGTCGACCTGTTCGGCACTAGCTCGGCCCCGGCTGCTCAGCTAGGTACTTACGACGGCCAAAACAGCACCGCCTTTATGACAGGCACAACACAGGCCGGTTCGTTTGGCTTCGAGTGGCGCAAGGTCAC
>CAZTWS010000204.1:0-4025 GCA_964618225.1 uncultured Planctomycetaceae bacterium
TCGCTCCCCATGATTTAAACCAGACGTAGCGTGGGTGCTTCCGCACCCACGAATGGTGTACCACGTTTCCATCCTGTGCTGTCCCAGCAACCCGCCTCCCAATTCCGCGAGCTCCCGGTGGTGGAAACCACAACCCGCGGGTGCGAGCACCCACGCTACGGAACTTTTCTTCCCCTGTCATTGGGTTGCGAATAAGAAGTATGCTAATAAAAAATCGGGACGGCGAACCACTACTTACATTTAACGAGCTAAGTGACTCGTTCGATTTTTCAGAAATGCAGCTCGACGAAGCTGTATTTCAGGACCTTGTAATTCAAGGTGCCATGTTTATTGGCACATCTCTGCGTGGAGCAATGTTTCTCCGTTGCGATCTCTACTGGGCATCTTTTATTTGTGCAGATCTGTCGGGCGCAACATTTAGCGAGACTGTTCTACAAGGAGTCAGTTTTGCCGACGCTAACTGCCATGGAATTACATTCACTAATTGCAAGTTAGGCGTGGATAACTTGGGAGGGAGCACAAAGTTCAGGGGCGCTAATTTAATGGGTGCCAATTTCCAAAATTCGTCTTTAATTGGCACAAGCTATGATGGACGGACTGTATTACCTGTTGGGTTCTCTCCAGAGAACGCTGGCATGAAACGCATCGCAAATAAATCGTAGGTGAAACATAGGGGACGGGAATGAACTGTCAATACTATGACTCTTGCCCTTTTTCTTCCCCGAAGCTGTGAAGCTAACTCCGTAGCTTCCGTCGCCGCTGCGCGGCTGGATGTGTTTCAGGCCCGCGTGTCCCAGGGACTTGCGTCCCCGGCTACATTCTTTCGTCGCTTCGCGACTAAGGGCATGCGACGAGTGGGTGGCGTGGCACGAACGCGAAGTTGTTTACATAGCCGCGTGGTAACGGAGTGACGGTGTCGCGGACCGGTTGATGCGTGGCCGGGTCGAACTCGGTGAGTGGTTGGCGTCCACCTCGATAGAAGAAGCTGCCTTCGTAGCCAAGTTCTTGAAGTGCCTCGAATACCGCGAACACGTTGCCGTCTGAACGGTGGCGTGCTTCGCATTCGATGAGCAGCGTGGGGCGATACGTTGCAAGCACATGGTTGGCCCCGGCGATGACGGCCGATTCGTGGCCTTCGACATCAATTTTGATGAAGTTCGGTTTTCTATCTTGGTTCGCGAAGAAATCGTCGAGTGTCGTGACATCGACCAACGTCGTTTGACCGGCGTGGAAGACCGGGTCGTGAATGGCTCGCCGTTCAAGCGTGGCGGCATGGGTCAGTCCGCTGCCCGCGGGCGTGCGTAGTTCCAGCTCGCCTTGGCGATCGGATACGGCTTGAGGCACGACGACGACGTTATCGTAGTTCATTGCCGAGAAAGTGTTCCGCAAGTATTCGACCTGCTTGGGTTGTGGCTCGAAGGCGAACACCGCGCCTTGAGGACCGACACGGCGGCGCATCCAATAGGTGTAAGCTCCTTTGTGGCAGCCGACGTCGGCCGCGACTTGGCCCGGTTGTAGTTGCGAACACAGGAAGCGCAGCTCTGCCGAATCGACGCTGAGCCGATAGCGATAGGCCCGGTAGAGATAGCGGAGCTTTCCAGACATCGTTGGGTGGCGCGTCGTGGTGGGCGGGTCGAAGCCCCATTGTCGTCGGCGAGGAATCGTGGCGGCAAGATCAGTCCTGTATGCGCGCGACGAGAGCCCGGCCGCATTCGCGACCGGGCTCTGACGCTCCCCCCAAAAGATATTGTGTCGAGTTGCCTGAGATCCAGTGCGTTTTTAGGTTTCTCGTGTTGCTATGTCGTTTGCTGGTTGGACGGCGTGGCCGCCGCCGCTAAAGATTTTATTTTGGCATCGATCGTCAGCGGAACGTCGACTCGAAAAAGGCACTAGCTATTCTTGGTGGCTGGCCTGAACGACTTCTTCGATCGGTTCGAGACGGAACGGTTTTCCTTGCTCGTACAGGGCGAGGCGTTCTTCGTAAGCTTGTCTCTCGCCCGGTGTGGCGAGACGTACGGCTTCTTTAACGGCCTGCTTAGCCGCTTCGAAGTTGCCCCGGTTGGCCTGGGCGGCAGCCAGCGTGTCGTAGGCGGCCGAATCCTCTCCGCCCGAAAGGCTCACCGCCTTTTGGCTCCGTTCGAGGGCAAGCTGAGGATTGCGAACCGCGTCGTCGGGGCAGGTTGAGAGCAACCAGGCCGAACCGCTGTAGGCATGGCTTGCGGAAGGATCGATTTCGATGGCCTTTTCGTAGGCGGCGCTTGCTTCGTCGTAGCGGCCCTGGTCGGTGAGCACATCGGCCCGGCTCGCGATGGCGTAGGCGTCGTTCGGTGCGAGTCGCACGGCTTCGTCGTAGTGCTTCATGGCTATATCGAGTTCGCCATCCAAGTGGAAGGCGCGACCCAGGCCTCGGTAGGCGACCGCGATTTGCGGATCGAGTTTAAGAGCTTGTTCGTAATCCGATTTTGCATTCTTCAAGTTGCCAGCCACTACGAATAACGCACCACGATTCGAATAGGCTTTGGCAAACTTGGGGTTCAACTGAATGGTGCGAGAGAAGTCGTCGAACGCTTTCTCGAAATTGCCGTTCTGGGCGAGCAGCACGCCACGATTGTGGATAGCTCGCCACCGCTTGCTATCGGCAGCCACGGCGGCGTCGAAGTCGGCAGTCGCGGCGGTGTCGTTACCGGCTTCCGCTTTCAATTGACCGCGTTTGTTCAATGCCCACGAGCACAGTTCGTTAGCATACTGGGCGACCGTAGGATCCTGTTGGCCAGCACGAGCCTGTTGGCAGGCATTGATGATGATGGTGTAGTCATCTTCTGTTTTGGCGGTAGTGGCCAGACCATGAGCTTTGGCTAATGTTTGTGCTGCCTGCGACAGAGCCGGTGAAGATGCCGTTGTAATGGCGACAGAAGTAGTGGGCACTTCCGGAAGGCGGTTCGTAGCGGGGATTGTCGTGGGGGCAGCCGCGCGAGGCGCGATGCTCGGAGGTGTCACGAATTGACCGCGGTTTGCAACCTGTTGCGGATCATTCATTGTCGGTCGTGGCAAGCCGTTCGGTGCCAAGTTGGCTCCGTGTTGCGGCATGTTGTGCTGAGCGAAAGGCATGCCACCATGGTTAGCGTGGGGCGGCTGTTGACTCTGGAGAACGCTGCGAGGAACGCTACGCGCATTGGTTGGCTGTTGAGGCCGGCTTTCGTCTGAAGCTTGCTTGCGTGAAAATGGAAGCGATGGCCAGCCAACTCCTCCGTTGCCCAGTAGCGACTCGCGTTCCGGAGGCACCTTGGCCGCGGGGTAGCCTGGCGGCACGTCCCTGCGTGGTATTCTATATTGGGCTTCCGCCGCTAGTGGACTCAACGCAAAAAGCAAAATCGCAGGGATCGAGCCGGCTCCAAGCCGGCGGATAGAAATTGCAAGATGCATGGTACGACCCATCTGGCAGAGTGAAGCGAGAAGTTCATTAACAGGTAATGCGAACTATCGGCCAGTAGAGGGAGTCAACCTGATCGGAATTCTCCGAAAAGTTGCTAGAATCGAAAAAGTCGATTCAATTTGCCTCGCCAGTGCTGGCGGTGAAAGCACACGAGGCCACGGAGGATGAAGCAGAGAGCGTGGAGCAAGGAGCAAGGAGAGTTTAATTGAACCACGAAGACACGAAGGCACAAAGAGTTTGATCCACTGTCGCACTCTACATATTGTCGTGGTGAGCGACTTACTCTATACCGTGAAACTTTTTAAAAGCCTTTGTGTCTTTGTGCCTTCGTGGTTCAAAATCACTCTTCCGACCCTCGGTGTCTCTGTGGTTATTTTGAAAATCGGGAAGCTATTGAAGCGTTCCTAGCAGGGTGCTGAAAAAGTCGGCCGACAAACCCTGATTTGTCGTAAGTCCTTATTTGTTGACAGGACATTAACCGATGCAAAAGGACTTATGTCGAGTGGTTCGACCGGATAGGAGTTTTTCAGCACCCTGCTAGTGGGCCTTCAAACCTGAATTGAGGGGTAGAGTTTTTTCAGTTTGATGCGAG
>CAZTWS010000205.1:0-3945 GCA_964618225.1 uncultured Planctomycetaceae bacterium
CATTTCACATGTGTACGAATATACATATTCGGTGGCCGTTTTCAAGTACTTATTTCCGGCCACGGGGAGGAATTAACCACGGAGCACCCACGCTACGGGCTGTTTTGTAATGGAATAACAAAAATTGACATGACAGCTAAAATTGACAAAATGTGAGCTGACATTATGTAGAGAATTTCGTCCAATCATTGTTAGGCTGTCGAGGCATATATGTTTCAAATGCGGTGGGCAATCGTGCCAGCATGCCTTACTTTTGGACCGATATTCCTTGTGATGGGAGTTGCCGGCGATGCGTCGTTATTTGTGGCAGGGGTCATGATGACGGTTGCTGGATTAGGGATTCTCTTTCATGGCTTGTTCACGCGGCAATTGCCCGATCTCGGTTCACGTCCTAGTCGCGAATATCTTTCAGGGGTAGTTACCGGAGTTGGGCTTGGTTGCATGGCCGCAGCGGCATTTGTTCACGATCCTTCCGTTGAGTGGCTGCTGTACGTTGGTCTTGCAATTTTTTGTGCGAGCAGTCTTATGAGGCCGCGTCCGGAAACTCAGCCCAACGCATCCAGTGGTCCCGCCTAATAGCTCGCTGCGAATTCACCTATCGGACATTTTGTTAGAGTTGCTGAATACCCGGGTGAAGTCCTTGTAACTAGCCAGCAGTGGTACCAGAGGGGATCTCGATGATTTCGTAGGTTGCATCTAGAATTCCCACCTGCGCGGGAATGACGGGCGCGAGCGAGTTGATTACTTGATAGTGCAAAACGCGGCGTTGTGGCGCACAATGCTGGGGTCGGGAACAGAGTTATGTCGTCAATAAGGTAACTCATGAAATTCGCCATTTGTAACGAAACCTTCGGCACGCGCTCGTTTGCCGACACGTTTTCCGCGATTCGTAAGCTCGGTTATACGGGCGTCGAGATCGCTCCGTTCACGTTTTCTCCGTGGGATAAGCCGTTTGACGTGCGCCGCGTGTCGGCAGAAAAAATCGTCAACGTGCGGCAGATGGCCGTGGATGCCGGCTTGGAAATCGTCGGCCTGCATTGGCTACTCGCCCAAACCGAGGGCTTCTATCTCACGAGCCCCGACCCGAATGTTCGCCGTCACACGGCCGAGTACTTGCGGGCACTGGCGGAAGTGTGCGCGAGCCTCGACGGCAAAATCATGGTGCTTGGCTCGCCGCAACAACGCAACTTGTTGCCTGGCGTTTCTTATGAGGACGGCGAAGCCTACGCCGCCGAGGTTCTGAATGCCGCGATTTCCACGTGTACTCAACTCGGCGTGACGATCGCCCTGGAACCGCTCGGGCCGACCGAGGGGAATTTTCTGCTTACGGCCGAGTCCGCAATCCGACTGGCGAAGATGGTCGACTCGCCTCATTGCCGATTGCACCTCGACGTGAAGGCGATGACGAGCGAATCGAAGCCGCCTGCCGAAATCATCCGCGAGTGTGCGCCGTGGATCGCGCACTTCCACGCGAACGACCCGAACCTGCTGGGCCCCGGCATGGGCGAGGTTGATTTTCACCCGATCTTCGCGGCGCTTCGCGATATCGAGTACAGCGGCTGGGTGAGCGTTGAAGTTTTCAAGTACGAGCCGAGCCCGGATGAAATCGCAAAACGCAGTATTGAATACATGCGGTCCGTCATGCTGTAGTCGGGCTTTGCCTAAAAATACTCGCTAAGCCGCAAGCGGTTGGGGCTGGGGTTGTTGGTGTGTTATTGGATGGCGTGTTCTGGTTGGACGGCGTGGCCGCCGCCGCTAAGGGGAGGAGCGCTTTGTTTGAGGGCGTGAGATGGCGGCGTTAGGCGCTTGCGGCGCGTAGTTCGGCCAGGTGTTGTGCCGAGCTTACGAGGCGGTCCCAATTTTCCTGGATGTATTCCGGCGGGCCGCCAATTTGGGCGACTACCAAGGCAACGTTTTGTGTCGGCACCATTTCGATGGCGTCCCAGGGGCAGACCGTCAGCTCGTACGGGTTCGTTTTCTTGCCGGGGATATGGACGCACACTTCGCAGCCCACGCAGCGTTCGAGATCGATTTCGCACCACTGCTGCGTGCCTTTCACGACACCGCGATCGATCTTCTTGAGCTCGATGCAGTCGACCGGACACACTTCGAGACACGATTCGCAGCCTGTGCAATTGTCGGCGTTGATGACCGCGAGCTCTTTGGGAACTTTTTTGCGTGGTCCTTCTTTGGCCATTGATGCGTCCTGAGATGAGGAAAAAGTTGACCGCCAGCAACCATGCGACCAGGACGTCGCTCCGCGAGAATATACATCGGCGGAGCGAACTGGTGAAATCTATTCCAATCTTAGCTTGCTAGCGGGCGGGAGCCAAGGTGGACGCATGAGGGGCTGCATGGGGCTTTGTTTCGATAAAGGGCGTTTTGTTCTTCTTCGCGGCGACGGCCAGTAGGTCTCGCTCGGCAAGTGGGGCCTACTTGGGGGCTCGTGCGTTTTTAGGTTTATGGGGTGGTATGCGTACACTGGTTGGACGGCGTGGCCGCCGCCGCTAAAGCCGCTAAAGGGGTGTTAGGAACGCGAAATCGAGCTTCGTCGTTTATCCGGCAATGAATTCGAGCCCGATCAGGTCTTCGTAAGTTTGGCGTCGTCGAGCCAGGTGGGGCTTGCCGTTTTCGATCAATACTTCCGGGGCGAGCGGTTTCGAGTTGTAGTTGCTAGACATCACATAGCCGTACGCGCCCGCGTTTTCGATAATGAGGAAATCGCCCACGTTGGCCGCGGGAAGTGGTCGTTTTGCGACGAAGCCGCCTTCCTCTTGGGTGAAAATGTCGCCCGATTCGCACAGCGGGCCGGCCACGATCACGTCTTGGGTTTGGACGTTGGCCGTGCTTCCATCAGCCGTGCAAACCGACATCGGGTGATAGGCCCCGTACAGGATCGGCCGGGCCAAGTTATTGAACCCCGCATCGAGCAGGTAGAAGGTGTTCTCGCCGGCCGTTTTGATGGCGCGGATTTCGCTGATCAAAAAGCCGCTTTCGGCCACCAGATAGCGGCCCGGCTCCACTTCGAGCGAAATCGAGTGGCCGAACTGCGTGGCCAGCCGGTGTCGTGTTACATCCCACAATTTGAAGTAGGCATCCACGTCGATGGTCGAATCTCCCTCACGGTAGGGAATCGGCAGTCCGCCGCCGGCGCTGATCGAGAGCACCGACGAGCCGACCACGAGTGCTGCCCTTTCCATCGCGCCGCACACTTGGCTGAGGTGTTCGAGATCGGTGCCTGAGCCGATGTGCATGTGCAGGCCGGTGATGGTGAGGTTGTGTTTGGTGGCTTGCTCGATGCAGTCTTCCAACTGTTCGTGCCAAATGCCGTGTTTGGACTGCGTGCCGCCCGTGTTTACCTTTTGGGAATGGCCGTGCCCAAAGCCCGGGTTGATGCGTAGTGTGATGCCACTGGACGTGGAGTCGTGCGGTGCGAGGCGTCGTGCTTCGCCAAGCTGGCGGATCATATCCGGCGAACCGCAGTTCACGTGGATGTCTTTTTCGATGACGACTTCGAGCGCTTCGCGGTCGAAAATATCGGCCGTGTAAACGATTTCGGGCGGATGCGTTTGCTGCCCCGGCTTGAACCCGGCCGCGATGGCGCGATGCACTTCGCCCACGCTCACGCAATCGACCCGGCCGCCGCCGCGACGAATAAGGTCGAGAATTGCGATGTTGGAGCATGCTTTTTGGGCGAATCGCACCACGTCGAATTGCGACAACTCGGCGAGCCGTTGGTTGATCCGTGCGGCGTCGTAAACGTACAGGGGCGTGCCATATTGCTTGGCCAGCGCCGGAATGGATTGCCCTGCGATCTCGGTCAAAATGCGTGGTTTGGTTGCGGCGGCCGACATGTTTCGATTTGTTTCTTTACAATGCTGGGGATGTTTGAATTAAGGAACTCTAACAAAACCGTCTGAGAGAGGGAGACAGTCCCATTTTGCT
>CAZTWS010000206.1:0-3937 GCA_964618225.1 uncultured Planctomycetaceae bacterium
TCCAAATTACCTGGCCAGCGTAAAGGGCGCTAGAGCAAAGTTAAAGGCGCTCTAGAGAGTGCCCGCCGACTTCGTGATCGCCTTCCTGCTGAGTGGACGCGATTCGAATGCACAATTAGTAGGATGCCTAACTGCATGAGGGCGTGAACGCGGTGATCCTGAGCGCCGGAATCGGCAGCACGCCTGCATCCTGCGCGAGCGCGGGACGCGCCGAATGGCGAGGAAGTACAGCATTCGAAATCGAAAGGCCGCGTGAAGTTTTCATTGCGGACTGAAAGAGTATTTACACCGCCGCCGCCTCCAGTTCATGGTGAGGTGCCACGATGACATGCGCCTGGTTGTCGAGCAACCGGAAGCCATATGGTGCTGTCGGGTCGACAACGAACGACTTCGGATAAGCAAACTGCTTTCTGGATTGTCCAAACATTTTTCCACAGTAGCGAAATCCTCGGGCGAGAAATTGTTTCAGGTGCGGCGATAAACCGTCGACGTCAATCCCCTGGGCGGCAACGCCGAAGTGCTTTCGCAGGATGTGATTTGCCGTGTGGACGTTGATGCGTCGTCGCGCTCGAACGCTCTTGTGCTCAGTCGATAGCGACACGTTCAGGCCCTCTAGGTTAGTGACGCGGTGGGGCGTCAACTGAGGCCAGGTAACGAGTTGGCCAGGTTGGACGTCAAAGACCAGCGCGTACCGGTCGAAGCTGCGATTGTAAGGCACTTCTTCGGTCCACTCGCCGGAGCAGACTTTTCCGAGCACTTCCGGCGACGCAAATCGCACGTCAAAGGGCGGATACACCCAAACTCGTTTTATGCCGCGGAGGTGCCACAACATGTTCACCGGCATATCGACGTGATACGGCACCCACGCCGTCGGCGAAGAGATCAGCAGATTTGCTGTGCGATCTTCCGCCCGAAAGGCGGGATTGCGGGCCTCGATCTCGTCGTATAGATCGTTAACAATACGTGCGACTTGGGGGTGATGCGTAAGCATCTTGCGGCAGTTAATCCACAGTTGCCCCCGCCGCACCAAGTCTAACAATTGATCGGCCGGCACTCCGTTGCGGTCGCCTTCACGCCAATCGAATAGGTTTGGATCTGCACCCATCGTGTTGACACTAAAATCTTCGACAGGGTGGCGGTCGATGATCTCAATTAAGGTGTCGTCGCTAAACAGGCCAGTATCGGCCAGACCATGCGTGGCGGCCAACACCCCTCGCTCAACCGTGTCAAAGTCCTGTTGCGTCCAGTTGATGAGTAATGGGTCAGACATGAAGACTACTCAGTGTAAAGCGTTGGTGTTTGAAGGGCAGGGGCATCGCATCCCGACTTTATGCGGAATGCCAAGGCCGACCTCAGCAGTAACGCAACGTTTATGCCAATCACGCCGTACTGGTACAATGTAGCTGCGTACAAGGTAAAATTACATCTGTTTAGGACCCGACCGTGGTGGAAAAGCAACCAACGTTGCCAGCCGTCAACAAATGATTCAGCGAATCCTCCGCCAGCATCGCCATACAGGACTATCCAAACCCTCATCCTCAGGACGCAGGGGAGTGCGCCACCAGCCAAGATATCGTGTCCAGAGTGCGTCTGTGTCGCCACGGTAGTCGCTACAGGTGTAGATGCAATCTCTCGGTCGTTGGTGTCCATAAGCCAGTTCGTGGCTAAAAATCTAGTGCCATCAAACCCCGAACGCTCCTCGAAATAGTGAGCCAAGATCTAAGCATTCCAGATCGACAGTGACTACGCGTCAGCGATCTGTACCGAAGAAAATCGATCAGTTGCTATGGTGCCAATTCTGTCAGCAACACCGCGCCCACTTGCAAATCGAGGCTGGTCGCGATGGCGGAGTTATCGACGCCGACTTTCTCCTGCAACGCCGTGAGAGTGGCGTGAATCTTCGTAATGGTCTACGACTGGCTCGACTGATTGAGCGTGTGTCATTGGGCGCGAGAATCAAATGGACCACGACGCTTTGTCAGGTATTTCAGTGGCGCTGAAATACTCTGGCCTCAGGCCGCGACGCGTCCGTTACAATTGCTCAGGCCAGGAATCCTTGTTCGCCAGCGGAGGCCATCGAACAACAGAACCTTAAAACTGATGGAGACCAGACTATGCGTTGTGCTTTCGAAACGTGCATCCTTTTGATCGCGCTACTCTCTTTCGCGGTCTGCTCGTCCGCGGAGAATGTCATACTTTTCGAGAATGTCCGCATCTTTGATGGAAAGAATGAGTCACTGTCTGGACCGCGAAACGTACTCGTTCGTGGAAATAAGATCGAAAAGATATCCGCGGACGCTATTCCCACCGACCGTAGAGCGAACACGAAGATCATCCATGGCGGCGGATGCACATTGATGCCCGGGCTGATCGACATGCACTGGCACGCGATGCTAGTGCGTCCGACACCTGCAGAAGCGATCAGCGGAGATGTTGGCTATCTCAATCTCGTTGCGGGCGCGGAAGCGAAAGACACACTACTGCGAGGCTTCACGACGGTACGCGATTTGGGTGGACCAGCCTTCGGCCTTAAACGCGCCATCGACGAAGGGGTCACAGTCGGTCCACGCATCTACCCCGCCGGCGCGGTGATCACCGTCACAAGCGGGCATGGTGACTTTCGCCAAAAGCACGAAGTGCCGCGAATGATTGGCGGCCCACTCAGCCGCATGGAACAGATCGGCGGCAGCATGGTCGCTGACAGTCCCGACGAAGTTCGTGTCCGGGTACGTGAACAGCTGATGTTGGGCGCGACGCAAATCAAGCTCACCGCTGGCGGCGGCGTCGCATCGCCAAATAGTCCGCTGGATGCAGTGACATTTACGGAGCCCGAACTGCGGGCCGCCGTAGAGGCTGCCGAGAATTGGGGGACCTACGTCACAGTGCATGCCTATACCCCGGAGTCGATTCGGCGGGCGATTGCCGCGGGGGTTAGGTGCATCGAGCACGGTCACCTGATGGACGAATCAACCGCCAAGCTGATTGCGGAACGGGGCGTCTGGCTGAGCACGCAGCCGTTTCCACCCGAAACCGCTGAGGTTTTTCCTTCCGGCTCCCAAGAGAGGGCCAAGGCGGTCGAGGTGATCGCCGGAACGGAAAGAACCTATCGACTTGCTAGGGAGCACAAAATCAAAACAGCCTTTGGCACCGATATTCTCTTTTCGCAGAAACTGGCCGAGCGCCAAGGAGCACTTCTCGTCTCTCTCGCGCGCTGGTATCAACCCTGGGAAATCCTCGCGATGGCGACCAGTATCAATGCCGAATTGCTTCAGCTTACCGGCAAGCGCAATCCTTACCCAGGCAAGCTCGGTGTTATCGAGGAAGGCGCGCTTGCCGACCTGTTGCTTGTGGAGGGAAACCCACTCGACGACATCGGCTTACTCGCGGACCCCGATCAGAATTTGCGTGTCATTATGAAAGACGGCACGATCTTCAAGAATACGCTCAAGTAACGGATTGACGTTAGCGGCTATTGTCCCGCGGGAATCTTACAGCGAATGGTACTTTTGATATCGCCGAATTGCATAAGGAGGGCGTAACATTATTCTCGGTACCTATGCGCACTCCGTCGGTTGACTTGAAGCAAATAGCCGAATCGCTTTCGGTCGTTCACATTGGCATCATTATCTTTACGTGCTACTCACCATCCGCCCCAGAATCGACGGAGCGGACTTGAATCTCCATTTCATCCGACTCGAGCGGGAGCGGAAGCAGTCCGCCGACTAGAGATATCTTGACGCTCGCTGTGCCGGGTGCAGCCCCTTGCGGCGGCTTAAACTGGTCGTCATAAAATCCCCAGTAGCAGCAGCGTTGCAACAGGGGATGAGTCGTGCGAAGTGCCGGTGCGCCCTCGGCGACTGGCCAGTCGATCTGAACGACCGGAATAATCAACCACGGCCCTAGGCCGTGGTATTAGGAAGGCCCGTCCGAACGGGCC
>CAZTWS010000207.1:0-3883 GCA_964618225.1 uncultured Planctomycetaceae bacterium
CCAATTAGCCGATCTATCTGCGCCCATCTGCGTCATCTGCGGACAAAAAATGGTTAACGGCGTAGCCCAATCGGGGCGCAGAATCGAACCGCGTCCATGAACGGCAAGGGTATCTCCCCTGCCGTCACAGATCCCAAGTGGCGAGCGGAATCGGCCTATGGAGGCATTCGGCAAGTGAAAACGGGGCGATTCCTAGTATGCCTTGCCACCTTTACTTGATCTCAAGCTCGAACGGCATAACCAGCGCGGCTGGCTGCTTGAAAATGGCTCGAAGGCGATTCGCTCGACGGGCCACTTCCATCATCTCCGGCGAAAGCTTTTCGAGGCCCATTCCTATTTGGACCTCTTTTTCGGCGTCCAGATCACCAAACAGCGATTCCAGGAAGTTCGTAGGTTTCGGAAGCACTTCGATTTTAACCTCGACGCCTTCCTCCAGCCCGGCCAGCTTTTTGGTCTCGGCAATCGCGTCGTCGAGCGTCCCCAGTTGGTCGACCAAGCCGTTTTCCTTGGCTTGCCGGCCCGTATAAATCCGGCCACCGGCCAGCTCGCGCAATTTATCGACCGGCATGTTGCGGCCCTTCGCGGCCTTTTCCGTAAATTGGTCGTAGGTGTCTTTCATCATGTTCACGATCACCGTGCGCTGCGAATCGGTGAATTTGCCGCTCGACGAGAACAAGCCGCTATTCTTACCGCGCTCGATCGTCTCCGTCGTGATACCCAACTTTTCGTACAACCCGCGATACGCAAGTTTGCCGCCGACCACGCCAATCGAGCCGGTGATGGTGCCCGGAGCGGCGATGATCTTATCGGCCCCCATCGAAATGTAATAACCGCCACTGGCTGCCACATCGCCCATGCTTGCCACGATCGGCTTCTCGATGACTTGGGTTTCGTGCCAAATCATGTCGCTCGCGAGCGCGGAGCCGCCCGGGCTATCGACTCGCAACACGATACCAACAACATCGTCGTCGCTATTGGCTTTGCGCAATGCGTCGATGATCGTCGCTGACCCCATGCGTTGGCCGCCGAAAATATCGCTTTCACTTTTTCCAGACATGATCGGGCCCAATGCATAAACCACGGCAATCTTCTTGCCGCGTTTCTGGCGCGACGACGAATCGGCACCCATCATGGCTTGCATCAACTTGAAGACCCCCATCGGGCCGGAGAAATCGGTATCGACTTCTTTTTGCCCATAATTCTTCACGTAAACCAGCGGCTCGGCCTCGTAAGTTTTCGCTAATTCATCGCGCAAAGCATCTGAGTAAGCAATGCGATCGATAAGCCCCAGTTCCTTGGCCTGCTTGGCAGTCAGCAGACCCGTGTCGATGACCTCCTTCGCCTGCGCGATGGAAACCGGCCGCTCCTTTACAATCGTCGTGACCATTTCGTCGTACAGGCTGTCGATCATCGACGTCAAATTTTCTCGTACCGGCTCGCTGAATTTATCGCGCATCATGGGCTCTGCAGCGCCCTTGTAATCGCCGATGTGGACGAAATCCGCTTCCACTCCGATTTTGCCGAGCAGGTTCTTGTAGAAGGTTGCTTCCGCATGAACGCCGGGCAGGATCAGCGTTCCCGATTCGGGCATCACAATTTCATCGCACGCGCAAGCGATCAGATAGTCGGCCGGCATGGCCGACTCCATCATGGCATACACTTTCTTGCCTGCTTTGCGGAATCGCGAAATCGCGCCCCGCAGCTCTTCGAGTTTGCCACGACCGATCGAAGGGTTCTGGATATCGAGCACGATGCCGGCAATCGATTTGTCTTTCGAGGCTCGCTCGAGTCGGCTGATCGTCTCGCGCAAATTGATTTGAGTTTCGCCAAACGGACCGGCCTGTCCCGACGATTCAGGCAGTGAGCTTTTTAGCGTAAAGAGTGCGAGCCGCACTTTCTCGCGTCTCACGCGCTCGGCTGCTTGTTTAGTTTCGCTGGAAGTTTTCTTCGCGGCCTCTGCCTTGGCCGTTTCTTGCGATTTCGATTTGGCTTCCTCGTCTTTTGCAGCGGAGGCCTTCTTTTCTTCGGCTTCTTTCTTTTGCTTCTCTTCCTGGTCGTCGGTTTTGCTGGTGTCCGACTCCTTGGATTCCTCTTCCGCCTTTGCAGCCTCCTCGGCTTTTGCTTCCGCTTTTTCAGATGCAGCCGCTTCCTTTCCATGGGCAGGAGCTAATGTCGCAACTGCTAGGAACAAAGCTGCCAACAGATGGTTGCATGCCAGCAAGGTGGTGCTTGAACGACGGATCGAATTGATGAAGGCCATAATGACTCCGCCCGACTTGGCGTCGGTAAAATCGGTAAAAGATGCATTCAGTGCAGTCAGGACTATCCACCCATTTTACCGGGTTGTCGGCCAAATTGCACGAACCAGCCCCGGCTATTCCTCTAGGACAACTTGAGACAGTTTGCTAAGTTTTTCCGCCTTCGGGCTCCCAGCGGTATCCGTCAGCGGATCCGGCTCGGCAATTTCCGAAGCAACTCGTCCTATTCCGCCAATCGGTGGTCCCTACTTCGTCTGGAGGTCAGCATGGTGCGATCGTGGTACGTTTCCGGTGCCTGGATCGTGGCGATGACTATCGCCCTCAGTGGTCCTAATTTCGCTTATGCGCAGCTTTGGAAGCAATTCGTGCCCAGCGATAAAAAAGAAGCGCCCGCCGCGGAGAACGGCGCGCCCGCCAACGAGTTCGGGCTAAAGCAAGAGAACGGGCCGTGGATGATCATGGCCGCTAGCTTTTCGGGCGACGGAGCCGAGGAGCAAGCCCAAGCGCT
Organism: uncultured Planctomycetaceae bacterium; assembly: GCA_964618225.1. Lineage (GTDB taxonomy): Bacteria > Planctomycetota > Planctomycetia > Pirellulales > Lacipirellulaceae > JABDGM01. The sequence goes on from CAZTWS010000207.1 coordinate 2,767, forward strand.
CGCACAAGAGTTTCGCACGCGTTATCGCCTTCCCGCTTACATCCACGAAATGAATTTTAAGCAAGAGGAAACGAATCCCGGCCGTGGCATCGATGAATACGGCGGCCCCATCCGGCGACGCTATCAACGCGGCAACCAAGTTCGTGAGTTGGCCGTTTTAGTGGGCAACTTTCCTTCGATCAACGACCCCAACGCGCAAAAAACACTCGACAATATAAAAACGCTGCAGCCTGCCGCACTCAGCGTAGACACGGACGAAACTTCTCAGAGCATGGCCAAAGTACGCCAGCTCGAGGATGCTCTGATGAAAAAGCTTGGCAAAAACAGAGAACGGGGCCCCATGGCACAAGCCTTCTTCACGCGCAACCCGATGCTGCCTCGTGAGTACCTCGTGCCGAAGGGGGTCGATTCGTTCATAGCCAAAATGAACTCAGGCGTCGAAAATAGCTTGCTCGACTGCCAGGGAAAATACACCGTTCGCGTGGCCACCTTCCGGGGAAAATCAATTCTTCAACCGGGCGACACGGAGACTCAGGAAATCAAATCGTTCTGGAATCGAAACAAACCGGCAGACGACAACCCGCTTGTGGAAGCCGCGGAAAATGCTCATCTGCTTACCGAAGAATTGCGTCGCCACGGTTGGGAAGCTTATGAGTTCCACGATCGCACCGAAAGCTATGTCACCATTGGTTCGTTCGACCAAGTCGTGCAGCAGCTTCCAGATGGTAGAGTGTTGACCATTCCCGAGGTGGAGAGAATCATCAAAACGTTTAGTGCGGCGTACGACACACCGGCAGATCCGCTGAGCGGCATCGGTAACGACGCCACGAATCAGCGACTTGTTGACCAACAAGAGCAACAAGTAAAGCTCCAAATGGCCAGCCAAAGCAGCCAAATGGTTTCGGGCCTCAATCCCAAGCACGTGAAAATTCTCAAAGGCAGCGGCAAACGGGTGCGAGTGCAACGCATCATCCCCATGGATGTTCACCCGCAAGCAATGGAAGCGCCAAAACGCAGCATTTCGAGCGCGTACGCAGGTTAAAGATCGTGCCGAAAGCAGAAAGTAGCGTGGGTGCTTCCGCACCCACGAATTGTGCTTGGAACACTGATCGCCACT
>CAZTWS010000208.1:0-3872 GCA_964618225.1 uncultured Planctomycetaceae bacterium
CTTACTTTCATTTCAACTTTTGATTTTGACGACGAGGAGATATCCATGTCTATGTTTCGTAAGTTTACGAGTGTGTTTTGTGCGAATGTTGCTGTTGTGGTTCTTGCCGGGCAGGCGCATTCGCATTTCGATATTTTTCTTTCGCGACCTGTTGTCGGCACGCAAACGGTGATCGGCGGCGCGGAAGTCGACCATTTGGAGTACGACGACACATCGCGCGTGTTTGAAGCTGAGCTTGGTTCGGTTCTGGGCGAATGGATCGCGCTGGAGCCGGGCGTGAACCATCCGAACTTGTTGTTGCCGGTGGATGAATTTCCGGCGTCGGCCGCGGGGTTGCAGCCAGGAGACGTGCTGAGCCTGTTCAAGCGCGAGTTTGCGATCGGTTCGTTTGTGGACGACCTGTTCTATTGGTCGGGAGTTGGTCCGGTGGACTTCACGCCGGCGGCTGCTGGTTTTCGGCTCGACGCGGCCGATCCGTTGGATGGCGTGGCGGGTGTCGGCGGCGCGTTTGAAGATCACCCGTTTCTTGTGGTCGATAGCGATGCGATCGGAGGCATCTATCTGGCATCGCTTGTCGGTCGAGTGGCTGGTTTTGAAGACAGCAAGCCCGTGTATGTGGTGATGGGTACACCGGGCTTCGAGGAAGAGCTTGAGTTGGCCGTGGAGTACGTGCAGTCGACGCTCGCCGTGCCGGAGCCGGGGGTTGCCGTGCTACTGGCCGGTTGCGTCGGTGCCGTATTCATGCGTCGTCGTAAGTAACAAATGTCACTACCAGCTTTACCTCGGCGCGGCCGCCCGGTCGCGCCGAGGTTTTAAGGAATGGAAAAGATGAACGGCTCCAAGATCATTGGCATTGCTGCGTGGCGGCACGCGGCAAAAATTGCAGTTGTCGTAGCGATTACAGGGTTGGTTGAGCTTGCCGAAGTGCGCGCACAAGACGTGATGCTGCAAACATCGGGAGGCAAGATCGTGACGGGCAGTGTCGATCATACGACTGCCGTGGCAACTCTGGGAACTCGTGTGTTCCGTGGTAACTTCCTGTCGAACTATCGGTCGTCTGACCCGGGCTTTTATGCCTTTGCGACGGGGAATGTGAATTTACCGGCCGGTGCTCAAGGATTTCCGTCGAATCACGACTTGTATTACGATTTCGTGCCCATGCGGTGGGAAAATGCCATATCGAACCTCATGTATTGGGACGGGCTCGATAGTAATTCGGATGGTTTGGATTTGAATGACGTGAACTTTTCGGCGGCGACGAACGTCCAATGGCAGGTATTCGATGCCGGCTTCGTGCCGTATGGAGTCGACGGATCGGAGAGCGCCGTGAGCGGCGGGCTGATCGATCGCACTTCGGCAGACATAAACCCGGGCGACGGAGTGGATACCGGCTCGTTGCATCGGCATTTGCTGCTACAGCTCAGTGATCTCGACGACAACCCGAGCACGTTGCCCGCGGCGGGAGTTTATATGATTGCACTTCAGGCACGAGCGGCCGGTTATGAAACGTCGGACCCGTTTTTGTTCGTGCTGCGAACTTCGACGCTGACCAACGCGGCACGGGATTTGGCGGTCGAGTGGGCTCAGCAGAATCTCGAAACACTCGTGGGCCAACTTGGGGTGGCCGGCGATTATAACCAGGACGGATATGTGGACGCGGCCGACTATGTGATTTGGCGAAAGACGGTTGGCACGGACGCTCCTATGGCTGACGGAGATGGTAGCGGGCTGGTGGATGAACCTGATTACCAGCTTTGGCGGCAAGCCTTTGGGACGGCAACGGCAGGGCAGGGTGGTGGAAGCACGGCCGTACCGGAGCCCCGTGGAGCGTGGTTGGTAATTGGGGCAGTTTTATCGACCTTTTTCGTTAAACGGCGATAAGACCAGCGGTGTTCAGAGCGAATACCTAACCGAAATGGGGGATTTTGCTGTGAGACGGAATTTCATCTCGCGGAGCAAGAGGGCTACTTTATCGTAATTTGAGTCGACTGGAGTATACTCAAGCCTTGCTGAAGTAGATTTCCATCGAACTTGCCGGGGGAGCGGTTATGAGACGACTTGGATCCGTTAAACAACGATTGGGTTTCTTTGCTGCCGTTGCGGTCGTCGCGACGTTATTGCTGGCCGTCCCGTTGCTTGCCGAAGTGCAAGTGACGCTGAAATCGGGAGCGAACTTGGTTGGCAAAGTGTCGATCGAGGGCAAGGAAGTGGTTGTGAAGCTCGAAGACTCGGAGCTTCGCGTGCCGCTCGATGAAGTCGATTCGGTGACCTCGGCGGATAGCGGGCCCGAGCGTCAAGCCAAGCGGTTATTGCTTACCGCGCTCGAATCGCGAGTCGCCAAGAATGAAGGAGCCGAGGTGATTGGCCTGTTGGCCGAGGCATCGCGGCTTACGCCGGATGACCCACACATTGCCTATTGGTATGCCGAGAGTTTGGCCGACGCGGGGTATGGACAGGCAGCCAGCGATATTTTCACCAAGCATCGCGAAGCAATCGGCAGATCGTATCCGGGACTCGTCAATCAACTTGCCAAGCGAATCGAGCGACGAGTGGAAATGGAACGGCTTCCGCCGGCGCTCATCGAACGACTGGATGCGCTCAATGTGGAGTTGGGGCGTCAGTCGAGCAATGCGGACAAGCGACAGTTTGCGGAAATGTTCCGGCTTGTCGATCAAGACAAGCAACCGCTGGATCGCAGCGTGTTTCAGTTGCAGGGTTATCAGGGGCAAGAGGATAACATCGAGGTTTACGACGACGGATACTTTCTTCACACGTACAGCCGTCATCGCAGTAATGAAGTAAAACCCAGCAAGCTAGAAGTCTTACAGCCGGGGCTTGAGCAAAAGACTTTCGAACTACAAACGTCGCCATCGAAAGTGCGCGACGCGGGTGAGCTCGTCGTAAAACGCTACGGAGACGATGCCAAGCGGCCCATTCGTTTTCAGGTGAGGAAGCCGGATAAATCGCCGCTGCTGGGCGCCGAGATTTTAGTGTCTGCAACGGGAACTAATGGTTCGCAGACGAGTTCTAATGAATCGGCACAAACCGATGTCGAGGGAGTCGGCGAAGTCGGCGTGTTCCCGATGCGTTACAGTTACAACGTGAAGGCCGACGGGTATAACCCCGTCAGCGGGTCGATTGATGTTCGGACGGATGGCTCGGACCCCAAGCCGATAGAGCTGGTCATTCATCCCGCGATTCGTGGCACCATTCAGTTGGAATGGGAATCGGCTCTCATGCAAGGCGGCGGCAAGACGACGGGCGAAGCAACCGTTGAAGTTGGTGGCCCCAACCCGCACCAGAATGTTGGAGCGAACGAAACCTCGTGGTTGCGGCCATTTCAACAGGGCGACGAGTTGCGTTTGCAATTTGTGGATAATTTCTTCGGATACCATGGCCCGTTTGGGCAGGCGGCCGGTGGCTGGGTGCGAGTGCTGGAAGGCGATGAGAAGAAGCCAGACGCCGCGAAGCCGGCGGTTGAGGCAGCGGCGAACCCCTCTGCTGAAGAGCGATTCAAAGCGCTGGAGTTCGATGCGCTCGAGGATCTTAAAAAGAAGTTGCGTCAGCCGAAGATGCTGGACGGCGGTGTTCGCAATGGCCCCGCTCAGCCCCTGGTGGTCCGTGCTGAGAAAGGAAAAATCTACGTCGGTCAGTTGCAGCATCGCGACCCGCGCACGGGCCAGCCGGTACAGCTTTCGTTCAAAGCGTATGTGGAAGACTTAGAGAAGGCCGAAGAGTAACCGGTGTCGTGTGCCAGGGGGAAGGAGAGGGGGGAGAAGGCGTTGTGCGTTAGGAAGCACCCACGTATTGCGGCCCGCCAACCCCATTTAGCCGCCGGTCAATGACCGGCGGTAAGTGGCACCTTAGCGGCG
>CAZTWS010000209.1:0-3859 GCA_964618225.1 uncultured Planctomycetaceae bacterium
TGAATTGATGGGTGGCATGCTTTCACGCGGTAGCGGGTAAGCATGCCTACGCCCAGAAGGCGAAGGCATGCCACCCAGCAAATGACCATGGACAGAACACTAGATCTGGGGCTACCGGACCAAAATGAAGCGGGGCGAATAGAAGATTCCGCTGCCAAGCCACCAGCGGCCCTTTATCGGTTTCCGGATCTACCCGGGCTAAACCGACCGGCCAGACATCTCTCACGGAGCCGCCCCGCTTGCCCAATACGGCCCCGCGGCGGCTCTGCCGTTTTCCAAAAAACACGCGAATACGCGGTAAAAACAGGGCGAACGCACGAATTCGAAATATTTTGGTAAATCCTGTCCGCTCGGTGCCGCGGCGTCCGCATAGGTGTTTAGAAGGCCGAAACGAACGGCCGAAACAAGACAAATCATTCAAGTAAGGAAATCAGCCATGTTCAAGAAAATCCTATTCTCTCTGTTGCTCCTAAATGTCGCCAGCTTCTCCCTTCCTGGATACGCAGGCGAAATCGGCCTGAGCTTTGAAGACAATACCACCCTGAGCCCAGACAGCGACAGCACCCTGAGCCCAGACAGCGACAGCACCCTGAGCCCAGACAGCGACAGCACCTTGAGCCCAGACAGCGAGAGCACCTTGAGCAACGATGGGCTCAGCTTGATCATGGGCAGCGAAATCGCGGCTCTGTTCTCCAAAGAGATGAACAATGCTGATGCCTGGTCCTTGTTCGACGTGCCCGCAACGAAATAAACACGAACAGATTCAGCTTACCCATGAGCCCTTGGCCAGCTTGGCCGAGGGCTTTTTGCGTTTGATTCGCGAATGATGTCTAATTGATACTATATCGCTCCAGTTCAACAGGTTTCGCAGTCTTACCGCTCCGCCCATTTCAATTGGTTCTTCAGGAAATCTAATGGGCGACCTCTCCATGGGAACAAGGCAAAATCAACAGGAGGCAACAGATTTTTAACCACGAAGGCACGAAGCCACGAAGTATTTAAGCAACTTGTACATCTTCGAGGTGGCATTTTCTGCTTGTGGTATGAGGCCGCAGGAGATGTTTAATCGACCTTTGTGCCTTCGTGTCTTTGTGGTTCAAAATTACTCCGTTTCCTCCTGTTAAAAATGATCCTGCCGGGAGTGTACTAGACGGTTGGTTCGTGAAACCCATTCAAATCCCTAAAGAACCTTTTCAATTCAATGCGATTTAGCATCTTACTTTCGTTTCTGATCGGCTTGACCGCTTGCTATGGCAATCTCGGCTCGGCCAAGGACACCGGAAAAGCCGCGCTGTCTATCTCCGACATGATGCGGATCCAACATCTGCATCGACACTGCATTTCACCAGACGGAAAGCAGGTTGTCTTCGTCGTGGCGAACGCCGATTTCCAGCGAAACGCCTACTCGTTTACGCTGAAGATTGCCAATGTGGAGAACGGCGTGACGAAGACTTTGGAGCAAGGGCATATCGATCCGCAGCCCTGCTGGTCGCCTGACGGGAAGGCGATAGGTTACTTGCGCGGCGATGGCAAAATGGCGAAGCTGTGCGTGCTCGATGTTGCCGACGGATCGACGCGCGCGTTGGCGGAAATTCCACGCAACGCGGGCGACTTGGCATGGTCGCCCGCAGGCAATTTGGTTGCGTTCCTTGCCAACGCAGATAGCGTAAGAAAACGCGAAACACCCGTCGACACGGTTTACGAACACGATGGTGAATCGGCGAATTCCTTATACCTTTGCGAATTGCAAACAGGTAAGAGCCGCGTGGCAACCAGCGAACCGGGCCACGTGAGCGTGTTCGCATGGTCGCCGGACGGCGCTCGGATCGCATACGTCACACAACCCACCGCGCGTAAATCGGATAGTAATAAAACGGATCTATGGCTGCTGACGCTGGAAGGGAATGAGAGCCATCCCTTGGTGCAACGGCCAGGCGGAGATACTCAGCCACAATGGTCGCCGGACGGCACGCAGATCGCCTTCTATTCCAAACAAGGGGACGAAGATTACTTCGTGCCGTATGTTCCGTGTATCGTACCGTCGTCGGGCGGAATGGCGCGCCCGCTCGTGGACGCCGCCAAAACAACACTCTCGTACTCCCTTGCGGTAAAACCAGCATGGTCGGCGGATGAAAAGTCTCTCTACTTAGTGGCAGAGCAGGGCACTGCTCGGCACCTGTTTGAAATCGATCTCGAGACGCAAGACGTTCGCCAAGTGACTCCATCGGATGGCGTTTACGGTTCCTTTTCCTTTTCGTCGGATCGTGGAATCGCATCGTTTTCAAAAGTTACTCCCAAATCACCAGCCGATCTCTACGCCGCGAAAGTTCCGGCTTTTTCTTCCGCCCCCCTGGTAAAGTTGAACGAGCAGCTAGCTGGAAGAAGCCTTGGAACTCAACGCCTCGTACATTGGAATGGCAAAGATGGCGTACGTATTGAAGGCCTGCTGTATTTGCCGGACGAAAACGTAGCCAAGCCGCCGTACTCTTTAGTGACGTATTTGCATGGTGGCCCGCCAACGAATTTTCTATTCAGCTTTGCGCCCGAGATAACGTCGGGGCCGCCGCAGATCGGATTTTGCCCGATCCATGTGCTAACCGGGCGTGGCTACGCGGTGTTCTGTCCGAACCCTCGGGGAAGTGATGGCTATGGACGTGCATTTTGCGAGGCCGTGAAAGGGCGTTGGGGTGAAATCGATCTGAACGATGTTCAAACTGGAATTGACGACCTCGTGCGCCAAGGAATTGCCGACCCCGATCGATTGGGTCTCACGGGGTACTGCTACGGAGCGTACCTCTCCCTCCGAGCTATGACGCGTTCGGACCGATTCAAGGCAGCATTTATCGGGGGTGCATTCGGAGACACCGCCGCCGTGTATGGGCAAACGGAAGTGCCCGAGTTGTTTGAAGCTTACTTCGGCGGACCGCCCTGGGAGCATCGCGAGGCCTACGATCGTTGTTCCCCGATGTTCGACGCGCAGCGAATTCGTACCCCGACATTTCTTGTCCATGCGAAGATGGACAAGCGCGTGCCTTGGAGCCAATCGAAGCAACTGCATACGATCCTGTCGCGCGTTGGCACTCCGGCGGACATGGTCACCTACCCACGGGGCGATCATACGGTTCTGGAATCAAGGATGCATGCCGAGACGATGCGATTGCAAGTAACGTGGTTCGATCGCTGGCTGATGCCACCCATTGCCGCAACGGCTGAAGGGGCGCAGACATCGTGGGCGCACCGGGGGCGCTAAGCCGCAAGCGTTATGCGGGGGTGGTGTGATGGGGGGTGTAATTATGCGTGTTGTGGTTGGACGGCGTGGCCGCCGCCGCTAACGGCTATCGACTATCAACTAACGACTAACATAAAAAAGAGAACGATGGGCCCACAGGGGGCGGGATCTCGTGACGGCGCTTGGGAGCGACGTGCATGGGATCCTGAACCCAACCGCCCTGTTTGGAACCTGCCTACTAATAGTCCGGGGGAACTACACTGATAACGATCCCTGTGGTTCCCGTGAGGGAATGAGTTTACAGGGTCCTACGGGCCTACAGCGGAAAGTCAGTCAGTGTAGCGCCGGAGAGCGCGCTTCAGGCAGCAGCAACCAGGGCGGCCGTCTCATGTGTACGAATATACACATTCGGTGGCCGTTTTCAAGTAGGAATTTCCGGCCACTCGGGATTTTTATGAACCACGGAGGCACGGAGGGCACGGAGAAGAGAAGGCGAAGTTTTATTAACCACGAAGACGCGAAGGTACGAAGGGCTTTGGCTGCTGCCGTGGTTTTTAGGTCGTGGGATGGGTTGTTAGAAAGAAATGGCATTCAATTCCGTTGAGGTTCGTTTGCAAACCTTCGTGTCTT
>CAZTWS010000210.1:0-3780 GCA_964618225.1 uncultured Planctomycetaceae bacterium
CGAAATGGCGCAAACTCCGATCTTTCCGGAAAAGCTGTTTTTTTTCTGTCAGGCGGCGGCAGAGCAGGGTGGCGAAACGCCAATCTGCCGATCCGACGCCTTATTCGAACGGCTCTCGAAAATTTGCCCGCAGTTCACAGCCGATTGCGAACAAAAAGGACTGCAATACACCAACGTGATGCCTGCTGACAACGATATGAAGTCGGGCATGGGACGTAGCTGGCAAAGCACGTTGAACGTCGAGATTCGTGAAGGTGCCGAAGCAAGATTGAAAGACCTCGGCTACACCTGGGAATGGTTGGCGGATGGCAGCCTCCGCGCGACTTCGCCCGTTTTGCCAGCCGTGCGCGAGGGTTCCAACGGTCGCAAAGTCTTTTTTAACCAACTCATTGCCGCATTCCAGGGTTGGAAAGACAGCCGCAACGATCCGTCGAAGGCGATTCGCTTCGGAGACGGTTTGCCACTGGATCCGAATGCCGTGCAAGTGGCTAGCGATTTGGCAAACGAACTCACCTTCGATGTCCCGTGGCAAAATGGCGATGTGGTTCTTGTGGATAACATTCTTGTGATGCACGGCCGCCGCACTTTCCGTGGTACTCGCAAGGTGCTCGCGTCACTAGCCGCCGCACAAACGCATAAATTCACCGCATCTAAAACCGATTCTTCGCACGACAGCGGGCAGAAGCAGTCGCGGATGTCCTCGGCCGTGTAGTAAGTTTCGCAGCCGTACGCGCTCAAGTAGAATTGCGCACCTCTGTTCGTTGCGATGCGATCAAGTACTTCGATTCGCCGCTGCGAATAGGTGCTTGGCCCCCAGTAATCGTTCCTCTTGCCAGCGTTACGTCGATCCATGACCTCTGAATCAAACGAACGTTGGTATTCTGGCGTCACGCGTTACCAATGGCTGGTGCTAGCCATCGCGTCGGCCGGGTGGGTTTTTGACGTCTACGAAGGTCAGATATTCAACGTTACCCGCAATCAAATGCTGACCGACATTCTCGGTAGCTCAGACGCGGATGTAAAAAAATACGGAGATTTCTTCCTCGCGATATTCTTATTTGGCGGAACCGTGGGGGGGCTCGCGGCCGGCTCTCTCGCCGATAAATTTGGCAGACGACATGTCTTAGTCGCCACGATCCTTATCTATTCCATATTTTCCGGCCTTACGTATGCCGCAACGGAATTATGGCATGTCGCGGTATTACGTTTTTTAGTTGCCCTCGGAGTCGGTGGCGAATGGGCTGTGGCAGCAAGCTTGGTTGCCGAAGTCTTCCCCCCGCGCGCCCGTGCGCAGGCGTCCGGCATTTTCCATGCTTCAAGTGTGCTGGGCACATGGATGGCGGCATTGGCGGGCATGGCCGTTGGAGCAAACTGGCGATACGCCTACTTAATCGGCATTCTCCCAGCCTTGTTGATCGTTTGGGTACGGGCTCGCGTTCGAGAGACCGAGGCATGGGAAAACTCTGCAACTTTGGCTCGAACATCCGCCAACCGCGAACGTCAGTTGGGAAGCTTCCGCAATCTTCTATCGCAGTCGCCGTGGAACCGCCGTGCATGGCTTGGCCTGTTGCTTGCAGCCATTGGTTTGGGAACCTTCTGGGCGGTGACCGTGGCCGGGCAAGATCTCGCCCGCGAGATGGCGCTCAAGCAGGGCTATTCGCAAGATTCCGCATCGCAACATGCGAAGTTCGCCTACGGCATCGTGCAAACCACAGGAGGCGGACTTGGCTTACTAGCCTTTGGCCCTTTTTGCGCTCGTTATGGACGCCGCCGCACGTTCATCGTGTTCCACTTGCTGGCATTTCTCATCGTTCCGATCACATGCTTCCTGCCACAAACCTATGGCCAACTTCTGGTTGCTTTGCCAGTATTTGGCTTCCTCACGTTAGGCATTCATGCCGGATACGCAATCTATTTTCCCGAACTCTTTCCCACGCATTTGCGCGCCACCGGTACTAGTTTCTGCTTCAACGGCGGAAGGGTTTTAGCCGTGCCCGTCCTTCTGATCTCTGGCTGGTGGAAAGCCGCCGAGGGCGTCGAACTGCATTGGGCGCTTACCACGCTAGGAATACTATTCCTACTCGGCGCTGTCATCATGCCATTCCTGCCCGAAACGAATGACCAGGAGCTAACACAATAAGGAATGGCTCAAAAAAACTTCGGCAGAGGGGATTTACCACGGAGGCACGGAGGACACGGAGATTCGGAAGGGTGATTTTGAACCACGAAGACACAAAGGTCGATTAAAAATCCCATGCGGCCTAACACCGCAAATAGAAAATATCACCTCGAAGGTGTATAAGTTGTTTAAGGAACTCTAACAAAACCGGCGGGGACTGTCCCGATTTTGCGGAGTCTTCGCAGCAAAATGGGACTGTCTCCCTCTCTCAGACGGTTTGGTTAGAGTTCCTAAATTCTTCGTGGCTTGGTGTCTTCGTGGTTCAAAAATATTTTCTCTTCTCCGTGTCCTCCGTGCCTCTGTGGTTATTCCGAAAATCGGGAAGTTATTATTGAGGCGTTCCTAAGGACGCTCACAGCGATCATCCGCGGTGAATTTATTGAGCGTTGCGCTAACGCCGCGGCGTTCGGTTACGAATGCACGTTAATGCCATCAGCAGCAACGAGTACACGAGCGTTGTTGGCTCGGGGACGGCGAACTGAGCATTGTTTCCGAACAAAGATCCGTCAAAAGCCGAACCGCTTCCTGAGGTGCTGAGCTTGCGCCATAGCACATAGTCGCTGGCATCGACGAGCCCATTGCCGCTGCCGTCCGCGCCATTGCCGGCAGGTGCTACGGATTGGCCGAAGCTCGATTTCCACACTAAATAGTCTTCTGGTCCGACGGTTCCGTTGCCGTCGTAATCTCCAAGAATCGAATCTGTTACCGTGATTCGAGCATCAAAAGTTTCGCCTGGAAGCGAAAATTGGCGATGGCTCAGATTATGGGTGTTATAGGTCAGGTTCCCGGAACCAAAAATGATTTCCGTGCCCGTGGGGCATTGAGTTTGCGCAGCACAACCTGTTGTAACATCTCCCTCGTGCGAAATTCCTTGATAGCCGACTTGCAAATACAAATCGTTGATGCCCAATTCGTTGATTTCTGGTGAAAGAACCTGGAACGAAAACGCGCCAACAAGCCAGGCATTGCCGATGCGAAAGGGGTCGTTCATGTGACCGATACCGGTCGTGCCAGGAGTGGCAAAGAAAGACACTCCCTGTAAGCCCTCGATAGCATCGGGCTGTTCGTAAGTTACGTTTTCCGCAGTAACACTTGAAGTGAGAGGGCCTCCCCATTCCGCACCGCGCGAAGAATCGGCTGTGAACTGGAATCGCTTCTGTTCGTCGGCGACCGTCGGGTTTTCGATTTGGAATGTGCCGTCGAGAAAATCAAGGAAGGGCGCTGGCTCGGGCTCTAGCGATGCATCCAGCGTGACCACGTCCAGCGTGAATGCATTGAGTTTGCGATACACCCCTCCGCTATCGGTTGCAGGCTGTGCCCAAATATAAAGGGTTTGCGTGCTGCCTACGGGGGCCGGGATGTTTACTGAACTTGGGACCCCTGGAACTGATGCTGACGTCGAGAGCCAAAACCGCGCGGGCGCGGCATTCGCTGTCGAGAGCACGTTGCCCAAGCAAAGGCTTAGGCTACCGATAACCGTTAGTATGAATCTCATCATCCCCCCCCATTGTAGCTGGGTGTATATTATCAATGAACCAGCCAAGTTGCTAGTGGTCTGTCCATGGTCATTTGATGGGTGGCATGCCTTCGCCTTCTGGGCG
>CAZTWS010000211.1:0-3678 GCA_964618225.1 uncultured Planctomycetaceae bacterium
CGGCCCCTAAGGAACGCTTCAATAATAACTTCCCGATTTTCAGAATAACCACAGAAACACGGAGGGCGCGGAGGATGAAGCAGGGAGCGTGGAGCAAGGAGCAGGCCTTATAGGATGCGGGATAGTGGATGCAGGGGGCAGGGTATCCTACTGAATGCCTTGGTCCTGCTCCCCGCATCCTCCGTCCTGAATCCTAAATCAACAACTCTTCTTTGTGCCTTCGTGATTAATAAAACTCTTCCGAATCTCGGTGTCTCTGTGGTGAATTCTATCTGCCGAAGTTGTTTTTGAGTTATCCCTAACTTGCACCAAACGCGGGCGGGGGCGATATATCTGTCTGGCCTGCAACGAGAAATCGGATTACGCTGTGAGATTGCCGCGACTGACTCCCCGCCCCGCCTCGATGCCCTCCTTGAACTCCAGCCCCGATGATGCAAACGCGACTGTGCCGCAGTCGATGGGCCGCCGCTTGGCGGAAATTCTGCTCATCATGCTGGTGTTCTTCGCGTTCACGGGCGATCCGCCGCCGAATGTGAATGAAGCACATTATTTGTGCCGGCTGAAACATTTTTGGAACCCACAATTCGGGGCTGGCGATTTATTTCTCGAATCGCAAGACACTCAGGTGGCCTTCATTTGGCTATTCGGCTGGGTGACGCGGTTCGTATCGTTGACAGCCACGGCCTGGATCGGGCGCATCGTGGTGTGGGCTCTGCTGGCGTGGTCGTGGCAAAAATTAAGCTGGCGATTAGTGCCGCAGGTATTTGCCTCGGTGCTCTCGGCGGCTCTGTTCGTAACGCTCAATAAAGAACTTCATTTTGCCGGTGAGTGGATCGTTGGCGGGGTGGAAGCCAAGTCGTTTGCTTATGCGTTTGTGCTGCTGGCTCTCACCGAAGTGCTGAACCAACGATGGAACCGCGCATGGATCTTGCTCGGGGCTGCGACCGCTTTTCATCCGCTTGTTGGTGGTTGGAGCGGAGTGATATGCGCGGGTATCTGGTGGATCGTGGATCGAAAAGCCGTGCCGTTATGGTCGATGATCGTTGGTCTTGTGGCCGGCGCTGTGATTTCGCTACCCGGAATCGTGCCGGCGCTGGCCCTCACCTGGAGCGAGCCGGCGGAGGTGATCGCCGAGGCGAATCGGATCTATGTGTTCGAACGCTTGCCGCACCATTTGGCACCGCTCACGTTGCCCCGCAAGGAATTGATGCGCCGAGGTTTGGGTTTTGGGATGCTCACAGTGCTGATGGCGTTTCTGGCATGGGGAGCCAGTCGGCAAGAAAAGCAAGGAAGCGGTGTGCGAACGATTGGCTTGTTTGCCGCCGGTTCGCTCGTGATTAGTGCGATAGGCCTCTTGATCGAAACCGTGTTTTGGAACGATCCGGCGACTGGCGCGAAGTTGCTGCGATATTACTGGTTTCGGCTGGCCGACTTTGCCGTGCCAATGGCCGTGGCGTTCTATGCAATCGCCATTATGACGGAAGGTTTGCGTGCTCGGCGGGCGTGGGCTGCCTGGTTTTTGTTGGCGACGATGGCCGTGGCCGGTTGGAATGTCGGTAAATCGACCACGGATCGTTGGCTGGCTCCGTTGCCGCCGGCGGACCGAAAAATCAAAGATTTTCAGGCTTGGGTCGATGTATGCCAATGGGCCAACGAAAACACGCCGGCCCATGCGCTCTTCCTTACTCCGCGGTTGAATCTAACATTCAAGTGGCGTGCAGGCCGACCTGAAGTGGTGAATCGCAAGGATTTACCACAAGATGCCCGAAGCATTGTGGAATGGCATCGTCGGATTCGAGACACCTATTACGCCAGGATCGAGGGTAAATTGCAGCCGCTCGATTCGTTAGGCATTCTTGGCACCGATCGGGTCCGCGAGCTGGCGATTAAAAACCACGCCGATTATGTGCTGATGGACCGCGGGCAATTGTTATCGTTGCCTGTGGCTTACTGGAACGAGGAATATGTTGTTTACAGAATCGATCGCGGCAACCCCGCAACAAGCGGCCAGCAGTAGTTTGTCCGAACTGCTCGAAATCGCGCTCGCGACAACGCCCGTAGATGCGGCCGCGCGTGGGCGGATGCCGCCCCAGTTAAGTTACGGTCGGCATGCGGGCCCCGCACCGCCGACGGCGCGCATGGCCGCGGTGGTGATGTTACTCTTTCAGCGCGAGGGCCGGTGGTATTTGCCGCTGACCGAGAGGCCGATCACGTTGAGCCACCACGGTGGACAAATCAGCTTGCCCGGCGGTTCGGTAGACGAGGGCGAATCAACCAGCGAAACGGCATTGCGCGAACTGGCCGAAGAATTAGGCGTTACGAATAACGTGCGATTACTGGGCCGCCTGGCCGATTGCTACGTGCATGCCAGCGATTTTCTCGTGGCCCCTTGGGTTGCGGTGCTCGAAGGTGAACCTCATTGGCGGCCGCACGATTGCGAAGTGCAATGCGTGATCGAACTGCCGCTCGAGGCGCTCCACGATTCACAACTGGTCAGGCAAATCACGATTCGTCGAGGGCCGCTCGAATTTCATGCGCCTTGCCTACAAATTGATGGTGCATGTGTCTGGGGAGCGACAAGTATTATCTTGAGCGAATTGGCTGACGTGCTTCGGCGGGTGTGGGCAACACACAACGTGTTGTAGTTGGAAACATAATCGGCGGCGGAGACGCCTTCTACAATTGACTTTAGATGCAAGGTTACGATGGCTGGTGAATCTGAAATTCGTGCGGTGGTGTTCGATTTGGATGGTTTGCTCGTGAACACGGAAGACCTTTACGAGCAAGCTGGCGAAACGGTGCTCGGTCGACGCGGCAAGACTTACGACGCGGAACTGCGCGAACAGATGATGGGCCGGCCGGTATCGGATGCACTCCAAATCATGATCGATTGCCACTCGCTGCCGGAGACACTGGAAGAGTTGATGAGCGAATGCAAGGTAGTGCTCGATGAATTGATGGCAACGTCGCTCGCGCCGATGCCAGGCGTCGAAATGTTGCTCGATAAATTGGCCAAGGCCGGCATTCCGATCGCCGTGGCTACCAGTGCAACGCCCGACTACGCCGAGTATGTGTTGACTAAACTCGATCTTAAAAAGCGATTTGAATTCATTTTGACATCGGCCGACATCCAACGCGGTAAGCCTGATCCCGAAGTGTATTTGCTTGCCGCCGAGCGACTTGGCATCGAGCATTCGCAAATGATGGTGCTAGAGGATAGCGGCAACGGCAACCGGGCGGCTGTGGATGCAGGGGCGTATGCCGTGGCGGTGCCGAATCGCCACACGATCGATCACAAGTTCCCGCCGGTGCGATTAGTGGCCGATTCGCTTGCCGATCCGCGCATTCTCGCCGCGCTACGGCTGTAGCGATTCCATGCTGCGCTGCTAAAGCCGGGAGGCTGGAGCCCAAGCCGTGTATCTCATGCCTGTGTATTTAACCACGGAGGCACGGAGGACACGGAGAATGAAGCAGGGAGCGTGGAGCAAGGAGCAGGGAGAGCAGTAGCGTGGGTGCTTCCGCACCCACACATTGTGCTTGGAACACTAATCCACACTAATAATCACTAATCGAGCGCGGCAACGTCCCAGATATAAATCTCTGAATTCCGATTGATATCAGCGAGGTGAAGTCAAGAATCAATTGCGACACAAATGTTTGGCGAGTACTTCGTTGGGC
>CAZTWS010000212.1:0-3490 GCA_964618225.1 uncultured Planctomycetaceae bacterium
TTGCGGAGTCTTCGCAGCAAAATGGGACTGTCCCCCTCTCTCAGACGGTTTTGTTAGAGTTCCTTAGTTTCCGTCCAATCGGTTTGCCTGCCCGCGATGCACGTTCATGTCGATTTCGTAACCCACCTCGTGAACGCTGCCGTCGCAGTACGCCATGTTGAACGACGCCGGATGGGCACTGCCAAACGCAAATACTCCCGGGAATCCGGAATTCAATTCATCCTGCCGTGGTTGATAGCTTTCTTGCGGCCAATCCGAGTCGGGATTCCACGCGACGCGATGATTGTCCCACTCGAACCCCGCCCATGCCGATTGGTTATCTCCCATCTGGCCGACCGCGTTGGTGCCGTTCACATCGTCATAGTATTCGGGAGACATGAATTTCTCACCGTATAGATACGTCTTGGTCATTCCATCCACAACTTGCTCCGGTCGCACCTCGCTGCGGTAAAACGCGATCCCCGTTTGAAAGAATCGCGTCGTGCGGTCCGCCGTTTCGGTCCATTCGACGGGGGCGTTCTTCAACGCCTCATAGCTTGCCGGTATCCACATTGCCGGCTCGTGAGAAAAGTGTTCGGCCGCGCTATAGAGCGAGTCTCCGCTGTTGGCCGCGTAATCCGACTTCGTAACCGCGGGCAGCAGCAACACTCCTTGTGCCACGTTAAGCGACCATTTGCCATTCCCCTCTCGTTTGAAAGGGTAAGGCATCGCGCTGCGGCGGCTTGGGCAATAGAAAGCGGCCGGCGCACTTTGGTACAAGGCTTTCAAACCTTCTCCCAACGGCGACGTTTCAAGACGATCGCCATTCGCCTTCCGCAACGCAGGCTCCTCAATGTATTCGAGCAATCCATACAGCCAACTCCCGGGCTGCTCGCGACCATACCCTCGACGCGGATCGGCCAGATACGCGCCCGACCATCCGCCCGTGGGGAAGAATCTTTGCGCATCAACATGCAACTGCGCGCCCAGGGCAAGCTGCTTCAATTGATTCTTGCAAGCCGTTTTTCGAGCCCGCTCGCGCGCCGCCTGAATCGCTGGCAACAGCAGTTGAATCAATACGCCGATAATCGCGATCACGATCAATAGCTCGACCAAAGTCATACCGCGACGCCGCGGTTGGCAAACACGAACCGTCATCGTTTTCGCTCCTGCTCAGCCGCTCACTCCGCCCGTGCCGGGATATGCAACACCTCGCCTGCGAAAATTCGTCGGGTGTCCTGCTTCACCGTTTCGGAAAGCTTGTGCCGATTGGCCTCATAAATGAGCGGCCATAGCTCACGGTCGCCGTAGCAGCCCTTGGCAATAAAGTGCAACGAATCCCCCGGCATGATAATGTAGTCGGCCGGCAATTGCTTGGGGAAAATCGACTTCGGCAGCTTTTTATCGACCTGCTCCAGTGGCGGAACCTCAACCGTTTCGCCAGGTTCCAGCACGAAACGCTCTCGCTTGCAAAGCTCTGGATTCGCGTTGAGCAGCGTGTACCAAAGCTCGGTGTCTTCGTACGCAACTAAACTGCATGTCGGCGCAATAATCGCCGTATTAAAAAACATGCCAGAACCGCACACAAAATCGCGTTCCCGATCAAAACCCACCGCCACAAGCTAGAAGCAGAGGCATTTGGAGTATCGATTGCTTCTGTGTCCCGAATAGTCATCCGTCTAGTTTTTTCTCCATTCCAAACCTGCCAAACCGGAACGCCTGAAGAATCATCTAACACTGTGCGGCCGAGGGGTAAACCAAAACTTTCGAGAGTAAAAACACTCGGTTCGATAGGAATCCCAAACGTTGCCTCTTTCACTGTAATAATCTCGCGCTCCTGCCATTCTCCATTGATGCTTAACTCTTGTTCGCTTCGAGACGGATACCAAACGCTCCCTTCGGAATATTGCACTAGTTCAGAAACGACCGACTGTTTCATCGCCCCGTGTTCATTTTCTAGTCGGGTCTCCGCACGAAGAACGCTATAGCTCCGGCTAGGTACAATCCATAGGGAAGCATCCGCTCCACTTTTAAACCGATAATTCAATCGGACCGTTGCCAAGTCACCGATTTGCTCTGGTGTGGCAACGACCATATCACGGTCCGTGCGGCCGATTAGCTCGCCGAGTCCGCCGCGTATCATGCCAGTCGTACCAGTTACCGTCATTCCAAGTGCTCGCGGATGGAAGACCGCATTTTCGTACGGGCGCGAAACACCAGCATTCCGACGACCGGTAGTAACAACTACCTCAGGCCCTACGTCCTCGATGTAGTGACTCTCGGTCACCACATACCTTTCCGGTCCTGCCCAGTCTCGAGCACCAAGCAGTCGTGACTTTCGGTCAAATCGCAGCTTTTCCCCATCGAATTTTATGTCGAATTCAAATTCCGTTTCCTGCCTCGTTTTACTTCTATTGACGCAATGAAGGACTACATGTCCCCGTTGACATGAGTCCTTACGAGAGTCAAGAACTTTCTGCTCAACTTCCGCTGCGGACAATTGCGGTTCTTGCGCCAGACACGAAACTGCGGATAAATGAATAACTCCCACTACAAGCAATACTGTTGCACGACCAGTGAAATCGCTTGGTTTCCGCCACATATGCGTTGTCGAATGAAAAGGATTATCGATTTACAAAATTCGCTCCGCGAAGCCGTGCAAAAAACCAGCGAACAAAGCTTTCACTCGATACAACCTCGTCGCATGTTCGTATTGATTTTCACAGGAAGCGAAGTCAAGGTCCCCGGAAGCAAATTGATGGTCCCAATTGCTGTAGTCGTACAGCTACAACCGGTTTCTACTTTTTCAATTGCAATATCAACCGACGAATCGTTCCTTAAATGAGAAAGGAATTGCCCCCAATACACTAAAGACGGATATTACTGCCAAAAGAATCGCTAGAAGAACTACAAGGCGGTCTGTTAAGTATCTTGCAACAAATGCGGAGGGAACCTCGACGGATTCAAAGTCAACGTGACATTGACATAGGAAAAGTGAGCTGTAGCAGCCATTACGCATCATGGCACCCACCGAGCAGAATTCAGAAGAGAAAGCGGGCGATCGACGCAGAGCATACACGGGGGGCTCGCACTTGGTCAACTGGGTGGCTCACAGCCATCGTTTTACTTTGAAGCAAGTAGCGGGGGTGCTCATCACAAGGATTGTGGTTTATACCCGCTAGAGACGCATCGTGACGATTCGAGCGCAGCACCAATACATGAGTGCGGAAGCACCCACGTTACGTTCTTCGTGGCTATCCGATCGATCTGCGATCATCTGCGTCATCTGTGGACAAAAATAGCCCCCTTTCTTTGTGTCTTTGTGCCTTCGTGGTTCAATTAAACTCCGCCTTCTCTGCTCTTTGCTCCACGCTCCCTGCTTCATCCTCCGTGCCCTCCGTGGTTATCCCGAAAATCGAGAAGTGATTATGGAAGCATTCCTGAGGCAAGCACCTTGAAAACGGCCACCAGGTCCGCTACCGTATGTGTACAAAAGTATATTCACAAACAA
>CAZTWS010000213.1:0-3429 GCA_964618225.1 uncultured Planctomycetaceae bacterium
GCGCGATGAACAGCACGGTCGAACACGTGTCGGTCATCACCGGCGAAGAGCTCCCCAGCGCCGAGTATTTAGACGCCTTCAAGGAAGATTTAGTGCGCCGCTATTCGCCCAAGTGGAATGTGAGCCTGGTGGGGCTTGGCACCATTCAAAGCGAAGCGTAGGCACTTCCAAGTCTATTTCACACACAGAACTCGAGACTACTTCGCAGAATCATTTGAAGGACTTTCGCCACCGGCGATTGTAATCATAGCGCGGCGTTGCGACTCGGATTGTTCACTAGAAATAAATTCTAGATGACCATCGGCAAAACCCACATGGAAGCCGCCCTTGTGCGGTAAACGACTCTCTTCGTTCAAACTGAGAAAAAGTTTTTCATCTGCATCTTGAGGAGCCATCCAAGGCACAGCGTCGTCCATCGGTACCTCAATTATGGTTAGCGTTGGCGATGGATCATCTGTAATATCCGATATCTTTACGCCGTTCGCAGGGCGCAAACAGCTATCCGGTGAAACTACGGCCAGATAATTTGTTCGATTTCCGAGTTTCGTGAGTGCCGGACACTGATAGACCAGAATCTTGGTATTGTATGCGGTTGCATTTACCGGATCATCCCACGGCTTATCGAGGTCGATCGACTCATACAGGTTCTTTTCTTCTAGATAAGGCAGAATAAGCGTGCGCCAGCTATGCAGCGGCTTGCCGTTCGCATCGACCGTGTACGCCGGTGGGAAAGTGCCATGATCTTTGCTATAAGCATGCAGCGCCAAATTGACCTGCTTGAGATTGTTCCTGCACGAATTGATAGGAGATACCGGGCGAGAGCCAACAGATGGTAATAGATGTGCAATTAAAGCTATAGCAATGCCCGCGACAACCAGTAATTTCACGAGCATCAACGCAATCGCTTTGCCGTGCGACTGCTGTCGACTACCGACCAATTCAATTCGTCGTAAATGGCGCATGGCGGGCAACTCCAATCGCAACTACGGAGACTCCATAGGTTGATTTAACCAGACATTCGTCATTCCACCGATCAAGTATTGCCTAGCCGCTTTTAATTGGAAAGTTATCGTGCTCCTTGAATGCATTCAAATTTGCTGTCGCGATAGGTCCCGTGCCACGTTGCGGTTCTCTTGCTGTACGAGTTGGCCGCAGGCGGCGGCGATGTCAGCACCTAGCGAGTAGCGAATGGTGGTGACGAAGCCGGCGTCGCGCAGGATTTTGGCGAATGCGTCGCGCTCGGGCTGCGGTGTGGTTTGCCACTGGGGAGCCGAGTCGATCGCGTTGTAGGGAATCAGGTTCACGTGTACGTCGAGGCCCTGCAACCAGTCGGCCAGTTCGTGTGCGTCGGCGGTGGAGTCGTTCACGCCGGCCAGCATGAGGTACTCGATCATCACCGAGCTATTCTGAATTTGATTCACCTTGGCCACGGCGGCGCGCAGGTCGGCGAGCGAGTAGCGGGCGGCAAGTGGAATGAGTTGTTGCCGCACTTCTTGCCGAACGCTGTGCAGGCTGAGGGCTAGGTTCACTTGCGGGAAGCGACGAGCACAGCGGACCATGGCGTCGGGAATACCGACCGTGGAAATGAGAATTCGGCCGAGCGGGTAATGGAACAGCGTGGGCAAAATGAGTGCCGCGACCGCTTCGTAGATCGTTTCTTCGTTGTGGAACGGCTCGCCCATGCCCATGAACACGAGGTTTCGGACCGGCCGACCTTCGGGCTGCATCCGTTCGCCGGCAAGCACGACTTGGTCGAGAATTTCTGCCGTGGAAAGGCTCTTGGCGATGCCCATTTGACCCGTGGCGCAGAAACCGCACGCGGCGGCGCAGCCAACTTGCGACGACAAACACAGCGACACTCGCCCCGTGCCCGTTCGCATGATGACCGACTCGACCGAGTAGCCGCCCTGAGTGCGGACGACGAGTTTCGTAGCGCCGTCGACTTGAGAATCGAAGGCTTGAGCAATCGAAACCGAGTGGAACTGAACTCGCGCCGCGAAATCGCTTCGCACCTGGGCCGGCAGTTCGCCGAGGGCCGCATCGGTGCCGAGGAACTTTTTGAAGTAGGCTGTCCGCAACATGCGCATCCGCCGCGGGTCGAACTTGAGTTCGGAGCGAACTCGATCGACAGCGTGTGAATCGTAAATAGAGACTTGGGCAGACATGCGCTTGAATGTTTAGATATTTGGGTAGCTGAAGCAACGCCCTAATTAATCGGTTCTTCAGAGAATTTATGGCAATAACGTATTTGATTCATCAATGCATTTGCCAACCTGTTTGGAAAAAGGGTAACGGCGTTTAATTGCTGCAATCAGGGTATTATATCCCCTATTTCGCCTTACAAATTCTCAAGCCACTTCCTACAATATGCCGATTCTTTGATGCGCCATATGCTCGTCTATTGGAATGCCGTGCTGTCAACGCCAGCGATCGCTCTTCGTCCGCGGCAGTGTGCAAATCAGTCGATACTTCGGCGGGCAAATATCGTTGACTGTGAAATACTCTCAACAATGGAGTGCCGTTCCATGGTGACTGATTTGAGCGCTCACGTACTGTCGCATGCTATCAAGGCGGTGCGGGCATCGCATCGAGAAAGCGTTCCGTTTCCACACGCTATCATTCCTAATTTCTTTCCACAGGAAGTCTACGACGATTTGCTCGGATTTCTGCCCAAAGATAATGAGTACGAACCATTCGTGTACAACAAGAATCTCACGCAGGATGGCGGCAACAGCCGTTTGCGGTTCCAGATGCAAAATGAATGGCTCGATCGTCTTAGCGGCCCTCAACGTACGTTTTGGTATGCGATCCGTCAGGCACTTGGCGACCAGGCACTGAAACAAGCGGTCTATGAAAAATTGAGCGAGGGATTGGCTTATCGATTCAAAGTTCCCGCGTCGAGCGTTAAGGATATCAGCGGATATGCCCTACCCGAGTTGTTCCGCGAACTTTCCAGCTATCAGATCAAGCCGCATCCCGATACACGTCGCAAGGTAGTGACCATGCAAATTAGCTTGCCGCGTGACAGTTCGCAACGACATCTCGGCACCGAGTTCTATAAACGCAGCCTCAATCCGCTGGATATGGCCCGCGAACCACGTGGCTTCAAAATCGTAAAATGCACGCCTTTCTTGCCAAATTCCGCTTATTGCTTTTCGGTGCTGAATACGGTCGGCTGGAAAAGCTGGCACGGGCGTTCGACGCTCCCACCTAATTGCGGCGTGCGCAACTCGATTCTCAATATTTGGTATCAAAACCTAGAAGACGCTAACCTCGATCTCATGGGAATGCCTGACAACAAAGCAGCATAAAGGGAAACATTCTACGCTGATAAGGTAGAATGCCCCACCATGTGCAGATAAAGGGGTAGTGGGGGCTGTGTAGAAAACCTCGATTCGTAAGAGAATCATGATGTTGTGGGTGAGGACT
>CAZTWS010000214.1:0-3241 GCA_964618225.1 uncultured Planctomycetaceae bacterium
GCCCGGTCGACATGCGATCGAAACCGTTGACGATGAGCACCTGCTTCGTCCCCCCGCTGGCCATCGCGGTAAGTACTTCGCTGGCCAACGACTGCCCCCCGGAGTTTTCGGCAACGACCTTGAAGTAATAGGGAATGGTCGGATCGTAGCCGGAGAGCGTGACAGAAGTCGTGCCACCTCCGGCAACGTAGGTTCCGCCATCGAAACCGTAGCCGTTGGCCGAGGCGTAGATGCGGTAGCCGGCGGCTGGGTTGCCATAGACGCCCCCGACGCCGGAAGATGTCGGCCCAGCGTTCCAAGATATGGTCACCTGGCCTTCGGCGTTACTGACGGCGCGAACATTCGTCGGAGCCGAGGGCAGAGTGACGTTCGCCGGCTTGATGTTGCCGAAATTAATGAAGTATTCGAGTGTCCCCTCGTACACGCTACGGGCCATTTGATCGCGGCCGCGAGGATCGCGCATGAAGGACGAGTCCATGACGCTATCGTGAAATCCTACTTCGATAATCGTGGCGTCGAATTTGCCGTTGATCCAGGTGTTATTTATCTCTCCGTAGGCTCCGGATGCGTAGTCACGACGAGCTTGCCAGTTGTACTCGAACTGACCGTTGCGCGCGATCAGATCCGCATCGATCTGCCGCGAGAGATAAGTCGCCAGGGCGACTTGGTTGGGCGTCGGATTCGTGGAATGGATCAATCCCTCGGAGCCTCGACCGCCGCCGGCATTGGAATGAAAGCTGACTAACAAACTTGAACCAAAGGGATTCGTCGCCGGCGTCATGTGCGCCGCCATGCGGGTGGAGGCGGTCACGTCGCTTGTTCCGAGAACCGATGAAGGGGTCACGCCTTGCCCGATGCCTCGCCACACCCATGGGAGCGTTCCCTCGTCCTCGCGCGGGTAGCCTGAGATGTTGCCTGTGCCGACGCCGCCGTTGCCCCACGGCAGGTCGCCCATCCCATTGCCGAAGCGAATGGCATCGGCCAAGACGACCGATCCGCCGGCGGTGGAATGGTTGCTGATCTGAACGGAGCCTTCGGTCGCGGAGCTACCGGCGTTGAAGTGGTAGGTTCCAAGATACACCCAGCCGTTACCCACCATGCGATGGTCGACGCGGATTTGCGTCTGGCCACCGGTATGGTTGATTTTGTAGAGTTGATTCGTACGGTTCGAGCCGTGCGCCACCCAGGCGTAAACTGGATAGAAACCCGATTGGGGAATATTTGGCGTGTAGGTGGCAACGGCGGTTTCAGCGCTGCTGTTGACGTTGGCGAAACGATACTTCACGGCGTCGGCACCGCCGACACCGTAGTCCTCATCGTACCAGCGCGGCCCCGCAGTGTTGTCGCTCCAAGCACCTGTAAAGGTTACGCCAGGCGAATCGTTATCGAGCACGACTTCGTTGATCTGTCGCCCGACCGGCCGCAACGGTACCACCGTGGCACCGGCTCGTAGCAGGTAATCGGCGTACATCGTCACTTGATCCTGATTGCCGAAGTCTTCCACGATCGAGTTGACGTTGCCGCGATCGGTAGCCCAGCGTCCCAAGCTGCTGTAGTAGTTCCAGCCGTGACCCGCTCGGGTATACACGATCTTGCCGGTGAGGCCACCTTCAGGTTGCGCGCCGATAGGCACCAGGCCGGCGGCCGCGAGAAGCTCCCGCGGCTCTAATGGCTCAAGACGCAGGTGTCGGCCACGGGATGCGGGCCGACGATCTCTAACTCTATTGCCCGCAGAAAGAACTGTGCCAAACCGCTGAGCGATCAATCGGAAAAATTGCATGCGTCTACCATTCGAGGAAAGTCGTGCGAAGTGAATGACTATGTGGCTCTCGGAACTTGCAAGTCCAGGCCACTTTTGCGCACAGCGGTAGGGCCGCTGCTTCTTTTCAATTTAGTTTGAGGTTGTGGTCTCGAATGGAGAGGTAATCCGCGCTTGGCCGAGGCCATTGTTATTACTTGCGCTTATTTCTTCGCTCTCATTCTGGTCCCAGGTACTTGCCTGGCTGTCGTGGAGTTTTTTGCTGCCTGTGTGCCTTTCGGAGATGGCGGCGAGCAGAGCGGACCACTGGGTGTTTACCGGATCCTGGAGCGGGAAGCGTTTGCTGCTCCAGCGCGGCGGTGCCGTGCGAACCGTTTCGCTGTTGAGCGAAAAGAAGCTGATCGCGGCGTCTTGAGCGGCGGCGTCTTGCGTTTGGCTCCAGGCCAGGGATTCCTGGACACCCACCTCGGAGCCGCCGCCGGCGTCGGCCGTTGAGCCGAACTGCTCGAAGAAGATGGCATAGTCGGCTTCATCGACGAGGGTATCGGAATTGGCGTCGCCCAGGGTACCGGCCGGCACGGTGCTGCCCTGGAACTTACGCCACAGGACGTAGTCGGCCGCGTCCACGACGCCATTGCCGTTGAAATCGGCGTTGGTGGTGGGCACGGTGCCGAAGTAGTGGGTCAAGTCGATTTTCACGATCAGGCCACCGTTGGCGACCAACACGGCCGTATGCACTTGCTGGCCCGCAACCGCGGTGATCGTGGAGCTGTAGATCCAGGTTTCCTCCACATCGATCAGATTGTTAGCGTTCGTGTCGCCACTGACGAGCGTGGGGTAAAGGTCGTCGTCGGGGTTGGCGGGCGTGCCATGGTTATCTACGAGTATAGGCAGGGCGACCGGCACATTGCCTGTGTTGGTGACCACGTAGGAGAGCGTCGCCGACGTGCCGGCGGCGAGGGAGGGGCCGGTTGGTGTGTTGGCCTCGTCGCCGTTGATCAAGGCTTGCAGAGCCAGCCCCGCCACAGGCCCGAAGTAGTGGGTTAGATCCGAATCGATGGCGATTTGAGAGAGCGCGTCCACGGCGACGACCGTGGCGGTCCCGGCGAACTGGCCCGCCACGGTTTGGCGAAACGCGGTATAGGTCCAGGTTTCGCCCACATCGAGCAGGTCGTTCCCGTTGGTATCGCCCTCGGAGTAGGCGGGGGCGAAGTCGTCGTCCGTGTCCTCGGGGGTGCCGTTGTTGTCATTCACGGCGACGAAGATCAGCGGCACATTCCCCGTGTTCGTAACTTGATAAGTAAAGCTGACGAACGTGCCGGGAGTGAACGTTGGGCCGGTGGGAGAATCGGCGTCGTTGCCCGCCACGAACGATTCCATGCCAACGGCGGCCAGAGCGCCGAAGTAGTTGGCAGCGTTGCTGCCGCTGACGGATTGCGACGCGCCGGTTGCCGAGACGGAGCCGCTGCCCGTGTATTGCCC
>CAZTWS010000215.1:0-3127 GCA_964618225.1 uncultured Planctomycetaceae bacterium
CGCTACCGCGTGAAAGCATGCCACCCATCAATTCAAGACTGACAGAACACTAGCTCCCTGCTCCCCGCTTCTAGAAACTCAGCATTTTTCGGTATTGGGTCATGCGGTGTTCGATGTCGGAGGTGGTAATTTGGCGCATGCGGTCGAGGCCGAAGCCTTCGACGTTGAAGCTGGCGACGAGGATGCCGTAGGCCATTGCGGTTTTGAGCATTTTGGGCGAGAAGTCGTCTTGCTGAGCGAGGTAGCCCATCATGGCTCCGGCAAAGCTGTCGCCGGCACCGGTGGGGTCGATGACCTGTTCGGTAGGAAATGCGGGCATCACGTAGGTTTCATGTTCGCTGAAGAACATGGCTCCGTGCTCGCCTTTTTTGATGACGACGAACTTGGGGCCCATTTCGCGCACGCGGTGGCCGGCCAGGACGAGATTATCGGTGCCGGCCAGCATTTTGGCTTCCATGTCGTTGATGACGAGGCCGTCGATGCGTTGGAACAGCTTCATGAGGCTGTCGTAGTTGTTTTGGATCCATAGCTCCATGGTGTCGGCCACGGCGAGGCGGCAGCCGGGCACCTGATCGAGCACGTCGAGTTGTAGCTCGGGCACGCCGTTGGCGAGGAACACGTACGGCGCGCGACGGAAATGCTCGGAGAGGACCGGCTTGAATTCGCCGAACACGTTGAGCTGAACGTCGAGCGTTTCGCGGTCGTTCATGTTCGGCTCGTAGCGGCCGGTCCAGGTGAATGTTTTGCCGCCGGAGATGACTTCGAGGCCCGAGGTATCGATGTCGCGGCTATTGAGCAGGTCGGTGTGTTCTTGCGGCCAGTCGTCGCCCACGACGCCCACTAACTGCACTTTGGTAAAAAAGCTGGCGGCGTAGGAAAAGTGGGTCGCGGAGCCTCCGAGCAAATTGTCGCGGCGAGCTTCCGGGGTTTCGACGTTATCAATGGCAACTGAACCGACGACGAGCAAAGTCATTTGGAGAGGTGGGGGGTGAGAGGTCGGGGGGTTACTGGGATGCGGCGATTATGCGGGGGCTTGTGGTGGGTCGCAAGGGGCGGGGGGAAATGAGGGGTGAGGAGTAAGGGTAAGGAGCGAGATGCGTGGGGGAAAATTTGGAATGGGGAACGGGGAGGGCCTAACGTCTAACGCCCAATAAGAAGCAGACGGCACACGGAGTGTGCCTGCTACTTTGGCGGATTGCTCGGCAGGGATGGTTTTTGCGAGTATGCTGGAGGATTGACGGAACCTAGGAGCTGAGTAGATGAAGTGGCAACGATTCTATGCTTATGTAGCAGCGGGCGTGGTTTTGCTTGCTGCGGCTGAACGGAGAGTGGTTGCTCAGTACGATCCGCCGGCGGGGTACTACAGCACGGCGACTGGCACGGGGACGACGCTCAAGAACCAGTTGCATAACATCATCGACGGACATTCCACGATAAGCTACGACTCGCTTCGAACGGCCTTACAAGTGAGCGATGCTGACCCGACGAATCCGAACCGGATTATCGTCGTCTATAACAATCGGGTACCGGTGACCAAGCAGACGAGTGGTTCCATACCGGGGTGGGACAATGGCAATACGTGGAATCGTGAACACAGTTGGCCGCAGAGCCGGGGCGTGGATACGGAGGCGATGCCAGACGGCAGTGATATGCATCATGTGTTTCCGGCAAGAAATTCGGACAACTCGGCACGTGGAAATCTGAATTTTGGCGGCGCGTTTGGTGCTCAGCCGCGGGGCACTGTCAACGACGGCGGCACGAAGTATTACCCTGGCGATCTCGATGTCGGGTTGATTGCTCGAGCTCAGTTCTATATGGCGGTGCGTTACGATGGCAGCGATAGCGGCACCAAGGACTTGGAACTGGTGGCGGGCAATCCGACGGGTGGCGGAACCACGATGGGCGATTTGAATCGGCTGATCGAGTGGCACTATGCGGCGGTGCCCGACACGTTCGAATTGCGGCGGAACCACGTTATCTACACCGATTATCAAAACAATCGCAATCCGTTCATCGATCGGCCGGAGTTCGTGTGGTCGGTGTTCGTGGACCAGGCGAACGATAGCCGGATCACGATCAACGGCGCGACGACCGACGCGAACGGCGGCTCTACGGCGGATGTGAACCTGGGACGTGTGTTCAAAAACAGCGCGGTACCGGCGGCCCAATCATTCACGCTCAACAAAGCGGGCACAGACGGAACGTATTTCGAGGTGACGACGTCGGGACTGGCGACAAGCTCCCTTACAGGAAGATATAACGCGTTTCGCACGAACCAGACGGATAGCAAGTCGATCAGCGTGGGGCTCAATACGAGCACGTCGAACGTGGGACTGAAAAGCGGCATGGTGACGGTGAATAACCTGGATGTGACGACCGGCGGCGGCGTGGGGCGCGGGGCGAACGATGCCAACGACGTGTTCCATGTGAGCCTGACCGTGCTGGATCATGCGACGCCGTCGTTCGTGAACGATTCGATCAATTCGCTGCTGGTTCACAATTTTGGCACGATTACCACGGCGGTGGTTTCGCCGAGCTTTAGCTTCGACGTGTTTAATTATGGCACGACGCCGGAGTTTACGGCGAACATGGACTTTGATGCGGTGATTGCGAGTGGCGACACGAGTGCATTCAGCACTAATTTTGGAAGCCTGGTTGGAACACTCTCTTTGGCTGGCGGCGCGGGGCAAACGTTCACGGCATCCTTAGGCGCGGCCATGGCGGGCACCTTCGCGGCGAATTACACGCTGAGATTTTCGGATGAGGATATCGTCGGAGCGCAAAACAACAAGGACATCCTGCTGGAACTGGCTGGCACGGTTGTGCTTGCGGGCGATTTCAACCGCGACGGGACCGTGGACGCGGCCGATTACGTGGTGTGGAAGAAGTGGAGCGGGCAATCCGTCGAGGCGTTCAGCGGGGCGGATGCGGACGGGAACGGGATCGTGGATGCGCTCGACCTGGGGTGGTGGAATACGAATTTTGGCCAGGTGGCTGCGGTGGGGAGTGGCGCGCAGAGTGGGGTGCCGGAGCCTGGAACCGTGATAATGGTGTTGGTGGGAGTGGGAGTTTTTGTGTTGGGGCGTCGAGGTCGCTAAGGAACGCGGGAAAAATAACTTCGGCGGTT
>CAZTWS010000216.1:0-3074 GCA_964618225.1 uncultured Planctomycetaceae bacterium
TTCGCTTGCCGTTGGTACGGTGCTGGAAGCGGCCATGGGACAGTACAAGGGGAAGCAGACGGGAGAAAACAGCTTGTTCCGCACGCTGCACCACACACTCTTGGAAGGCGATGTGGTGCTGGCCGACCGCTACTATAGCGGTTGGTTCGACGTCGCCCTGCTGGCCCAGCGGGGCATCGACGTCGTCGTCCGCCAGCAGCAACTACGGACGAGCGACTTTCGCACGGGAAAGCGACTCGGCAAAGACGATCACCTGGTGCGGCTCGCCAAGCCCCCGCGGCCCGAATGGCTGTCGGCCGATTTGTACGAAACACTCCCCGCCGAACTGACGCTACGCGAAGTGCGCGTCCGCGTGAAGCAGCGTGGCTTTCGCAGCAAGCTCGTGGTGGTCGTCACGACGCTGGTTGATGTAGAGGCCTTTCCGCTCCAGGAGTTGGCAGACCTGTATCGTCGTCGTTGGCAGGCAGAGCTGCACTTGCGGAGCCTCAAAGTCGTGCTGCAAATGGATCACCTCCGCACGAAGACGCCGCACCGCGTGCGAAACGAGTTTTACATGCACCTGTTGGCCTATAATCTGGTCCGTCGCGTGATGGCACTGGCGGCCGCCGAAGCCAAGATTCCACCGTGGCAAATCAGTTTCAAAGGCGCATTGCAAACACTCAATAACTTCCTGCCCTGGCTCGCTTCCTGCACGCCGCTCGATGCCGGCTGCCGAGCACTCATGAACTCGATCGCTTCCCACCTTGTGGGCAACCGTCCCGACCGCTACGAACCACGCCGCATCAAACGACGACCCAAACCCCACGACCTACTGCAACGCCCTCGACACGAATACAAACGACTGGCCACATAAAAAGTTACAGAAGTTCAAGTGCCATTCACGCCTGACACCTTTTTACGAGGTGCAGCGCCAGCCAACCCCACGTCAACGGCAAGGGCTATTTGCGGCGCTTATTCCGCCACGTCAGCCCCATCATCCCCAGCACGCTCAGCAGCAACGTACTTGGCTCGGGGACGGGTACTGCCAGCGTTGCCACACGAAATCCAACGCCGCTATAGCTTGCCGGGCTGATGCCGTGTCGATAGGTGGCGATCAATTGGTTTGACGCTGACGCTGGGTTCGTGAGGTTGGTACCCCACGACCCGCCGCGTATGGCCTGAGCATCGAATCCCAACGGATTGGCGAAGATTGAATCGGTCCATTCCGCTACATTGCCGGCTTGGTCGAACGTGCCGTAAGGGCTGGTCGCGTCCACGTACGCGCCCACGTCGGTCAGATA
The DNA here is from genome assembly GCA_964618225.1 of uncultured Planctomycetaceae bacterium. Taxonomy (GTDB): domain Bacteria; phylum Planctomycetota; class Planctomycetia; order Pirellulales; family Lacipirellulaceae; genus JABDGM01. Next base: position 1,281 of record CAZTWS010000216.1, read on the forward strand.
GTTGTGCAGATTGGAGTATTGGAGTGTGTCCGCCGTCACCGCGTAACCGTCGTTGTAGCCGCTGTCCGTCGAGACAACCCTGTAAAAGTTCCCGGTATTCGACGGGTTCGGCGCTCCGCTCCCCGGTGCCTGGTCGCTGTCGGGAGTGTCGTTGGACGAGGTCGGATACAGCCAGTAATTGCCCGTGACGCCGTCGTTCTTGTGATGCGCCGCCTTGTACCATTCGTCTTCCGAGGGAATCCACCACTTCGCGCCATCATTGCGCATCACCGCGAGCAATGGGTCATTGCCAATGGCTCCATTGATTGTGTAAGCGCCGGTTTCGGTCGTATCGGCGTTCTGAGTGCCGGTCGGCTGGCCGTTGTGCAGCCAGTTGACGAACCGCGCCGCGTTGCCCCAGGTCACGTAGGTGACCGGCTTGTTCGGCGAGCCGATCGCGCTGTAGACGTAGCTCCCAGACTCCCCTTCTCGTTTGATGCCGGCGATGGTTACCACAGTCTCCATATTGGCAATGTACAGCCCGTAGGTGTCGGTCTTAGCGATCGCATTAAGAAACGCCGTGTATTGGCCGATGGTGACTTCCGTCGTGCCGATGCGGTAGTCGTAACTGACGCTACCGAAGCCGGTCAGGGGGTCGGGGGCGTTCCCCGCGTTGTCGACCTGGACGGTGTCGATGGTGATTACGCTGGCCCGCGCGGGCAGGACCAAAGTCGCCCCCAGCAGGGCCGAGAACGTGAGAACGGCGCTCAGTAAGAAATGGTGGCGAGTTGCTGTGTGTGTCATGAGCGTTTCCCCTTGATGTGCGTGCCTTGTTGAGTGCGGGCTTTCGGTGATTCACAGGCTTCGACTCTAGTTATGCAAGCGGGGCGACGGTATCGCCTGTTTAGGGTAGGATTGCGACTGGTAGTGGCCGCTCGAGGCAGTGACATGCGGCTATTGGGCCTGACGGCCGCCGGTTATTTTCACGGTTTGAAGGCACCGTGGTTTGCGCCGAGAATGGCTAGCTAAGGGATAACTCAGAAATAACTTCGGCAGAGGGGCTTCACCACCGAGGCACCAAGGACACGGAGGATGAAGCAGGGAGCGTGGAGCAAGGAGCAGAGGGAAGGATTTGATTTGTCATTGCATATTTGCAACTGGTAATTTGGCCATCTCGGAAATCACCCAATGAGAAATGACCGATTTGCAATGACAAATACTTTTCTCTTCTCCGTGTCCTCTGTGCCTCTGTGGTTATTCCGAAAATCGGGATATTATTATTGAGGCGGTCTTAAGGGGGGGCCGAATTGTCCAATCCTGATCCAGGCATGAACTGCGACGACTGCGAGCGAGTTTTTCGACTCTGGGACGAGCTCGCGGCATTTTCTTCTGCCGAAATCGATCGTTCATGGAGGCATCTGGCCGAAACCATCGCAGGCTGGATCGAGGCTGACACGGCGTTCTGGGTGGGCACGGTTCGATTTCTACACGGCGAGCAGGCGGCGCGCGACATTTTGAGCGGTTGGCGGATCAAGGCAGTTGACACGCTTCATCCGCCCACGGAAGAGGAGCGACTCGCGGCGCAGCGCGCCCTCGCCGATCCTCAACCGGACCCGGGATTGACGACCATTGCCGCGGTCCGAGGGAGCGGCGTCTTTCGCGTGCATCGGTTGCACGACGGCTTTGTCGATCTGTGTGAACTTCGCAAAACGGCCTACTACCGCACGCACTACGAAGCCTTGGGCATCAACGACCAGCTTTGGGTCGCTTGCCCAATCAATCCCGAGACCGAAGCGTATTTCGTGTTTAACAGAC
>CAZTWS010000217.1:0-3006 GCA_964618225.1 uncultured Planctomycetaceae bacterium
GCTACCGCGTGAAAGCATGCCACCCATCAATTCAAGACTGACAGAACACTAGATAGCCTCGCGCCGCTCGGCAACGCGCAGCTTCGCGCTGCTCGCGCGCGGGTTCACGGCAAGCTCGCCTTCCGTGGCACGAATAGGCCGACGCGTACACACTTCCAGTCGCTCATTATCTCGAAACGCCTCTTTCACGAGGCGATCTTCGAGCGAATGGAAGCTAATGACGGCAAACCGACCGCCGGGGCGAAGGCACTCGGGCAACCGACGCAGTCCGACCTCGACCCATTTGAGTTCGTCGTTCACCGCGATGCGCAACGCTTGAAACGTGCGTGTTGCCGGGTCGATTCGCTCATCGCGCGAGCGCGGCACCGCACGTCGCACGACCGCCGCGAGTTCGGACGCGGTTCGGAGAGGCGACACCCGCCGCGCGTCGACAATCTTGCGCGCGATGCGGCGGCTAAAGCGATCCTCGCCGTACTTGTAAATCAAATCGGCCAGGTGTTCGGCGCTAAGCCGTTCGATAAGTTTCCACGCCGGCACGCCGCGCGTGGTGTCGAATCGCAAGTCGAGAGTACCTTCGCTGTTAAAACTGAACCCGCGTTCCGAGTCGGCCAACTGATCGCTCGAATAACCCAAATCCAGAACGATGTCATCAACGGCCTCGATTTCCAGGTCGTCTAACAGTTCGGGCAGGTCGCTGTAGTTAGCGGCAAACGCGCGAACATTCCCGAGTGCTTGCAGGCGTTGAGTGGTTGCCTCGACCGCGGCAGGATCGCGGTCCAAGGCGATGACTTGCCCGGTCGCCCCCACGGCTTCTGCTAGCAGTCGAGTGTGGCCGCCACCGCCCAAGGTGCCATCCACGATGGTTTGGCCTACCGCTGGTCGTAGCCATTCAACGATCTCGGCAGCCAAAACGGGAACGTGTTGAGTTGGAGGAGAAGAATGCATCGAGCTTGTTTATGTGGTTGAACAATGAAGGCCACAGGCGATTACCGGCCGATCTGGCATCCTACCACGTCGGCCGAGAGCGATCGTGGATAATGCCACGGCACATCGCAGCAAGCAATGCTAGCATTTGGGGCTGCCGAAGCGAAGGCGAAGATCCGGCCCGTGGTGATCAAAAAATCATCACAGGCCTGGTGCTGAATTTGGCTAGACCGCCAGCGTCGCTCCCCAGGCACTTCCATTTACCTGATTGGGGTGATAACAAATTCGACGCTCGGTGACGCGCCGTCCTGAAGGACAGCAAGTCGACCGACCGCAGCTTGGAAGCTTCCTTGTTCCAAGATGAAGCAGGAACGATTTGCCGGTGGTGTGAGTCCGGTGGAGGAGAGCCTGTGGCCAAACACGCTCTCTCCAGCAATCGTTATCTGCCCGACGTGCCAGCGGTGCGGCGACGCCTCACAAACCATGTTCGATGCTCTTTGAAAATAGCCATTCATTCAGAAACGTCAACCTGCGTTTTTTTGAACACTAATGTTAATGTGTTCACTTCCACTCGACGTATCTCCGTTAGTGGTTGGAAGGTCGAAAAAATGGACCCGTGAATGGCCCACTAAAAAAATATTCCCGGTTGACAATGGATTTTTGTTCACTGTGCTGGGCGGTGTTCCAAGTCGCCCCTACATCAGGTTGGCGATTCCCGTACAATGGGCCGCTACGGAATGTGGTTTTTACTACCCTGTGGGGGGCTGAGGATAAAATGGCGAACAACGGCGCAATCTTCGATTTTGAGGTGCCGCGCCGGCTCGTTGCCCAGGAACCGTTGCGACACCGGACGGATGCCCGGTTGATGGTCGTCGACCGGCGACGCCAGCAGATCGACCATCACCACGTTCGCGACTTGCCGCACCTGTTGCCCGAGGGCGATCGGTTAGTGCTGAACGATACCCGGGTTATTCCGGCTCAATTGGCCGGACGGCGGGCGCTCACGGGCGGCCGATGGAGCGGCTTGTTCATGGAGGCGACCCCAGACGGCCATTGGCGAATCCTGTGTAAGACTCGTGGGAGGCTGCAGCCTGGCGAGCAGGTGGTACTCGTCGATCGCGAGGGCAGGGTGGGGGAGAAGCTCTGGCTCATCGAGAAGCAGGACGAGGGCCATTGGCTGGCTCACCCCGAATCCGACGAACCCTTTACCACGATTCTCGAGCGATTGGGTCGCGTGCCGCTGCCGCCCTACATTCGGGGCGGCAACATGGTCGATTCCGACATTGCTAGCTATCAAACCGTGTTTGCCAAACGGCCTGGGGCCATCGCGGCACCTACGGCCGGGTTGCACTTTACTAATGAGCTACTGAAGGCGCTCGAGGCTCGGGGCGTTCCCCATTCCAAGGTTACACTGCATGTGGGGTTGGGCACGTTTCGGCCCATTGAAACGGATGACCTCGATTCGCACCGGATGCACAGTGAGTGGGGCGAGATCTCGGCATCTACCGCGGCGGAACTGAATACGGCCCGCGCCGCCGGCGGTCGGGTAATTGCGGTGGGCACCACGGTCACCCGAGTATTGGAAACGGCTGTGCGCTCCAAAGATGGCACCGATCAAGCGTCTGCCAATCGTCTTGAAATTCCGGCCTGGCAGGGCACGACGGATTTGTTCATTCGTCCGCCGTTCGAGTTTCGAGCGATCGATGCGCTGCTCACCAATTTTCATTTTCCGCGCACTACGTTATTGCTCCTCGTACAAACGTTGGGCGGGTGGGAATTGATCAACGAAGCCTATCGCCAAGCGATCCAGGAAGAGTATCGCTTCTTCAGTTACGGCGATGCGATGCTGATTATCTGAAATATTCCCGTTAGTTGCCGTGTTCTTGTGTAGAGGTGAGGAGGGGCGGTGCGGCGGAGGGCCAGAGAGGGAGAGAGGGAGAGAGCGCGTAGAGGTGGCGGGAGCGCGTCGCAAGCGACGCCGCTAAATGGCTTATGGGTGGGTTGTCAAAGAGCGGGCGCGGGGGATAGTCGCGAGGGAATCGTTTGTTTAGTTGGCTTGTTAGCCTAGCAGAAGTGGTGGCC
>CAZTWS010000218.1:0-2997 GCA_964618225.1 uncultured Planctomycetaceae bacterium
GCAATTAGGCCGGTTCCAATGACCAATCACCGCGGGCCGCTGAGCGTCACCTGGTCGGCGACGAACTTGCCGACCGGGTTATCGATCGACCCGCAAACTGGCGTCATCAGCGGCACGATCTCGCTGCAAAGCGCCGGCAACCGCACCGTTCAAGTATTCGCCAACGACGGCACCTACAGCTCAAACGTATCCTTCCTCTGGACACTCCAAGAAGGATTGCTCGGCGACTTCAACCAAGACAATGCCACAAACGCCGCTGATTACGTGCTTTGGCGGAAAGTTGACGGTTCCTCAGCAGGCTACAACACCTGGAAAACCCATTTCGGTGAAATCGCAACGAGCGGCGGAGCCGGCAGCGAGTTTAGCGACTCGACGATTTCTATTTCCGCCGATGAATTTGTTAGCCTTTCATTCGTCGTGCCTGCCGTCGCCGCGCGGCAACCAGCACCACTCTCGAACCATGCCATACCGGCCACTTGGTTCGACGAAGCACTAGGACAACTTTCGGCGGAGCATTCGCCTCAGGTCACCTTGTCCCGCATCACACGCCAGCAATCGCAGGTGGATAAACTGCCGTTCATTAGCGACCTGCCGACCGCGGGAAGAGCCGACCGCATTAGCGCTGCGATGCTCGAACCAAAAATGCAAAGCACAAAGAATGCGGTAAATGCCGACGACGAGACAGACGTCGATGTGGTCGACGACGTGTTCGCACAATTGGCCGGGGTGTAGGTTATCGCTCCATCATTCGGGCAGCGGCTTACCGTTGATTTCTAACCCCAGCCAGATAGTAATCTTCCACGCCTATACTATTTCTCCAGCCGCGGATTCTCGTAGAATACCTCCGCCCTCTTCCAACTTCGGAAGATTGTGGCTTATCGTCAACCTTGGTTGGAGTAAAGCGTTCAATGAGCCTTGAACCACTGAAAGACGAAGGCCAAATCCTGCCTCAATTGCGGGGAATGTTGATCGGTGTGCTAGATACCCGGCAGGAACTGGATGCGGCAGTTGCCGCAATCAACGCTGCTGGCGTCCCGAGCTCCGAGATGGTTCTCTTGCACGGAGAAGATGGCATCAACTTGGTTGAACGCTTCCAGGACGGCTCGTCCTATTTCAGCGATGCCCCTGAAAAACTCTTTCGCCGGGACAAATCGGTCTTGGCGGCGGGAAAATACGTCCTCGCAATCAGCGTCAAGGGTAGCGAGCAAGCGCGTGAGTTGGTTGAGCTGGCGAAGCAGCACGGAGGACACGGCTTCGCTCATTTTGGCATGTTCGTGGATACTCTGATCAGTTAACTCCTTCACGATCTTGTCGTCGTTCCGAGCTCCTGAAGCAGGTCATTCAAATTCAGCCGCCGAGTGAACATCGCCAATTGGCCATCGTGCGCGCGTGGCCATTCTTCTCGGGGACGATCCCAATACAATTCGATGCCGTTGCCGTCGGGGTCTCGCAGATAGAGCGCCTCGCTGACTCCGTGATCGCTGGCCCCGTCGAGAGATATGCCGGCGTTGACCAGTCGCTGAAGGGCGTCAGCCAACGCTCGACGAGTCGGGTACAAGATGGCGACATGATTATAAGCCCGTCGCTCCCGGAGGAGGCGGTGCCCCTCCCTGGCTCTCCCAGGTGTTCAGCCCAATATGATGGTGGTAGCCACCCGCTGAAACGAATGCCGCCTGAGTTCCATAACGCTGCGTCAACTCGAAACCGAGGATGCCACTATAGAACAGCAAGGACCGCTCCAGATCGGCCACCTTCAAGTGAACGTGACCGATGCGGACTTGCGGATCAATTGGACGGATATTTTCAGCGAATGACATGATGGTTTTCTCGACGAACCTTTCACACGTTTGCGGCCAACGCCTTCTGTTTGCCTGAAACGACTCTCATTGGCACCTCGGAAGATGCTCGCGGTCGCGGAGACATCTTTGCTGAATCTCTGCCATCGTCGCCACGACCGACACCCATATGATAGCGTTTTTGATGACGAGTCGCTCTCTGCCACGGAGAGATGGAAACGGGAGAAAGCGCCCCCTCATCGGCGCGGCGATGCGGTTCCGCGGCACGACATCCTTCAGCCGAAACTCATTGAACAAACTTGCCACTCCACATCTTCTCACTTGTGTTCTGTTCTGAATTCCCTTTGCGGAAATGATAGAATGTGCTCATTCACTGGCCAGGTACGCAGAACAAGGGGCGGCACTTATATGCGAGTAAGAATATGACGAATGCAGAGACGACGAAGCGTGGTATCACCGACGATCTGTACGGTCTCCGAAGCGGCGGTCAGGCTTGCCGAAAACCAAAAAAGGTACCTGTACCGAATGGCACTTGAACTTCTGGTAAGTTGTTTAGTGGCAACTGATATGGATTGAAAAGGCCATCCTTGCGAAGAGGGAGTTGTGAACGCCACACACTCTCAGCAAGGAGGCCCAGATGTTCGCTACGTTTCGCAGCGCGGTTGCGCGGGCGCGTCGTGAGGGGGATTTGTATTTTGCGGCACTTGTCGATCAAGAGACTATCAGCGCCGCGATGGGTGAAGCAAGCTCGCTTTGGCAGGGTTGGATTTACACGCCAGCGGTGACGGTCTGGGTATTTCTGTCGCAATGCCTGAGTGCGGACCATTCCTGTCGCGAAGCCGTAGCGCGACTCGTAGCCTGGCGCACAGCGCAAGGGCTCTCGCCATGCTCCTCGGAGACGGGCGCTTACTGCACGGCCCGCGACGTGCTGCCCGAGTCCGCCTGCCGTGAGCTGGTTCGCCGCACGGGGCCAGACCTTGAAGAACAAGCGCCCCAAGAGTGGCTGTGGCGAGGGCGACGCGTACGCGTGGTGGATGGCTCGACCATCACCATGCCCGACACGCCGGAGAACCAAGCCGAATATCCGCAGGCCAAGTCGCAAAAACCTGGCTGCGGCCTGCCCATCGCGCGGGTGTTGGTCGTGTTTTCGCTTGCCGTTGGTACGGTGCTGGAAGCGGCCATGGGACAGTACAAGGGGAAG
>CAZTWS010000219.1:0-2897 GCA_964618225.1 uncultured Planctomycetaceae bacterium
GGTGGCATGCCTTCGCCTTCTGGGCGTAGGCATGCTTACCCGCTACCGCGTGAAGCATGCCACCCATCAAATCAAGACTGACAGACCCACTAGCTGTTAATCGTCGGGCAGAAAGTGGCGGGGAATACCGGGGCGTTGCCCCAACCATCCCTTCATTGCTTTTCGCGTTACCTCGAACAGCACGGGCAAACAATGCAGCAGCGCCGGCGGATGATCACTTTTCGTGGTGGGTTTTTCTGCACCGGCTTTTCGATAACCGCCACCTCGGTAGACCGGGCCACGGGGGCCGATTCAGCGGCGATGGCACGCCATCGCTGGTCCACGTCTTTCTTGCTGCCGTAGTTGAATCGCTGTACTCGGATATCTTCGGCCTGATACTGGTACGAACCAATATCGATGCCGCGCGCATCGGCCGCCGAAAAAACGCTGCCGATGTGGCGCAGGTTGTCGTCGGCATACACAACCGCTCGTATCTGGCGTGGCGAATCTTTGAGCAACGTCAGCAGCATGATGCCTTTGTGCTGACCGGCTGTCATGAACAGCCCCTCGGTGTAACTTACAGGGCGAGGGTCGCCGAGCTTGTAAACCTCCAGGTCGGTCTTAGTCAGGCCGTTGCGTTCGGGGTCGGCCGGGTTGTAAGGCAGAAATGTTTCGGTCTCCGCTTTCGGCACCGACAGTGCCGTCGGCACGAAGTCATATCCGCAGCGTTTCAATTCCCGCTCGGTCACCGCGCGAAACTCCGGCCCACGCGACGTCAACAAAATCGTGGCAATGCCCAGTTTTTGCAGCCGAGCAATCGTCTCTGGTTGGTTCGCCTCGGGCGGATGCATTTGACCGCGCTCGTAAAGCGTGCCCTGCACTTCGAGCAATCCCTCGAAAGTCGACGCCACAAGCGATGGCGACTCGGGCTCGTTCTCGAGCAAATATCGCTGCCACTCGAACCAATGATCGCTGCCCAGGTCGTTGTCCATCGACATGATCGTGTTGTCGATGTCGAGCGCGAGCAACACGTGCTCGGCCCCGTACTTGGCGACGGCTTTCTCCACCGCCGCCGCGATGTCTGCAAACGACTTGGTCGAGCGCAGCTCCGACGCCTCGACCACGACGGCGTTGCAAACCGCCACCACCAACAGCAAGCACCAAGCGTATTGGGTGCGTAGATTGCCCCTAAGAAAGCGAGAAATCATGGAGGTGCCGGGTCGAGGAAGGTTGTTATTGTCGCTTGGTGGGTATGACTTTAGGATAGTTCGCCGAACCCCAAATCGCTACCCGCGGAGGCGTTATCATGGCCGATCCATTCCTTGAAATAGCCATCGAAGAGGCCCGTTTGGGCCTGAAAGAGGGCGGAATCCCCATCGGATCGGCCCTCGTGATCGATGGCCAGGTCGTCGGCCGGGGGCATAACCGCCGGGTCCAGCAAGGCAGCGCGATCCTCCACGCCGAGATGGATTGCCTCGAAAATGCCGGCCGCCTGAGCCCGGCCGACTACCGACGAGCCGTGCTCTACAGCACCCTTTCGCCGTGCGATATGTGCAGCGGCACCGCCCTGCTCTACCGCATTCCCCACGTCATCGTGGGCGAGAATCGCACATTCCAAGGCCCCGAAGATTACGTGCGTTCGCGCGGCGTAAAGCTGGAGATCGTCGACGACCCCGAGTGCTTTCAACTGATGCAAGAGTTCATCGCCGCCCACCCCGAGCTATGGAACGAAGACATTGGCGAAGTGTGACGCAAACACCGCAAAGAGCGATCGGACTTCGAGCAACAGACTCATTACTCGATATGCGTGTTAGCCACTTCAAGCAATAATAAGCTCCGCTTCTTTGTGCCCTTTTGTGCTTTTTTGCACTTCCAAGAGACAAGAGAATGGTGATTGACCTGAAAACGATAGCCGATCTATCTGCGGGTATCTACGGACTCCATTGAATTGGTTCTTCCGGGAGTTGAATGGGCGACCTTGTCCATAGGAACAAGGCAAAATCAACAGGAGGAAACGGATTTTTTAACCACGAAGGCACGAAGACACAAAGTATTTAAGCAACTTGTACATCTTCGAGGTGGCATTTTCTGCTTGCGGTATGAGGCCGCAGGAGATTTTTAATCGACCTTTGTGCCTTCGTGTCTTTGTGGTTCAAAAATGACTCCGTTTCCTAGGTTTCCTCCTGTTAAAAAACGATCCTGCCGGCAGTATATTAGCCGGCTGGTTCGTGAAACCCATTAAATTCACTGAAGAACCATTGAATTGAAAATGTTAGTTACAACCGGCACGGTGGCTCACCCGTGCAGAACCTTTTATATCTTGTGATTCCGCCACCACGGCTCACGCGAACTTGCATGAGGGCCCCGCACTGGGGGCAGTAATCCGGCTCCTCCTCGAGTTGCCCCAACTCGGCTTTCCCCTGGCACGCAGCACATCGCTTCGTTCCCGGGATCGCCTCCAATCGTTCCGGGTCGATCGGCTCGCGGCATACCTCGCAGAGCACGGCCATCTGCCACTCGTCCTCGTCGTCGCCAATCACCGACGAGGGTGACGCCACCAATCGCTTTTCCTTGCAGATCGGGCAAGTCATTTGGCCGGCCGACTCGACCAGCAGTTCGGCAAGAATCGATTCGTCTGGATCGGGCTCGCGGCGAAACAGCCCAATCAAGCGCAGGCGCGAAGCGGCATCGGCAGGTCCGCAAACGGTCCGCCAACCACATTCTCGACATGTGAGTTCGTAGGAAAACATCGCAAAAATAGAGCGGCCTGGCACCACGTCCCTATGGTGCCAGGCCGCATCTGATCAGACTCAGCATTCAATCTTACTACAGAAACCCGCGTTCACCGAAATCCGTTTCGACGTTGCCGCGGCAATACTGTGAATCGCAAAAATCGGTTAAGCAACGAGTCGCATGGC
>CAZTWS010000220.1:0-2854 GCA_964618225.1 uncultured Planctomycetaceae bacterium
CGCTACCGCGTGAAAGCATGCCACCCAGCAATTCAAGACTGACAGAACACTAGGTCGAGGCGATCGACTGATTACGGATTGCAGCGAGCCGGGGCGTCCTCGCCCCCGAGTGGTAACGTTGATCTCGGGGCCGAGGGCGGCCCGGCTCGCTTTCATTCGGAAGGTCCGTACTTTATGACACCTCCCAAGATTCTTGTCTGCCTCGACACCGATGCGCAGCCCAGCGTTTTCGACGCGGTCGTGGCAGTCGATGCCGGTGTGGACCACTTGTTACGGCACGGCGACATCGAACCGAACGACGTACGTAACTTGGTTTATGGCGCGATGTTCACTCGCGGGCCGCAGGACCTGAAAAATACGGCCGTTTTTATTGGCGGCTCAGACGTTGCCGCGGGGGAAGTGCTGTTAGCCAAAGCACGCGAATGCTTTTTCGGGCCAATGCGAGTGTCGTTGATGCTGGACTCGAATGGCGCGAACACGACGGCGGCCGCGGCCGTGTTGTGTGCTCGTAAACACTTGCCGCTTCAAGATGCGGTGGGCGTCGTCCTCGCTGCTACAGGCTCAGTAGGACGCCGCGTGGTGCGACTGCTAGCCCGCGAGGGATCGCAAGTGCGTGTGGCATCGCGTCAGTTGAAGCGGGCGCAAGAAGTTTGCGACGACGTTCGGAAACTCGTTCCAGATGCGAAGCTCGAAGCGTGGGAGACGCGCGACGACGATGCGGTGCGGAAGGTTGTTCAAGACGCGGCGTTTGTCGTTGCGGCAGGCGCGCCGGGTGTGGAATTGATGTCTGAGAAGTTGCGTCAAGCTGCCAAATCTTTAACGTTGGCAATTGATTTGAACGCGGTGCCACCCACTGGCATTGGCGGCATTCAACCTAACGATAAGGCGGCTGATAAAGACGGCGTGGTTTGCTACGGTGCGATTGGCGTTGGCGGAACTAAAATGAAACTGCACAAAGCGGCTATTCGGCGGCTGTTCGAATCGAATGATGCCGTGTTGGATGCGGAAGAGATTTACGAGTTGGGTGGGGAGATTTAATTTTTCTCGAGCCGGCCTCGTAGAGGCCAGCTACAGTTGGTGGGTGGTTCTTTTGGCGAAGCGAAAATCAGGTCGTCGGCGCGAGCGATCTTCGTCGGGCGGTTTAAGCGTTCGGCGGACGACGGACGGTCGTAGCTGGGTCTTCGTGCATCCGCGATGTACTCGCGACACTGCCGAAGACCTGGAAGAAGTCCGACTGATGATCGACACGGGCGAGCATGAAATCGCCCTCGACGAATTGCGTTGGTTGCTTTCCGATTGTTCGGAAAACATTGCCGCCCATGTATTGCTAGGGGAACTAGCAGTCGAAGCCGGTGACTTCCCCTTGGCTCGGGGGCACTACGGTGCCGCGTATCAATTAGGTCTGCAAACATTGCGGCGGGCCAAAATGCCGAAGCCGCTTCTGTACGCCCAGCCCGCGAATCGGGCATTCTTCGAAGCAGGCCAAGGACTGATCGGCTCGCTGGAGAAGTTGGGAAAAAGCGCGATGGCGAATGAAATTGTCGCCACGCTCATGGAACTCGACCCTTCGGACCCGCTCGAGGTACGTGCGATGGTCGATGCGCTGCGCACCGGAGGCGCGCCAGTGGTGGAGTTGAGCTTGGAACTACCGAAAACCGAGCCCGAAAAAGAGGGAGCGTAAGATGTACGATAGAAGATTGAAGATGTCAGAAAGGTAGAAGTCATTCGATTCTTACATCTTCGATCTCACATCCCTCACATTGGCCAGCGTGCGTAAACGCCGCTGGGGAGTCGGCGGCCGGTGGCCGTTTCTAGAAATAGCTCGCCTGACTTTGGCGGTTGGCCGCAGTGGCCGAAGATGCCTTCGCAAAGATAGGCGGCAAGCTCGGCGGGCCCGATGCCGGGCGAGTGGCAAGTGACCAGAATGAACGCACGGCTTTGCTGCGTGAGTTCGCCGCACAGTTTGAGAAGTGGCAGGAGGGAACGATCGATCTGCCAGAGTTCGCCCTTAGGGCCGTGGCCGAAGGTGGGTGGGTCGAGGATGATGGCATCGTATTGCTTGCCGCGTTTGATTTCACGTTGGCAGAACCGCATGGCATCCTCGGGGATCCAGCGGATGGGGCGTTCGGCGAGGCCCGAAAGTTCGGCGTTCTGACTAGCACGATCGACGATATTTTGCGCTGCGTCGATATGTACGACCTCGGCACCGGCGGCCGCGGCGGCGAGGGTACTGCCGCCGGTGTAGGCGAACAGGTTGAGCACTTTAAGGGGCCGTTGGTGCTTCGCTAAGCCGCTAGCGGCTTGTTGGGCGATCCAAGTCCAGTTCGATTCTTGTTCGGGGAAAACGCCGACTTGACCAGAGGGTAATGGATCGAGCTGGAGCCGGAATTCAACCGCGCTGGTATGTGTGTAATGCCAGTTCTGGGGAACCCATGATTTCGGGGCGGGAGACCAAGAGCCATCGCCCATGCGTGGACCGCGGAAGCGAGCGGTTGCTTCGGTCCAAAGCTCTGGATGCTGCTTGCTAAGTCCCTCCGCAGTCGGGCACGGACGGTTAAGTACAATCCCCGCGAAGCGTTCGAGCTTGCGGCCATCGCCGAAATCGAGGAGTTGGTAATCGTGAGCCGTTTGAGCCATCGAAGTTGCTAGTTAATTGGGGATGTGCGGGGGTTGGGGATCGGGGGCTAGGGGTTCTTGGGGGCGCACCGGGGGCGCTAAGCCGCAAGCGTTGTGCGGGGGCTGGGGATCGGGGACTGGGGTTATTGGGTGGTTGATAGCGTGTTCTGGTAGGACGGCGTTGCCGCCGCCGCTAACGGCTATCAACGAACAACTATCAACTAACGACTAACATAAA
>CAZTWS010000221.1:0-2846 GCA_964618225.1 uncultured Planctomycetaceae bacterium
GGGTGTTGTCGGCACGAGTGCGAACGAGCCCTTCGAAGATGGCGTTCGCGATGCGTCCCTCGGGCTGGCCCGTGATGAGCGCGGGGTCAACTGATGCCACTTCGGTTTCGTTGACAAACGTGAAATCGGCCGGCGGCAGATAGCTGCCGTACACTGCCCACGCGACGGCCAGAAGGCCGGCGGCGAGCATTACGAATAAAATCCACGTTCGGCCAAGCATTGTGGTTATTTGATGGGGACGCGAAATAAGAAATAATGACGATTCGATACAATACAGAACAACGGTTCGATTAGTAATGAGTTCAGGTAAGTATGACTGAGTTTGAGCATTTGCGGCATAAGCCGCCGTATGAGCTTTTGCGGCCGCGGGAGTTGGTGGTTGCTTGTGCGCCGATGAAAAGCAATATCAATCTGTCGCGGATCGCGCGGTTGGCTTCTTGTTGTGGCATTGAACGCATGATTTGTACGGGCACGGCCAAGCTTGATCGTAAGATTGCGCGTGACGGTGCCGATACAATTGCGCTGGAAGTTCACCGTACGTTGCCGCCCGTGTTGAGCAAATTGCGAGACGAAGGGTTTCGACTGGTGGGGCTTGAGCAGACGACCAATTCGCAGAATTTGCATCAGTACCGTTTCGAGCGGCGCACGGCGCTTGTGGTGGGAAACGAGCGGACCGGTTTGACGGACGATCTGTTGCGTTTGTTGGACGATGCGATCGAAATTCCTGTTTGGGGTTTGCCGTATAGTTACAACGTGGCCACGGCCACGACGATGGCGGTGTACGAATATTGCCGCCAGTTTCCGGAAGGTTGAACGGGCACTCAAATCGTTACGCTTCTCCTTTCTTCGATTTTGGGACCACAAGGGTTCGGCCTGTAATTTTTCCAGCCAAAATTCGCTGGATTTGAGTGGGCAAATCGTCGAGTGTGACTTCGTCTGCAATTTCTTCGAGTCGTTCGACGTGCCAATCGCCCGAGAGTTTGCGCCACATTTCGAGTCGGTCGGGGCGTGGGCATTTGGCCGAGTCGATACCGGCGAGAGTTACACCCCGGAGAATGAAGGGGTACACCGTGAGGTTGAGATCCGTGCCGGCGACGAGGCCACAGGCGGCGACACTGCCACGGTAATCCAGCGAGCGAACGATCGTGGCGAGTGGTGCGCCGCCCAGGGTATCGATCGCGGCGGCCCAGCGGGCAGGGAGCAGGGGTTTGTCGGTGTTGTCTTCGAGCGTATTGCGGTCGTGGATCGTGGCGGCACCGAGTTGACGAAGCCAAGCGTGTTTGTCGGCTTTGCCAGTGACCACTTCGACGTTGTAGCCAATTTTGGCCAATATGGCGACGGCCACGCATCCCACGCCGCCCGTCGCACCGGTGACCAATACGGGGCCGCGATCGGGCGTGATGCCGCGGGCGACGATTGCCGATACGCATTGGGCGGCCGTGAAGCCGGCGGTGCCGTAGATCATGGCCGTGCGCGGGGTGAGGCCGTTCGGCATGCGAACGATCCACTCGGCCGGCACGCGGACGTAGCGCGAAAATCCGCCCCAGTGCGTTGCGCCGAGATCGTAGCCTGTAACCAGTACCTGGTCGCCGGTGGCGAAATCGGGCGAGTTGCTTTCGACCACGGTGCCGGAGCAATCGATTCCGGGCACGTGCGGCAAGTTACGCACGACGCCCGGGTGGGCTTGCGAAGCGAGTGCGTCTTTGTAATTGAGTGACGAGTAGGCGACTTCGATGATGACGTTGCCCGGCGGCAGGTCGCCGGGGGAAATGAGTTCCACATCCGCGATGATTTGGCTTTCTGCCGACTTGCGGACTAGAAAGCACGGGAATTGAGCGGGCAGACTCATTGGTTTTTCACCTCGATTGGGAGCTCGTCGATTTTTGCGGCGAGGATGAAATCGTTCTCCGAGAGTCCGCCGATGGCGTGTGTCCAAAGTTCGACCGAGACGTTGCGATAGCCTTCGATGTGCAGGTCGGGGTGGTGGCCGTCGGCCTCGGCCAGCTTGGCGCAAGCGTTGAAGAAATCCATGCCGGCCATGAAGTTTTTGACTTTCCAGTCTTTGCGGATACGTTGGCCGTCGTGAGTGAGATACCAGCCATGGAGTTGCTGGAGTTGTTGTTTGGCTTCATCGGGCGAATAGGGATCGACGCCGCCTTCGCACGGTTTGCATTTCTTTTGGACGAGTTCGGCGGGAGACTGAGCGGCCATCGTTGGCTCCTTTCGTGTTCGGGAAGGTGGTCGTCCGTCATTATCGGGGTTCGCTGGAGGCGGTCAAACGAGGTGATTTGGCGGCCCGAAGCGTGACGTAAGTTGGTAATTTTATGCGCGATTGTGGTGGCGAGTTGTTTGGGGAGCAGCGTGTATTTCTCGGAAGGGGACTAGAGGACAAGTTTTTTTGTATACCTCGTGCGAAGGTTTGAATCTCGTATTTGCGCAGCGGGAGGCTGGCTGGCTACGTGGGTTTCGAAGGGCGCAGCAGAGAACGGCGATCCGGTTTGGGGATCGGTTTCAATTTAGGAACTCTAACAAAACCGTCTGAGAGAGGGAGACAGTCCCATTTTGCTGCGAAGACTCCGCAAAATCGGGACAGTCCCCGCCGGTTTTGTTAGAGTTCATTATGTAAATTTGTATAGTATTCTAATGAATGAGGTGGCCGTTTTCAACATTGTTGTGCTGCGTGGGTGTGCGTTTTCAGGATTGCCGTGTTGTAGATGGTTGGACGGCGTGGCTGCCGCCGCTAAGTCGCTAAGGGAGGAGGGAGGTGGCGATGTCGATGGTGGCCGCGAGGAGGAAGCCGAGGAAGATCGTGATGCAGGCGGCGAGGATGACGCGTGGGCGTGGGA
>CAZTWS010000222.1:0-2728 GCA_964618225.1 uncultured Planctomycetaceae bacterium
CCCAGAAGGCGAAGGCATGCCACCCAGCAAATGACCATGGACAGAACACTAGATCCGCTAAACCACCAGCGTTTTTCGATCTGTGTCATTCTCTTGGAATTGCAAAATCTGCGATCATCTGCGGCATCTGTGGACTCTTTGAATTGAAAAAGGGTTAACTGCGTAAAGTGGCACCAACACGAAAGCGTGCCCGCTACTTTGCCGTTCTCTTCAATGCACCGGCAACTCTGCTTGATCGTTCCCACCGTCGCTGCCGATACAACCCTTATACGATTCGCTGTCGCTCTGCGCGCATCGCATTGCTAGCGTTCGTTACCAACGCTCATCCCGCGATTCCAAGGAAGGAACCATGAGTCGATCTCTTCACACATTCGCACTTTGTTTGGCAACGCTGGCCGCCGCTTCCATCGGCGAGCGCGTTGCCACCGCCGGCACTCCCTTTGTCCCAGGCACGGGCGCTTTTCTCAAAGACTGCTGCGACGACTTCGAAAACCCCGAGTGGAGTTATACTTATAACCTCCCTAAGAGCAGCCACGAGCAAGACAAAAAACAACGCAGCCCCGGCGGACGCTCGAGCAACAACCTCTGGCACGAAGGCGGCAAACGCGGCACGCCCGATATCGTCAAACGCGTCGAAACTCCGCTCGGCGGCATCCCCGGCAGCACCGGCTCGCTGATGTTCGCCACCCGCAACTCCGGCATCCCCGGCCGCGTTTCCAACGAGCAACAGCAAGACGACCTGCTCATGCTGTTCGACAGACGACTCGGTCGGTCGATCCCCATGAACTGGCAGCCAAGCTGCACCGTGCGTGTCTACCTGCCGCCGTTCGACCAATGGGAAAACCGCACTGGTGCCCAGTTCGGCATGCGCGCCGATTGCACCGGCCGCAACCCGGACGGAAGTGTCGAAGCCTACTGGCCCGGCATGTTCCTGCTCTTCCAGAGCGAAACCAGCAAAAACATCAAGCAAGACTCGGCCAAGATCTCCGTCCGCGGCGACCACCTCGGCCGCGACATTCGCAAGATCGACATTAAGGAACCAGGCTGGTGGACTCTCGGCATGTCGTTCACCTCCGATGGCCAGGTACACTATTACGCCAGCGAAGGCGTCGACGATCTCACCGAGGCGGATCACATCATGTCCAGCTATCCCTACGGCATGAAGTGCATCACGTTCAACAATTTCTTCTTCAACGTGGCTAACTGGGACAACGGCCGCACGTGGTCCACCAAATGGATCATCGACGATCCCCAACTTTTCGTGCAGCCGCCCGAAGGGCAAACGGCCCAAAACCTCTACCGTGTCAAAAAGGCACCACAACAAGTGGCCAAGCGCCCTCAAACGATGCACAACTCAAACGGCAAACCCACGATGCAAAACCAACGATCGGCTTCGAGCACGAAGTCGAACCAATCACGCTAACCAAGCCGCAACGTGGGTGCTCCCGCACCCACGAGCAGTGTAGGATGGGTGGTTCCGCCGGCGAAACGGCAAGGGAAACCGATTCGTTTTCAACCGGCGGGTTCACCCATCTTTTGGAACACGTAGCGTGCGTGCTTCCGCACCCACGAACTCGTGCCCGGCCACCACGCACCGACCACACCCTTCGCGGGCACAAACCACACCCCGCGGGTGCCGAGCACCCACGCTACTCGTAATCCAACCATTCATCGCCATAAAACGTGGGATCATTCCCCCAATCGACTGCGTATTCGCCGAGCGCTACGTACCGGTGAAACGACGACCATGGCCAATCCACCACGCGTTTCACAAGCCCATGCTTGAGTGGGTTGATGTGGACGTAATCAATGCATCGCTTGAGATCGGCTTCGTCGCGCACCGTATGCTCGAAGTAACGCCGTTGTAACACGCCACGCTCGCCTTTGAGCTTGTGACTTCGGGAGATGCCCCATTCCACGCCACCACGCCGCAAAAATTCTTGCGTGAATCGGCTTTTAATCTGCCGCCAACGCAACGGGTAACGATCATCTCCCGGGGGCAGCGTCCACACCGTATGCAGGTGGTCGGGTAGCAGCACAATGGCATCGATCGAGAAAGCATGTCGCGCCCGAACTTCCCGCAACGCCTGCCGCAAGGCGGCCCGAGCAATCTCATCGACCAGCATGGGCCGACGACGATACGTCACGACCGTAAAGAAAAACGTGCCGCCAGGCACGAACCATCGACGATACCGCGGCATAAAATTTAACCGTAGCGTGGGTGCTTCTCACCAAACTGTAGAATTGTGCTCAGCCTAACACACGCCAACCACCCCTTTTCACAAACACAAACCACCTTTTTGTGCAAATCCCGTAGCACCCATGTATTGTGTACTCAGCCCGTGTAGGATGGGTGGTTCCGCCGGCGAAACGGCAAGGGAAACCGATTCGTTTTCAACCGGCGGGTTCACCCATCTTTGGAGCCGTAGCCGCGAAGGTGGGTGAACCTGTCGGCGGCGATGCCTTGTGATTTCGCAAACCCTACTTCGCCGACAGAACCACCCACCCTACTTCTTGGGATTCCCCATTCCCCGTTCGGCATTCCCCGTTTGCCCGTCGCCAGCCCACGCTACGATTGGCGTGGCCGACGGTAACCCATCACTTCTTTTCCAACAACTTTGTTGAAAACGGTCACCACCCCCGCTACATTAAGTGTACTAAAATACACATCCATACTAGTGTTCTGTCAGTCTTGAATTGATGGGTGGCATGCTTTCACGCGGTAGCG
>CAZTWS010000223.1:0-2717 GCA_964618225.1 uncultured Planctomycetaceae bacterium
TGAAAAATTCAAATTGCAAATTGCTTGTTGGGGTGCTTGTTCTTCTGGTGGTTGGCTTTGGGCGTTGGGTGGGGATTGGGGGGGTACGTATCGGGGGCGCTAAACCGCAAGCGGCGGGGGAATGTGCGTATTTTTCGGAAGGGGACAGGTTTCTTCGAAGGGGACAGGTTTTTTGGGGTGAGGTTTAAGGCGTAAGTCGTAAGGGTGGGGCTTTGGGAGTTAGGCGTTGAGGATGCGGGGTGGTATGGGGTTGGGGTTGTTGGTTTGTGTGATGCGTGTTGTGGTGGGACGGCGTGGCCGCCGCCGCTAACGGCCGCCATTTCAATACGTGTACAAGCATACATAAGCGGGTGGCCGTTTTCAAGTAGGAATTTGCGGCCACGGGGGATTTTTTAGAGGAGCGAGGAGTGAGGGGCAGAGAGAAGGGGGAGTTTTATTAACCACGAAGACTCGAAAGCACGAAGGCTTTTGGTTTTTGAATTTCTGGGCACACTCAACTATATTTTGGAAACTACTCTGCCGCGACTCGTTTCAACATGCTTATGTCTAGGCTCTGTATCTGTGGTCGGAAGTTGCTTGCATCGCAACCGCGGCACGTAATGAGCCAATTCTCACGAAATTTTTCGCGTTTTTTTTGGATTGCCATGTTATTTTTTGCATCTTTTGCCGCGTCGCCCAACAGTCATTCCGCCGAACCGCAGGCCGCACCGTTTGGGTCGTGGCAATCTCCGATTTCCGCAGAATTGCTCGTGCAAGGCTCAGTGCGCTTTGGCGATTTAGCCGTCGATGGCAACACGCTCTACTGGATAGAAGGTCGTCCGCAAGAGGCGGGCCGCTACGTCATCGTGCGCCGCCAGGCTGATGGCAGCGTTGAGGATGTCTTGCCAGCGCCCTTCAGCGCTCGCACCGTAGTCCACGAATATGGCGGCGGTGCTTTGTTGGCAGCGGATGGCATCGTCTACTTCACGAACTATGCCGATCAGCGCATCTGGCGGCTCGTGCCCGGCGAACAGCCAGTGCCTATCACTCCCGAGGGAGAGCAACGTTTTGCGGATTACTCGCTCGACACGCACCGCAATCGATTGATCGCGGTGTGCGAGGATCATTCATCCGATGATCATGAGCCTGTTAATAAACTCGTAGCCGTGGATTTGGCGACTGGAAAAGTGACCACGCTTGTCGAGGGAGCCGATTTCTATTCCAACCCACGAACCAGTCCCGACGGCACACAGCTATCGTGGCTCGCCTGGAATCATCCCGACATGCCATGGGACGGCACCGAATTGCATGTTGCATCCATCTCCTCGGATGGCTCATTAAACACTGCCCAACTCGTTGCCGGCGGTAGCGACGAATCTGTATTTCAATCGAGTTGGTCTCCAGATGGCCAGCTTTACTTCGTGTCCGACCGAACCAACTGGTGGAACTTGTACCGTTTCGATGGCAAGCAAGTACTGCCCGTGTTGCCGATGGATGCCGAGTTCGGCGTGCCGCAATGGGTGTTCGGTATGACGACCTACGGCTTCGCGGCAGATGGCTCAATTGTAGCTCGATGCACTGCCCAAGGTGGTTGGAAGCTCGTACGAATCTCTCCGCAAGCGGGTACGCATGAAGAGCTTTCGGTGCCGTTTACCAGTATTTCGAGCGTCCATGTCGGTGGAAATCGGGCGTACCTCGTCGCAGGTTCGCCCACCGAAGTCGAATCGCTTGTTCAAGTGGACCTCGCCACGCAAAAGGTCGATGTAATTCGTCGCGGCTCATCCATCGAACCAGATGTAAACTTTACGTCGGTGCCCGAAGCGATCGAGTTTCCCACCACCGATGGTAAAACGGCCCACGCTTTTTACTACCCGCCGAAAAATGCCAATTTCACGGGCCCTGCCGGCGAAGCGCCGCCCCTGCTCGTTCTGATTCACGGCGGCCCCACAGCGGCTACTTCGGCCCAGTTTCGCCCGGGTACCCAATACTGGACCTCGCGCGGTTTTGCCGTGTGCGACGTGAACTACGGAGGCAGCACCGGCTATGGCCGCGAGTATCGTAACCGATTGCGGGACGCCTGGGGCGTTGTTGATGTCAACGATGCCACCAACGCGGCGCTGTATCTTGCCAAACAAGGCAAGGCTGACCCAACCAAGCTGCTCATTCGCGGTGGTAGCGCCGGCGGATACACCACCCTGGCCTGCCTCGCTTTCAGCGATGTCTTCCGCTGCGGAGCGAGTCATTATGGCATCAGCGACCTCGCTCTCATGGTCCACGACACGCATAAGTTCGAGTCGCGCTATCTGGATCGCTTAGTGGGAATTTTGCCGCAGGACATGGACCGGTATCGTGAGCGGTCTCCGTTGTTCCACCTCGATGGTTTCGACCGCCCCGTAATCCTGCTGCAAGGGTTGGAGGACAAAGTCGTGCCGCCCAATCAGGCCGAGGTAATTCTCGACGCCCTCAAGAAAAAGGGCGTGCCGGTGGCCTATGTGCCCTTCCCCGGCGAACAGCATGGCTTTCGCAAGGCAGAAAATATCATCCGCGCCCACGAAGCCGAGCTATATTTCTATTCAAAAATCTTGGGCTTCAAAACGGCCGACGAAATCCGACCGGTGGAGATTCACAATTTGCCGGCAGAATAATCTCCAACTTCGCGACAGGGTGCGGTATTGAGTTTAAAGAACTCTAACAAAGCCGTCTGAGAGAGGGAGACAGTCCCATTTTGCTGCGAAGAC
>CAZTWS010000224.1:0-2712 GCA_964618225.1 uncultured Planctomycetaceae bacterium
CAACTTCGCATCCGCATACACAAGAAACTTGTCCTCTTGTCCCCTTCCGAGAAATCCGCTGCCCACCAAATCCACCTCAAACCACCATTCAGAAACAAAATTACCAACTTACGTCACCATCCACTGACTGCGCTCCCCAGTCCCCAACCCCCGACCCCCAGCCCCCAAATTCCGAGAACAACTTTGTTGAAAACGGCCACTCACTGTGCTAACGTACACGCATCCTGAAATGGTCGTCTGGTGAGCTCGTTGCGGAAGACGTCGAGCCGCTACGCGTTGCCTCTGTGACGTACGAGCATCGTACACGGTTAGCGCCGTCCCTCATGGAATCGTGCGATCCGGGCAACGCCGCGTGGTGCATTATGCCGCATTTACTCCTCGGACGAATGAGTCGCGAACTTCGCGTCGTCGTGACGGTGCTGCACACCAGGGAGCGCCGCCGCCAAGTCGTTGGCTCAGTGCGCGCGCATCATTTTTTTTTATCCGCTTGATCACCATCCAAGGGAAACGTTAATCAAGAGCAAGAAAACAAATACCACCAAACACAACATAAACCATTTACCCAAAACCACTTAGAGAACCACCGATGAATCATCGGCACCTTGGCCAAAGTGGCCTGGTTGTCAGCGAGATTTCCTACGGCAACTGGATCATCCACGGATCGCAGTACGTAGCGTGGAAGCGCCCACGTTACGGGGCTGAAAACGGGCGTTACTTCAATCCTTCGGCGAGCAGGCGATCGAGTTGCGCGAAGTCGACCGGTTTGGCAAGATGAGCCGAGCAACCGGCTTCGGCCGAGCGCCGGATATCTTCAGGTTGGCACCAGCCGGTGAGCGCCACGATCATCACATCGTCCCCGCAGGGCATGGAACGGATGCGGCGTGTGGTGTCGTAGCCATCGAGCTTTGGCAGGCCGATGTCCATGAGGATCGCCTGCGGCAAGAACTGCTCGGTAATTTCAATCGCTTCAAAGCCGTCGCGAGCGGTGCGCACTTCGTGGCCCTTGATGCGGAGCAGCATGCTGAGCGTGTCGCCCGAATCTTTGTTGTCGTCGACAACGAGGATTCGACCTTTTACTTTCGGGCCAGTTGACGCGGCAGTTTCTTGCGGCATGGGTTCTCTGAAAACTGAAAAACAGAGCAGGGGGCCGCCACCGGCCTTTTGGCATTAGGGCAGTTCTTACACTTTATCTGAGTGGGCTTTAGGGTCAACGGGGGATCGCATTGGCCGAGGCCGGGTTTGGCGAATATATGTCGAATAAAGCGAGAATCGGCTCGACATTTTCCAGCGTTTCGATGTAAACATCGGGGCCGGCCGATCGCAGCTCGTCGGGCGAGGTGATGCCGGTCGGCACGCCGACACAATGGGCTCCGATGGAGCGCCCGCAGCGGATATCGTGCGGCGTATCTCCGATGACCACGATTTGCCGCTGGAATGGCAGGCCGTTCACAGTGGTTCGGGGCGTGGTGCCGTTGAGGTGCTGGTCGGCCGCGGTGAGCGCGGCGGCCGCGATATCGCAACGAT
Organism: uncultured Planctomycetaceae bacterium; assembly: GCA_964618225.1. Lineage (GTDB taxonomy): Bacteria > Planctomycetota > Planctomycetia > Pirellulales > Lacipirellulaceae > JABDGM01. The sequence goes on from CAZTWS010000224.1 coordinate 1,525, forward strand.
CCATATGTTCGTCGCCGTAGCCACCAAAGTGGAACCAATGCCACAGGCCGTAATGTTCGAGTTTGCGGCGAGCGCCTTCGCGCATGTTGCCCGTGAGCAGGCCGATGGCGACGTCGCCCCGTGCGGCCAGCGCTTCGAGGAACGCGGGCACGCCGGGTAACACGTAGCCGTTGGAGGTGGTGAGCGCTTGTTCCAGCCGGTTCAAATAGCCAGAGACGAAGCGTTGCCAGTTTTCTTCAGATGGTTCGAGGCCGTGGTTTTCGAAGAGGTCGAGAGCGATTGCTTTATCGCTACGGCCGGCAAAGCCCACATTGGCGTCGATTTCGGGAATGCCGAACTCGGCGGCAAGCGTTTCGGCGAAGGCAAACTGGCCGGCCCCGCCGGTGAGGAGCAGGGTGCCATCGATATCGAGGAAGCAAATGTGCATGCGGGCATGATATACGAGTGAGGGAAGGGGAAGTAGGGACGAAAGCAGCGGATCCATGGGAACGTGCTTGCTATCATGGCTAGTCAAATTGCGGGGCGTTTGATAGCCTTTAGAGGCTGATGGCAAGTGTTCGGTTGCAGGATCATCGGCTCCGTTTTCTCGACCCCGGACCCTCCGACTCTCGAGTCTTGCATGAAACAGGCAATTTCTGGCGTGGCACCGTCGCAGTTGAAAGAGGTCACCGTGATGACCGTGTGGCCGTCTCTCTCGGCCACGGCGTTTGGGCGATTTTGGGGCCGACTATTTGCACTCGATTACGGCTTCCCGGTCTTCGGTGTGCCCATCACAGTGGGAAGATTGCTGACGCTCGTTTCGATTCCGTTCATGCTCGCGTTGTATTTTCTGATGCGGCTGCCCCGGTTTCCGTTCGTGCTGGTGGGGATTCAGAATCCGTTCTGCTGGCAATATCGGCTGACGAACCGGCGCGTGGTGGTCGAGAATTTATTCGGCAGCGAGATCAAGGGAGTTGCGCTCGATCGGTTCGATTCGATCGAGACGGTTGTCGAGCCGGGGCAGGCCTGGTTCAAAGCGGGTGACTTGGTGTTTCGGCAAGGATCGACCGAAACGTTCCGCATTTGGGGCGTGCCGCGACCGGAAACATTTCGGCAAACATGCCTTAAAGCACAGATGTCGTTCGTGGGCGTGCAGCAAGCGCGAGCGGCGGGCGCGGCCGTGTAGGTCAGCCTTTCCAGGCTGACTTA
>CAZTWS010000225.1:0-2633 GCA_964618225.1 uncultured Planctomycetaceae bacterium
AAGGCGAAGGCATGCCACCCATCAAATGACCATGGACAGACCACTAGGAGGCTTTGCCCATAAATCCAAGCCAAGCCACAAAACCAAGTACCCATGTGACCGCGTAATCGTAACCGCTTGCGGCTTAGCGCGGTATTTTTAGGCAAAGCCGCGCTAGGAAGTATGGAGCAAAGCGTATGTGTAAATCAAGCCAACCCTGAATGGGTCATTCCCTTGACGCACAAATCAAGGCAAAATTAAGCAACTCAATCAGGCATTTACTCGAACATTGCTTTAGCTCCGAATGTTTCAATCGCAGAATTCTCAGCATCGCTCCCGTACTAAAATCGTGGCAACCATTGGTCCTGCATGCTGTGAACGATCGCAGCTTGTGGCCTTATTCGACGCCGGTGTGGATGTTTTCCGTCTCAACATGGCTCATGGAGATGTCCGCGACCAACAAATCCAATTGGAAAATATCCGCTCGATCAGCGAGGAAACCGGTGAACCGATCGCGATACTTATCGATTTGGCGGGCCCGAAGATCCGCTTGGGTGAAGTGCCTGGCGAGCGGCGTTTCTGCGAATTAGATGAGGAGTTCGTCCTCATTTCAGGCCAGCAGCCGGGTGCCGACAACGAGTTGACTTGTACTTATGAGCCACTTGTTCGAGAACTTCGAGTCAACGACCGCGTCATGCTTGCCGATGGCACGGTGGCCATGCTTGTTATCTCCAAGGAACCGGGCCGGGTGCGCATGCGCGTTGTCGACCGCGGCACCATACGCAGCCGGCAAGGCATCAACTTACCTGGTGTCACGCTCAGCGTTCCAACGATCAGCGATACCGACCGCGAGAATGCCGTGTGGGCCGCCAAAGCCGGGGTCGACTTCATCGGCCTTAGCTTTGTACGCTCGCCAGACGACGTGAAGCATCTCAAAGGAATTGTGAAATCTTGCAATTCCAACTCGCGCGTGCTGGCCAAAATCGAGAAGCACGAGGCGCTTGAACATCTGGACGAGATCGTGGCCGCGGCCGACGCGGTGATGGTCGCACGTGGAGATCTCGGAGTAGAGATCGATGTGGCACGCATGCCCATCGAGCAGAAGCGAATCATCTCGGTTTGCCATCGGTTAAGGCGACCGGTAATCATCGCCACACAGATGCTTGATAGCATGCAAGATTCGCCACGGCCGACACGTGCCGAGGCCACCGACGTGGCCAATGCCATTTTCGACGGGGCCGACGCTTGCATGCTCTCCGGAGAAACGGCCGTTGGTCGTTATCCGCGCGAGGCCGTACAGATGATGAATCGCATCGCGCTAGCGACCGAGGCTAGCTTCCGTGGACGTGGTCCGCGAGCTGCCGAGGGGGGCACTTCGGAACTCCATGGCATCACCCAAGCTGTTGTTCGCGCGGCAGGCCAGATGGCTCACGACCTCAGCGCGAAGCTAGTTTTCGTGGCCAGCCATTCGGGCCGAACGGCACTGGCCTTATCGCAACACCGCAGTTTCGTTCCGACGATGGGCGTGAGTTCAAGCGAGGAAACTCTGCGCCAAATGTGCCTGTATTGGGGCGTACGTCCACTCCGAGGCGCACCAGCCCGAAACATGCAGGAGCTTATCAAACATGCCGACGAATTTGCATGCCGTTCTGGCTATGCGTCGCGAGGCGATCGCATCATCATCGTCGGCGGTTCGCACCTTACCGCCGGGCCCGAACAAGCAGAAATGGCCAGCGGAGTACACGACGTGGTGCTGGTACACCAAGTAGAAGGTGGGCCCGCATAAAATCATTCTGATGCGCCCCTGACTGCTCCACGGGAAGCCTGTGGCAGACGCCGCCCAGGATGACGCGCGGCTTCTATTTTAGCTGGTCTCTTTGAGGTCGGTGAATGGCATGGCCTCGGAGGTCCGCCGACGTGGCCATGTTTTTTCGGCAATTCCAGCATGCCCACACGGACAAGAGCATGCCACGCAGCACCTTTCGTGGGTGCGGAAGCACCCACGAAAGGTGCTTGACGGCATGTTGAGGGAGTTGTTCTGAAGTTGGTGGAATGAAACGGCCACAAAGTGGCCTGGGAATGTAGCGGCGGGCGCAAGCCCGCCGTTAAAATGCGTCCCCATCCACGTTGAGCCGCGCCTGGTGCTTGGTGCCACTGCTGGCTCGCCAGCAGTGTGTTTTCTGGCCGTCAGCTTGTGGTGGGAAGTAGGGGAGGGGAGTAGACCGTAAGCGTTTTCAGTTAGATGGTTTTTGATGAAAGAGGCCACAAGGCTTAGCCGGACAGAGCACTGCTGGCGAGCCAGCAGTGGCACCGGACGAATCGTTACGAATCGTTCCGTCACCGCTACGCGGCTCGGGGTTGGCGGGGCGACTCGTGAAACCACAAGGCACCACCGCCAGCGGCTTCACCAGTCGCTCGGATACAAAACCCCGTACAGTTCGAAGCCGAATACGCCCCGGTACTAGCGGCGTAATTCAATGCACCGCCCACTGTCCGAAAGTGCTGGGCTAACGCAGTTCTGAGTTGGTGGAATGAAACGGCCACGAAGTGGCCCGGGAATGTAGCGACGGGCGCAAGCCCGCCGATAAGGGACGTCCCTATCCACGTTGAGCCGCGCAGCGGCGACGGAATTCAGCCATAATTCGTGGGCGCAG
>CAZTWS010000226.1:0-2596 GCA_964618225.1 uncultured Planctomycetaceae bacterium
AATCAATTAGCCGGCTTGGAGGCCGCGGTCGATGGCGTCTTGGTCGCGGCTGTAGACGGCGAGCGTGGCCTCGAACGTGTCGCGAGTGATTTGCCATACGGGCCGTTCATCGGTGTGGGCATTGCAGTGAGCGACGAGAAGCCTATAGAGGAATTTGAATAAGTGTCGTGGCACACGGAGCGAACGGAAGGCGTCGATAAGGCGCTCGTCGGTAATCGAATCATCGAGCAATGATCGCAGCGTGGGCTGCTGACCTTGCTCGCCGCAGCTCCGTACGCGGGCATTGGCGAGGTCGTAAAGGGCCTGGCCAGTCCATTCGAGGGAGGGAATCATATTCTGCTTATCGAGTCGAGCACGTTGGTAGAAATCGCGATCCTCGCGTTGCATGTAGTCGTTCAGCTCGCGCGGCAAAAGTAATTTAAGGCCGATACCGGGTTGCTTGAGAAACTTGTTGTCGAGCATCGACCACACGAGTGCTCTCATGCGTTCGACAGAACCGGTAATCAGGTGTGGCTCGTCAACGCGATCGACCAGCACGACGATTCCCTCGCATCCGAGCGATTTGAGCACGCCTTGCAGCTTGGTGAGCAGCTCATAGCGATCGTCGGTACGCTGCGACTCGGGCAGCGGCTGGCCATCAATATCGCGTTTCGGAAACCGCATCAGCAATCGGCGTACGGAGCCGGCATGCGGTTTGAGAACGCGAACATTGCGGGCCACCCGATGAGCGACGAACCACCATTTACAAAACCGCACAAAAGCCGGGAGCCAGCCGGCAGCAGCGATGACATATGGCCAAGGGGTTGCCAGCCAATCCCATTTTTTCAGGGCGACGATGGTTGCAAAGACGGCGACGGTAACGAGTAATCCGAGGGCCTTGTCCCACAGGCTTTGGATAGTGACATAACCTATTTTTCGGCGCAGACGCCCCCAACGAGCCACGACATTCTCTCGTGTGCTGTTGTCGTAACACGTTACCAGGAGCAGCAGATCGCGACGTTGATGGCGGTCGAGATTCCGTAACCGATCGGGGTTGAGTTGGTTAGCCGCATTGCCACTGGGGTAGGGTACTCCCAGAAGGAGATCGACTAAACTCGTGACGCCAAGCGACAGAATGGCGTCCATGTGGTCCCACAGCTTGAACTCGGCAAGCACCTTGGCGGGGTCGCGTTGCTTGCGCGCGCTGAGACGATCGGCAAAATGATCGAGGAACGGGTTGAAATCGTCGTATTCAATAACGAACAGCCGGCCATTGCCTGGATGGGTATTGTGCAGTGCGATGCGGCCGGTCATTTGCATGCGCATGGCCGTTTTGCCGGCACCTTTTTCGCCGAAAACGATCGACGTGGCCGGGTCGGACGGGTTGCCGTAGACCTTATCCCACGCGGGGTGATAGGTGGCATCGCGGCAGCGATCTTTGAAAACGGGGTCGGATTGCGCGTCTTCTTCAGCAAAGGGGTTAACGGCAATACCGTGATGTTCAAGAAGTTGCTGAACGCGCATTTAAATTGGTCCGTTGTCCATGGTCCGTTGTCAGTTGGGAAACGTGGGGTGCGACTAGCGACGGACCACGGACAACGGACAATTAACTGAAAAAGGTGTGTACAATTATAGGTTAAAGCTAGGGGTGTCGCGAATCGGGGAAATGGCGCTAAAGGAATGACTCAAAAACAACTTCGGCAGATGGGATTCACCATAGAGGCACAGAGAAAAGAGATTTTTGAACCACGAAGACACGAAGGCACAAAGGTCGATTAAAATCCCATGCGACCTCATGCCGCAAACAGAAAATGCCACCTCGAAGGTGTCTAAGTTGCTTCAATCCTTCGTGTCTTTGTGCCTTCGTGGTTCAAAATTACTCTTCCGAATCTCAGTGCCCAGGTGGTTGTCTAAAAATCGAAGTTATTCTTGAGGCGTTCCTAAGTTGCGAGCGGCGGGGCGAAGAACCTACAGAATTCGGGAATAAGCCATGGATATTCTGCCTTTGAAGACCGACCCGAAGTATGGCTATTTTCCTAGATGGCCGGAGGATGGCAATGACTGGCTTCACCCCGAGGATGTAGCCACGGCGCGGATGATGATTCCCAGCAATCGCGTGTTTTGCCGCGATGGAATGAGCGGCGAATTCCACATTCTGCATTACGGCGATGCGACGATCCGCGCGCGGCCAACCCTTTGGCAGGAGGTCGATTTTGAAGGGTTTGTAATCGGTGACTGGGTGGAAGTGAACTCTCGCGGCATGATGAACGAACGGCGCACCGGCACCATTCGCGAAATCGTGTGGGACGAGCACGCGCGAGCGTTGCGGTACCAAATCTTGGAAAATGGCAAACCGATCGAGATCTTTTATGAAAAAGAGGACCTTGCCCGAGTGGAGCCACCGCGACCGAGCGAACCGTTGCTGATGCGGCAGCCGCCGGATGAAGACATGATGGGTGTGGATGAATTATTTTGAGCAGATGCACCCGTGTTGGGTGAAATGTCTCTCGCAGCTGGGTGGCATGCTTTCACGCGATAGCGGGTAAGCATGCCTACGCCTGGAAGGCGAAGGCATGCCACCCTTTGTCTATCGAAACTGACACTCTAGGGGCAAAAA
>CAZTWS010000227.1:0-2571 GCA_964618225.1 uncultured Planctomycetaceae bacterium
GCACCAAAATGAGCCAACACTCGTGGCGTTTCTCGTGGCGATTGCCATGCGAGGAATTGCCAATGAGCAAATTTATGACGCGCTAGCAGCGGGACCGATACCGCCGGAGTTGCACGCGGCTCTCGATACAGAGTTAGCGTTGCAGGATGATCCAAAGCGATTTGCACGGATGCTGAAAGATGAGCGAGCGGTGGGAGCGGATTGGATTCACTCACATTTTCGATTAAGCGGGGCGCCTTCGAGTGTGGCTCACACGCTTGGTTGGCAGTTGAAGGGGTTTCAGGTTGGAGTCTTAGATGCGATGGGAGAGTACATTGAGCAGGCAGAGCGGCCGTTGCATGAGTTGCGAGGGAGATTCGATTACGGCGATTTACCATCGCCGCCAACTGGGCATGGAGTGCTTGCCGATTTGTTGATCCCGGCGGTTAAAGCCGCGTTTCAGGCGAACGCGCGGAGCCTAGCAGTATCGCGAGCGCTGCGTATCAACAACGCGCTGCGTGAGTTTGCCGAGAAGAATGGCCGCGAAGCTACGGGGCTAGAAGAATTGAATTTGCCCAAAGAGGCAACGGTAGACCCCTATTCGGGCGGCCCGTTAAAGCTCAAGCAAACGGAGGGCGGCTGGATCGTGTACTCCGTAATGGAAAACGGCACCGATGACGGCGGCGATTTCAAGGAGTTGAAGGATTACGGCGTCGCGCCGCGGAAGTGGCGAGCAACGCAATAGCGAGGGTGGTTGTCGATAGATTCGGCGTTGCCGCCGACGCTAAAGGGAATAACCGCGATTAGCGTCGGCGGCTACGCCGAATTTACTTGCAACCCACACAACTTCCGCTACACTGCCAGCCATGCTTGACTGGCATCTCATCTTCACCACGTACGGCTTCTGGTTGCCAAACGATCCTCGCGGCAGTGGCTCGGTTTGCGTACGGGCGCGACACATCCACGAAGCCGGCGGCGAAGCGACCAAAGTTCACACAAGCCATAGCGTTGCCCACCGACCTCATGATGCGCTTGCCCGAAAACTGGCGAAAGAGTCGCTCAAATTCCCGGCCGTAACGCTCTCTGGCGTGCAAGCGCGAGCCGTTGCACGGGGGATCGGCAACATCGTTCCAAGGCTTAGCATCGTGATCCATGCGTGCTCGATCATGCCGGATCATGTTCACCTGGTTGTCGCCAGGCACCGGTTCGAAGGTGACGAGCTAATCGCCTGCCTGAAACGTGCCGGGACGCGCGGCATGAACGAGGAAAGCCTCCACCCGCTGTGCGACTTTCCACGTGTGAATGATCGCCTGCCGAGTCCGTGGGGTGCGCGCGGCTGGAAGGTGACGCTGCGTTCGACGGAGCAGATGCGTGCGGCAATTCGATACGTCGAACAGAACCCTGTGCGAGCGGGATTCAAACCGCAGCGATGGTCGTTTGTAACGGCGTATTTGGGATAGCGTTGGTTAGCAATAGATTCGGCGTGGCCGCCGACGCTAAAGGGAATGATCGCGCTTAGCGTCGGCGGCCACGCCGAATTCGCTACCAATCGGCGTTGCCATAATACCCAACCGCACTCAACCTCGTACGGCGTTGAACCAAATCGACGATCGCATCCACTTCCGCGTTCGTGAGGGGCGCGACGTACGACTCGGCCGGCCGGCGGGCAACCGTGTAAACTTGCACGAGCTTTAACTGGCCACCGGCGGTGGTGATTTCATGGAGCCGATCGCAGAAGGCTTCCAGTTCAGCGGCGGTTGGCGGCTCGCCGTTCACTCGCATGAAGAGCGATTGAATCACGAGTGGGCGGATGCGCGCCGCGCTCGTGATGTTATCAAGAATCTGGCGGAACGGAATCGGCGTACGTTCGATGAGGTGGTAATACTCGTCGGTGCCGGCATCGAGTTTGGCCCAGATCTCACCGTTGTTCTCGTCGAGAATAGCCAGCCCGCGTTGCACATGCGGACGATGGAACATGCTGGCGTTGGTGATGAGCACCATTTTTACGGGGGCCGACGACTGGGAACTGCGGACTGCGGAACAGAATTCGCGTTTCACTTCGGCGCAGGCTTGGATGAGCTCGTCGAAGTTTTTGTACGTGGTTGGTTCGCCGTCGCCGGAAAAGGCGATGTCGTTGAGACGGCGCAAGGAGGCGGGAACGTCTCGGAATTTTGGTGTACCATAGAGTGCGCCGCTGAGTACCAAATCGAGTGTAGACCTTAGCTCGTCGATGAGGGCCTGCGTTTCGACGAAGCGGGTTTCGCTCTGCGAGCTGCGATCGACCTGGCAGTAGATGCAGTCGAAGTTACAGATTTTGTCGGGATTCAGGTTCACGCCGATCGAAATTCCGCCCGAGCGGCGGCTGAGCACCGGGTAGACGAACCGGTTGTGCTCGAAACGCCGGGCGTGATCGGTATGGAGCTGGTGGGTGGACATTGGACGTATCATGTGGGCGAAAATTCGGCGTAGCCGCCGACACTACCTGCATGATACGCGGACAGGAAGGATGAAGTCGAGGTTCGGGGCTTAGGAACACCTCAATAATAACTTCTTCATTTTCAAAATAACCACAGAGGCACAGAGGACACGGAG
>CAZTWS010000228.1:0-2403 GCA_964618225.1 uncultured Planctomycetaceae bacterium
TGAACAAGTTTCTACCGAATGCTGATAGCTGACACAATATTTCTTACAGGGCCGCCTAATACCGCAAACAGAAAATGCCACCTCAAAGGTGTATAAGTTGCTTAAATACTTCGTGTCTTGGTGCCTTCGTGGTTCAATTAAACTCCACCTTCTTTTCTCCCTGCTCCTTGCCCCACGCTCCCTGCTTCATCCTCTGTGGTGAATCCCATCTGACGAAGTTATTTTTGCGTCATTCTAGCATGCTACCCCAAGCGAAATTCGCGGCCCCAGTGCGATTCTTGGCAAGATTCGCTTCGCCCGATCATTCTTCTGGCGCTTTGGCCCGTTCGATGTATTCACCGGTCCGCGTATCGATACGCAGGTAATCGCCCGTGTTCACGAACGCCGGCGCTTGAATTTCGGCTCCCGTTTCCACCTTTACCGGTTTCTGCACGTTCGTGGCCGTGTTGCCCTTAGCGGCCGGCTCTGCGTATTCCACCTTCAAAATCACGTGGTTCGGCGGCGTCACCGTGAGCGGGTTGTTGTTGTAAACCATGATCGAGCAATCGGTGCCGTCTTTGAGAAACTTCCAGGCATCGCCCAGTTGTTCCTTGGTAAGCTCGTATTGTTCGTAGGTTTCGTTGTTCATGAACACGAACATATCTTGTTGCCGATACAAGAACTGGGCGGCAAACTCCACCACGTCGGCTTCTTCCAGCGTTTGGCCGGCCCGGTAGGTGCGGTCCACCATCGTGCCACGCACGAGGTTCTTCATTTTGCACTCGTACAAGGCGTTGCCCTTGCCAGGCTTGCGAAAGTTCATTTCCACCATCAAATACGGCACGCCGTCGATCTGAACTTTGAGACCTTTCCGAAAATCGCTGGTGTTGTATGTTCCCACGGGTTGGTGTTCCTAATCGGCTACTGTTATGTTTCAGTGTTCGGGTGATTTGCAGTGCTTAGAACGTGTTTGGAATAAGGGTGCCACTGGCTTTGCCAGTGCTCCCTCATGCCGTTAGCTTGCAGTTGAAACTCTAGTTGGTCTTTTTTGACTGGACAGGGCTTTGCCCGCAAGCTGATTCGCACTCCCATCGGAGTCTATAACTTGGCGATATTCGTTGAATGCACTGGCGAAGCCAGTGGCACCCTACATACCTTCAAAACACGTTCTTAGAATGAAAGCGACTCGTGGCCGCTTCAGCGGCCCGTTTTGTCGATCCAGGCAACCGAAAAAACGAATGACTATTCTATCCGCGAAAACCCCGGTTGTCCGCCCCAGAAATGCCGCGTCGCGATATCCTTCCTGGCAGGCCGCGCTGGCCGACTCCGTCCGCGACGCCGCCGAGTTGTGCCGCTTGCTGGAACTGCCCCCAGAAGCGGCCCGAATTGCGGAACTCGCGGCCGGTCAGTTTCCGCTGTTCGTGCCGCGGGGTTACGTCGCACGCATGACCCCCGGCGATTTGAACGATCCACTGCTGCGCCAAGTATTGCCGTTGGACGATGAACTCCGCCACGTGCCCGGCTTCTCGGCCGATCCTGTCGCCGACGAATCGGCCATGCGGCAACCCGGCCTACTGCAAAAATACCAGGGCCGCGTTCTGCTAGTTACCACCGGTGCGTGTGCGATCCATTGCCGATACTGTTTCCGCCGCGGCTACCCTTATGAGGAATCGCCGCGCTCGATCGACGAGTGGCGGCCCGCTCTCGACGAAATCGCCGCCGACAGTTCGATTCACGAAGTCATCCTCAGCGGCGGCGACCCGCTCACGCTGGTCGATGCCAGGCTCGCCGCACTTGTCGAGGAATTCACCCGCATTCCTCACGTGCGACGATTGCGAGTCCACTCACGGCTTCCCATCGTATTGCCCGAGCGGGTGACGCCATCGCTCGTTTCGCTGCTGAGCAACAGCGGGCTCACTCCGGTGGTTGTGGTTCATGCCAACCACGTCAACGAACTAAACGGCGACGTGGCGGGCGCTTTAGCTCGGTTGAGCGACGCAGGCATCGTTCTGCTGAATCAGGCCGTGCTGTTGGCTGGAGTCAACGACACGGCCGACGCGCAGGCCGCGCTGTGCGAGCGGCTCATCGACTTGCGAGTGATACCATACTACTTGCATCAACTCGATCGTGTGGCCGGCGCTGCCCACTTCGAAACCTCAACGGCGCTTGGCAAGTCGATCATCGAAGAGTTGAAGCAGCGCCTCCCCGGCTACGCCGTGCCGCGATACGTGCGCGAACTACCCGGCGCGGAAAGTAAAACCCACATTATCTGGTAGTGGGTCAGTTTGCCAAAAAGTGTAGGCGGCTCGCCCCGCGAGCGGAGATTCATCTCGCGGAGCGAGATAACTACATTGAATTGACCCACTACCGGCAGTGTAGAAAACGTACCCATGCTAGCTAAACCGATGGATTGCCATCATTCGT
>CAZTWS010000229.1:0-2313 GCA_964618225.1 uncultured Planctomycetaceae bacterium
GTCGCCAAAGCGGCCCAGTTGGCACTCGGCGATAACGCCGTTCTCGTCACGGGCCGAAGCGCCGCACTCGCGACTGGCGAGATGGATTCCGCGCGCGAACTGGCCCGCGCGATCGGCCTCAAGCACATAGAAGTCGATACCGAGGAGTTTGAAAACCCCTTGTACGTGGCCAACGCCTCCGACCGCTGTTACCACTGCAAGAGCGAACTCTATTCGCAGCTCGATCAAATTGCCCAGCAAGTCGGCATGCGTTACGTGGCCAACGGCGCAAACGCCGACGACTTGGGCGATTACCGTCCCGGCATGCAAGCCGCCAGCGAGCACCGGGTGCGCAGCCCACTCGCCGAATGTGCGATTACAAAAGCAGAAGTGCGGCAAATCGCCGCCGACTGGGGCCTCTCGGTCGCCGAGAAGCCTGCTTCGCCGTGCCTCTCCAGCCGCATCGCCTACGGCCAGGAAGTAACGCCCGAGCGACTCGCCATGATTGACGGTGCCGAACAATTCCTGCGTTCGCTAGGCCTGCGCGAGCTTCGCGTTCGCTACCATGCCGGCGATATGGCCCGCATCGAAGTTTCCACCACGGCCATCGCCTCGCTCTGTGTCGAGGAAACTCGCTCACGCATTAACCAAAAGCTGCGCGAGCTGGGCTTCAAGTTCGTCACGCTCGACCTGGCTGGCTTCCGCTCGGGCAATCTCAACCAACTCATCGCGCCCGAAGACCTCCTCCGCTTCCGCCCTTAGCGCGATTAACCTGCCGCCGCTGTGTCGTTGCCAATCTCCAACGAGCCGGGGCGTCCCCGCCCCCGATTTCCAGCGCACTTCCCCCTCTACGCACGCTTTCACTCGTGCCGCCTTTCCCCCGAGTACATTTTCCGAGTTTGCGTTCCGAGGATGCTCGATGCCAAAACAAACCCCTTAGCGGCGGCGGCAACGCCGTCCTACCAGCGAACGGCATCACAGAACCGTAAACCTAAAAACGCACTAGATTTTCCATTCTGGGTCGTAGAAATCGGCCACCGCTTATGTTAGCTTGTGTGTACAAAAGTATATTTATGAACTCTAACAAAACCGGCGGGGACTGTCCCGATTTTGCGGAGTCTTCGCAGCAAAATGGGACTGTCTCCCTCTCTCAGACGGTTTTGTTAGAGTTCCTTACGGTCCGAAGGCATGCTTACACCGCCAGGCCGAGTAAGCACCCCCCTCGGCCGTCATCCATGCTGCGCAAATCAGAGAACCAAATCATGCAAAGGCACACACGAAAAACTTGTCCTCTAGTCCCCTTCCGAGAAATAAGCACTCTTTACTACGAGGCTCACTCTCAATTTTCAAAACAAAAATAACAACTTAGGAACGCAATATGCCGCACGCTTATCAGTCCAACAGTTCTTAAATTTTACTATGCCTGCGTGTGACAACCCCGAACAAAAAGGATTGAACCCATGCCAATCACCACCACGAACGACGGCAGCCAGATTTACTACAAAGACTGGGGCAAAGGGCAACCAATCGTTTTCAGCCACGGTTGGCCTCTGTCGTCCGACAGTTGGGAATCGCAGATGTTCCATCTCGCCTCCCACGGCTATCGATGCATCGCCCACGATCGGCGTGGCCACGGGCGGTCCAGCCAACCATGGAATGGCAATGACATGGATACCTACGCCGACGATCTCGCGGCACTGCTTGATACGCTCGACCTCACCGACGCGATCCTTATCGGTTTCTCTACCGGAGGAGGCGAAGTGGCTCGTTATATCGGTCGCCACGGTTCACGGCGCGTGGCCAAAGCGGCGCTGGTGTCGTCTGTACCGCCCATCATGCTCAAGTCCGAAAAGAACCCGAACGGTGTCCCGCGCGAAGTGTTCGACGAACTTCGCGAAAAATCGCTACGCGACCGTTCGTTGCTCTACCAAGAACTCGCCAGCGGCCCGTTTTTCGGGTTCAACCGCTCCGGCGCAAAGAAATCGCAAGGCATGATCGACTCGTTCTGGCTGCAGGGTATGACGGCTGGCCACAAGAACACGTACGACTGCATCGCCGCGTTTTCAGAGACCGATTTCACCGACGATCTCAAAAAATTCGACGTACCCACGCTTGTTGTCCACGGCGACGACGACCAAATCGTACCCATCGATACGGCCGGCCGCGCCTCGGCCAAAATCGTGAAAAACGCGGAATTGAAAGTTTACTCTGGTGCCCCGCACGGAATCGCCGACACCCACAAGGAACAGCTAAACAGCGATTTGCTTGAATTTGTGAGAAGCTAGTGTTCTGTCCATGGTCATTTGATGGGTGGCATGCCTTCGCCTTCTGGGC
>CAZTWS010000230.1:0-2293 GCA_964618225.1 uncultured Planctomycetaceae bacterium
TTGCAGGTAGGATCGGTGTCGAGCACTCCGGCCCCGATCGAGCCGAGCGAAACCGTGTTGATAACGGGATCGCAACTGGTGATTTGCCCCGTTACTTTGAGCGTTACGGCTTCCCCTGCCGACAGACCAGGGATGGTCCAAACTCCGTTGGCGAAAGTCCCCGTCGAGGCAATGATCGATTGCACTTGAAAACCGGCCAACGAGGCAACCGCATCGTTTAGCGTTACGTTCAGGGCGTCGGCATTTCCGGTATTGCGAGCGGTTACCGTGAATTCCACCACATCGTTACGAATGGGGCGGGCAATGTTCACCGTTTTGGCCACGGCAATATCGATATGCTTCACGTTGATAATCGCATCGTCGGTCCAATCGTCGAGATCGACATCCGGCTCGAACAGCGACACAATTTTCAACGTGTTCGTGGTACTTGGCATGGCCGAGAGGTTCACGCGCATGGCCACGTTCACGGTTCGTGTTTCGCCGGGGTTGAGTGTCCCCACACTCCACACGCCGGTGATGGGATTGAAAGCTCCGCCGCTGGTATCGCTTACATAAGTGAGTTTGCCACTGGCGATGAGGCTGGTGAAGAGCGTGTCGTCGGCCGTAATACCTGTGGCTACGGAGCCAGCCAATCCGTTGGGCAGAACGGCTGCGTTACTTACTTGAAGCGTGTAGTTCACGATCGAGCCAACCAGGGGCGTGGGATTATCGACCTGCTTGGTTACCGAAATATCAACTTCATCGACCGCCATATCGACCGTTTGGTTTGCCGAACCATAAGCCCCCAGGAGTTCCAAACGTGCATCGACATCACTCGGTACGTCGATAGTCATCACAATGGCCCGCACGCTGGAGAAATCGGCCGCGGAAAGGGCCCCTGCCCCCAGTTGAAAACCTCCTTGACCGGAGCCATCGAAATTGAAGCGGTAATCGGTTTGTCCCCCTCCTTCCGCCACTCCATCGATCACACGCGGAGTGAGGCTGACCATGCCGGTGGAGAAGCGGCCCGAATCGCTATACACGGTAATGCGAACGGTAGCTCCGGGAAGATCGAGCGAGTTCAGCTTAATGCGAAGATGATCGGCTCCATCGGCCCTCAAATTCACCCCTCCCAGCCCCACGCTGGTGTTTGGAGTTGTGGAGGCGACTCCATCGGTGCCATCCCACACCAGCGTATACGTTCCCTTGGCGCTCGAAGTGGCATCGAGCAGCAACAACCCCGCGGGACTCCCCTTCACGTTAATGGTTGCGACGCGCGCGCTCGCTAACACGCCGGGGCCTTCCACTTCGCCGGTGAAGTTCGTAAGAATTTCCCGTTCGCCACCAATCACATGGTTGGTGCTCAAGCCGCTGGCGATGCTGGTAGCGGGAACGCCATCGTTCGTGAAATCGGCCGCGGCAGTTTGCGAAGTGGGGGCATCGAAATCGTCGATCACGGTTTTCAGGGCATCCACATGCAGCTTCGCGGAAATTTTCTCGGGCAAATGCAAGCCGGAATTCTGGCCGCTGGCGAGCACTTGAGCGGGCCGCCGAATGAAGTAATCGCCTGTTTCAATGGAATTGAAGGCGTATTCTCCCGCTGCGTTCGATATAGCGCTGGTTACGAGGGTATCGCTGGTGGAATTGAAGGCACCATCGCCGTTATCGCGCCAGAGTTGTACTCGCACCTGATCGATGCCCGCCTCGCCGCCATCCCAACGGCCATTGCCGTTGGTATCGCGGAAAGAGTGGCCGCTAATCAGGCCCACATCGGCCGCCAGCAGTTGTCTTCCTTCCAATCCCTCGAATCGCAAGGAGCGGCGTGATTCGGGGCGCGGGTCGGACGGCTCACCAAGAAACAAGTCTTTAATACGATCAAGAAAAGTACGACGGTGCTTGCGCGACATTGGCTGCTTCCCTGCACGGTGAGTTGGAGGGGAGACGTCATTGTCTGTCCCTCGTAGCTGCGGACGCAACGAAACATAAAGCGAGGCGATTCGAACGCTGGCTCCGTTTCGAGCGTAACAGAACTGGATCGGAGGCGGATAACCCAAGCCTGGTTGCGGGACCAAACCGGGGCAAAATATGCCTACCTAGAGCTTATCGGCCGCTGCGCCTCCCAAACTTTGCCGGTTCTATGAGCCGTAACGAATGCAGTTATGTCGCAAGTAGCGGCACGGCGCGAGCCGCCCCGGTTCGTGTCAAGTTCGAGTTCGGATGGTGCGTAATCACCGATTCGCCGGAGGGGGCCCGCTGGCAGAAACGAAATGTAAGAACAATCCGGCCGAGCGAGCCGACCCCCAGCAGCCCGTGG
>CAZTWS010000231.1:0-2139 GCA_964618225.1 uncultured Planctomycetaceae bacterium
CATTTGCCAGCAGTTGGCTGACGGCGGCTACGTTCAACCCCAAACGAACAAAAACCGCGGATCGAAGACACCACGACAGCATTTGCCACATGCGATTGTGTTTCGTCGGTGGCGATAGATTATCCGATAGCAATTTGGGCAAGTGCCTTTATGTTTCGGTGTCGGCCTGGCAACCTCGCGACCGTAGCAACGTTGGCCATTACAACCAATTGCCAGTGCGACAACTCGCCATCGCGGGCCATGCCCTGCCCCGCGCGGAGCCAAAATGTGTGCGATCTCATGCAGAATCGTATCGCGCACTTCATGTTCACCGTTAAGCTCAACAAGGTAACGGGATAGCGAAATGATTCGTCGGCGATAATCGCACTTTCCAAATCGCACCTTGGAGTGATCGAAGGCAAAAGTCCACCCAGGTGGCACACGATGCATCCTCATCAACTGCCACGCCAATTCTTCGGCCGAATCCAATCGCACGCTGTTCCTCCCTGATTAGAACGGGGCTTTGCTGTGCAAAAAAGTTTTTCTAGAGCGGGAGGCATCTCCCATGCCGATAGCGATTTCAAATAGAAAACGTCGCCGGCTAGTTTAGGAAGGCCTCTTGCTGCATTTTCTAACAAAACAAAGCGCTTGGCTGTTGTCGATACACCTCATTCGATCAGTCCCTATCCATTGTCGTGCTTTGATCAACCAAGCGGCGGACCTCCACGACTATACCCGGTTTTATCCAACATGCATAACCAATCGAAATCGACAAAGCTTTGCGAATTGAATGGAAAATAGCTGAAGTTCTTGGTGCTGCCGCTACGAGGAGGGAATGCTGATAGTTCCGCGGAATGGCCGTTGCCCCGATGAGTTGGCACGATCCGGTCTGGCCCCGAGACGTTCAGCATTCGAGTTTCGATCGTGCCGACTTCTGGTTCTCCAATACCATTTTCCGGCGAAGTACCGACGCCCGTGCCAATCACGATGTATCGATCTCGCAATGTTGATGCAAGCTGCGCCCCGGCAGGCCACCACTGCATCAATTGTGGTCCCCATTGCCATTCAGCCTGCCCGCGTTTCATATGGCTGTTGTGTGCAAACGCGAACACTCGGCCACGATTTGTTTTCGTCGACTCTTCACCGGCTCGCCGTCGCTCCTGGGCCGCGATGTACAAAAGATTGTCGGCCATCATTAAATCGCGCAACCCCAGTAGATCGACACATCGGTTCGGCGAGTCGCTCGCCACCAACGCGTGGTAATTGCACATTTGTCGGGCTGCCTGAGCATGATGCACGGCCTCTTCGTAAGCTGCTTCTCCCGTGGCCGCCACGAACTCCGGCCTCCGGTATCGCAGGTCGGCAATAAAAATTTCAAGCTCAAGGCGCAATTCTTTCGCCTCGGCAGAAGCACCGATCGATTTCGTATAATCCATCATCGCGTCCAGGTTTTCCCATTTAGCATCATCTCCTAGCAGCGCCGATATCCGTTCTTGTATTTGTTGACCTTGAGACGGAGTCATGCTTGCAAAGTAATTCAGTGCCACATTAATAAGTTGCCGCGGACTGTCGCTGTACATCATTTCGGTAGGGCTATCGAACCCGTAGAAACGCACCTTGCGATCGTTGCTTTGCGAAGCGTTGTAGTCCTTCATCCACTCGACAAGCTCTCGATTAGCTTCGAGCACACCAAAATTATGGCTAAAGCCGACATTTTGAATGGCATCGTAAGATGTCGCTTCTAGACCAGCGACGTATCTATCGACAATCGCACCACGCGGGAAGCTGCTTTCGACTGCAATCGCCGTAAAACCGTGGCGCTCAACGAGACTACGAAACATAGCATTGCGAAGCCGCAAAAACTCTTCGCCGCCATGCATGGCTTCGCCCAGGGCAAGAATCTCGACGCCATCCCCCGAGGCAGCCACGACGGCATCTACGACCTGGGACACTGTAGATGACTCGTTGTGGTCGAACGACAATGCTTCGCTTTGTAGCCATTTCTCGAAACGTGAGGAATTCACCATAAGTCGTGATCCGATGTCGTCCGCTGCACTATCCCGCATCCTACAAAAACTAATCCTTCGTGTCCTTCGCGGTTCAAATCCTCGCCCCTCAAAAAAATCCCCCATGGCCGAAAAAAGGGTGTTGAAAACGGCC
>CAZTWS010000232.1:0-2086 GCA_964618225.1 uncultured Planctomycetaceae bacterium
CCCGATCCCCAACCCCCTGAACAATTCCCTACACCCTCCCTAATTTATCCAGGAGGCCTGCAAAGTAGCAGGCTTTACAATCCTCCTGCCTGTTTTCCCCTCCTATCGACGCTGGTCGTGTTTTACACTTACCGCTAAAGCACTTTTCAGAAATTCAACCGCTGACACGGAGGTAACGCATGGCACGCAAATATTCTCGTCAGGCCAAGGCTGAAAAAAAGGCCGCGAAGGCGGCTAAAAGTAAGCAGCACCAGCGGCAAACGCGGCGCGACTCGCGCCCATCTTATGCCTTGCTGAGTGGCCTCGACGAAGCCGAGACGCTGCTCCAGCAAGGTGATGTGGATGAAACCGTTGAGGTGCTCAAAGAATTGGCACGACGCTATCCGCGACGCACGGAAGTGCTCAATTTGCTGTTGATCGCTTATCTTGAACTGGATGACATGTGGTCGTATCAGTCCGTGGCCCAGCAGCTTATCGAACTCCATCCGAATGAGCCAGACCTCTGGTTGGCGTTGGCCGGAGCGGCGTTGGGAAACGGTCAGTTGGCCGTGGCTTACCAGGCATTCAACCATGTCTTAAGCCATTGGCCGAGCCACGACGATGCCAACAAGGCCGGTGAAGTATTCGATGGATTGGAATCGTTCCTGCGCGAGGAGGCCGCAAGACTGAATTTGCAGCCTGAGGAAGCAATCGACTTGTTGATTCTGCACGACGAAATCAACTTGCACTTGCATCTGGGCGACTTCGACCGAGTCATCGCGGTCACAGGACGGCTGTTAGCACGATGCCCCACGTTCGCCCCCGCGCTCAACAACCGCGGCGAGGCATGGTTTCGGTCAGGCTCCCTGGATCAGGCCCTTGCCGATGCGCGTCGCGTACTGGAATTCTCCCCCGACAATTTTCATGCGCTTGGCAACCTGGCTCGCTACTCGTTTTACAATGGAGACCTCGACGCGGCCCGGGACGCGGCCGAGCGTTTGAAATCGGCTCAATCGGACTCCCCCGATTTGTTCACAAAACAAGCGGAAGCCCTGGCAACCTTAGGCGACTGGCATGGCGTGCTCGACACGTTGCAGCGAGCTAAGAAGCAAAAAAACGGCGACACTCCGAGCCTGGGCCTGGTCTATCACCTGGCAGGCGTCGCCGCCGCCGAATTAGGACAACTCGACGACGCGCGCCGTCATTGGAAGCAGGCTGTCAAAAAAGAAGTAGATACCTCCGTCGCCGATTGGGCGCAGGCGAATCTCGACGACCTGAAATTGCCAACGGGTGAACAGAACGGCCCGTGGGCTTTTCCTATCGAGCGATGGATTCCCCGCATGTACATCGAGCAGTTGCTACCCGAGGACAGCGAACGCAAGAAAAACCTCTCGGAAGCCGCAATTTGCCGATACGTGCAAAAGTTCCTCCAACGATTTCCATTTATCGAGAAGCTTGCCCCCACGCTGTTACAGCACGGCGACGAGGCGACGAGAGAGTTTTTTATCCGCGTGCTCTCCCGAGGAGAAACCCCCGCAATTCTATCCGCGTTGCGGGATTTCGCTTTCGGCCAACGTGGCTCCGACGCGCTCCGCTATTCGGCGGCCCTATGCCTCGTGGAGATGGAGGCGCTCGACCCCGGCTCCATTCGATTGTGGATAAAAGGTGAGCAACGCGACGTAAATCTCATGTCCTTCGAAATCAGTTCCGAACCCACTGAACCCCTCCCCAAAAACGTGGAGTCGCTCTCAACGCGCGCTTGGCAAGCCATTCACGAGGATGACGGTGCCGCCGCCGAATCGCTCTTGGACGAAGCGCTGAAACGCCACCCGGAACATCCGTCGCTAATCTACAACCGGGCCGTCGCCATTCAATTGCAAGGACGCAAAAAAGAAGCGATGGACCTCGTGCGGGAACTTCACGCCCGTTGCCCCGATTACCTGTTCGCGAACATCAAGCTGGCCGAAGAAGCAATCGATCGACACGATTTCGACGCGGCACGTGAACTTCTAAATCCGCTCATGTCCCGGCGGCGCTTCCACCAAAGCGAGTACGCCGCGTTATGCCACGCACATATCCAACTGTTGACCGCCCAAGGAGAAAAAGA
>CAZTWS010000233.1:0-2002 GCA_964618225.1 uncultured Planctomycetaceae bacterium
AACCAATTTGCAATTTGAATTTTTCACTTTGCACTTTGCAATAAAGCCTTCCCCCCAGCCTCCGATCCCCAACCCAAAGCCCAACGCCAACCAACAGCGAGTTTATCGGCTTTGCCGCTTGGATTAACTGAGGCACCGCCTCAGTGCGAAGGTTCTGCACACCAGACCGCCCAAGATGGTTGTCGCGGGGTGTTGGATTATTCATATTGGGGCGTGCGGGCCGAGTTGCCACCACGCTTACCGGAAGGGTCGTTTTGATGTCTGTGGGAACTGAAACTGAATCGCTGACGCCAGTGCAGCCGAACACGTTGGCTTTAGGGCAAATCCAGCAGGGCGATTCCATCGAGTGGATGCGGCAAATCGAATCGGGCACGATCGACCTCGTGTTCGCCGATCCGCCGTTCAACATCGGCTACGAATACGATGAATACCACGACCACAAGGAAGATGAAGCGTACATCGCCTGGTCGCGGCAGTGGATGGAAGAGGTGCATCGCATTCTCAAGCCGGGCGGCACGTTCTGGCTGGCCATCGGCGACGAATACGCGGCCGAGTTGAAAGTCGATGCCGAGCATAAAATCGGCTTCACCACGCGTGGTTGGGTCGTGTGGTACTACACGTTCGGCGTGAATTGCAAACGCAAATTCTCGCGCTCGCACGCCCATCTTTTTCATTTCGTGAAAGACGCGAACGATTTCACATTCAATGCCGAAGATCCGCAAGTCCGCGTGCCTTCGGCGCGAGCGCTCGTGTACGCGGATAAACGAGCCAACCCTACGGGCCGCCTACCGGACGACACGTGGGTGCTTCGCCCGCAAGATTGCACGGACGGTTTTCAACCGACCGACGACACATGGTACTTCGCACGTGTGGCCGGCACGTTCAAAGAACGGCAAGGCTTTCATGGCTGCCAGATGCCGGAACAATTGCTGGGGCGAATCATCCGTGTCAGCAGCAACACGGGCGACATCGTGCTCGACCCGTTCGCCGGCAGCGGCACCACCTTGGCCGTGGCCAAGAAATTGGGCCGGCAATGGATCGGCTGCGAACTGTCGGCCGAGTACGTGCGGGCAGCCACGGAGCGGCTGAGCAACATCCAGGTTGGCGACGCGCTCGATGGCCCCGCCGACCCGATCGCCAGCGCGCCAACCACAGCCAACGGGCGAAAACTCGAAACGGTCGCAAACGCTGCTCCAACGGCCGAAACCGTGGAAACGCCGCCGGTTGAGCCGGCCACGCTCCCCAAAACCGCAACCGCTGCTGAAGTAAAACCGCCCCGGCAAGAGTCCCCTGCTCCACTTTCGCGGCGCGATGTGCGCAGCGTGATTCGCGACGTGCTCGTCGAGGCGTTTTATGCGTCCCACGACGGCTTTTCGATCGACAGCCTCCTGGCAAAACCGGCGCTGCAAACGGCGTTTCACGCGGCATGCGTCGAAGCCGGTTTGATCGGCACCCCGGCCGATTGGAATCGCGAACTGTTGCGACTACGCAAAACGGGCCACTTCCCCAAACGCGGGCAAGTGAAGCGAATTCGCATCGAAGAGGAAGAACTCGATTCGTACAGCTTCGCCGCCGAAATCGCCTGGCGATTGACGAACGACAAATACGGCCACCCGTCGTTCGACGAAATTTTGTGCGACCCCGAAAAGAGCGAGTTCTTCGACCGCACGGCCAAGAAATTCGCCCCCGGATTCGCGGCATCACAGTATCGCTGGGCCGGCCTGCGACTCCGTAAATCCAGCCGCGACTTGGTCGAAGAAGTGAAGAAGTACCATTTCGTATTCGCCAAGCGCGACTTCACGAAGTTCACGCTGTGGCATCGATTCAAGCCGTCTCGCTACCAGGGCGAACAGGGGATTTACATGCTACGAGGCGGAGCCAAACAGCCACTGTTCGTGGGCCGTGCTGCCGACTTGGGCAAACGATTGGAAACCCACGCCGCGTGCCGCGCGATGAACAGCACGGTCGAACACGTGTCGGTCATCACCGGCGAAGAGCTCCC
>CAZTWS010000234.1:0-1936 GCA_964618225.1 uncultured Planctomycetaceae bacterium
ATTAAGGAACTCTAACAAAACCGTCTGAGAGAGGGAGACAGTCCCATTTTGCTGCGAAGACTCCGCAAAATCGGGACAGTCCCCGCCGGTTTTGTTAGAGTTCCTTAGCCATCCGCGGCCACTTTCTCTTCGTGCGTTCTTGTGCCTATTCGTGGCCATAAAAACCGAAAAGAAGATGGCCACGAAAAGGCACAAAAGGCGCAAAGAGTCGGGCCCGTTGTGGGGCGAGTGTTCGACTGGGCGTTTTTAGGTTTTTGGTAGAGGGGCCGTGTTTTGATCGCAGCGGCGTGGGTGCCGCCGCTAACGTGGGAATTGGGGCATGACAAAATGTGGGTATCTGTAGATATGCAAAATTGGGAGGGGGCGATGCCTGTTACTCGGGGGCGGGGACGCCCCGGCTCGCTGTGGTGGTGTGCTGAGCGGCAAGCCGCTGCGTTACTGGTTTTTGGATAGGTCGACGCAGATGCATTCTTTGTCGTTGCGGACGTAGAGGCGTTTGCCTGCGAAGGCGGGCATGGACCAGACGACGTCGCGGCCGAAGGCGTGGTTGGTGGGCTCGATGACACTTTTCGAGCGGGCCAGCTCTTCGTAGCCGCTGCGAGTGAGGTTGACGATGATGATTTCGCCGGCTTCGTTGAAGAGCCAGTATCGGTCGCCCGTATCTCCCTGACGGACGATGAATGCGGTCCCGCTGTACAGCGGGCGCTCGGAGATTGGTTTGGTGGTTTCCCAGACTCGTTCGCCGCTGGGGAGTTCGGTGCCGTACATGCGGCCGCTCTGGTCGAAGCCGTACATCATGCCGTCTTTGACGAACGGCTGCACGTTGACGGGCGATATGCCGTGCTTGGGTTCATTGCGCCAAACGATTTCGGCGGCGGGACGGTCGTTGGCTAGTTCGACTAACAAGCTTTGGTTGTTGTAGCCGCCGACGTACAGGTAATTTTCTGAAACGACGGGTGTCATGATGAGCGAGCCGCTGGTGGCTTCGTAGGGAACCGACCAGTACTCTTTGCCTGTTTCGGGATCGACGGAAGTGAGCGCGTTGATGCGGGCGAGAATGAGCTGCCGCACGCCGCCGGCTTCGATGATTTTTGGCGGCGAGTAACCTTGCTCGGGTGACGTTAGTTGCTGCCAAATGACGTTGCCCGTGTGCTTATCGAACGCGACCGCGAGTGAGCCGTTGCCGCCGGCGATACATAAGAGCTTATCGCCATCGATGAGTGGATGGCTAGCGTAACCCCACATGGCGGTCGAAGTGGCGTATTGCTTAGGCAAGTCTTTTTGCCAGATGATTTTTCCCGATTCGACGTTGAAGCAAATGAGGTTGCCTTCGGCACCGAGCGTGTAAACGCGGTCGTCTTCGACGAGCGGCGTGCAACGTGGACCTGCGGGGTAGGAGATGGTGTACTTGACCGGATATTCGTGTCGCCAGAGTTCTTTGCCTGTTTCCGCATTCAAGCAGAGGACGCGTTCGATGCCGGTGGATTCCTTGCGATCGAAGTTATCGGTCTTCGTATCGGCTTCGGTGACGTAATCGGTAACGAACAGTCGACCGTTCGCGACAGCGGGGCCGGCGTAGCCGCCCGCGATGGGAGTTCGCCACACGCTACGCGGGCCATCGGCGGGGAATTGTTCGAGCAGGCCGTCTTCGCGCCACACGTTGTCGCGCTGGGGGCCCATCCACTGAGGCCAGTCGTCGGCTGGGGCGGCTGCGGGAACCAGGAGCAAAAGTGCCAGAGCTAACGTCCGTGTGCGTTGCATGGGGAATTCCTCGGTGCGGGAGCAAGATGTCTGGAAAATCGACGAACTACCGTTATGGGCCGATCGGTGTCATGATTATATAGTGGTTAGGAACCAATTGGCACGGGTGCCCGTAGCGTGACTAGTGTTCTGTCAGTCTTGAATTGATGGGTGGCATGCTTTCACGCGGTAGCGG
>CAZTWS010000235.1:0-1821 GCA_964618225.1 uncultured Planctomycetaceae bacterium
CTAATGCGTTTTTAGGTTTACCGTTCTGTGATGCCGTTCGCTGGTTGGACGGCGTTGCCCCCGCCACCCCGCGAATGCGCCTTGCCGTGTTTTTATTCGGCGGCGGCTGGCACTTCTTGGTTGACCTGGCCATCGGGGCCGAGCGCTTCATCCATCGTGGCGACGTAAGCGAACATCCCGGCCAGCATCAGCACGACGGCAACCCAGAAGATGGGGCTGCGGTGAAATCCACCTTTTGATTCGTGATGGTGCTCATGGTGATTGTGGTGATCCTTTCCATGAGAATGGTCGTGCTGCGACATGCGCCGAGAGCCTCCGATTGAAGCGGAATAAATCGAAACGTGACGTACAAACATAGCATATTCGGCGTCCCCAGTCTTGGCCGGAATTCCCCTCTGAATAAAGGTCCGAACGTTGCCCGAGCGGGAGACGCGATAAACGGCCGCGCGAACCGGAGAATCGGTCCATTGCAAGGGCGGCTCGGGCGCTTCACACTGACCGTATTACCCACACGTACATGTCAATGCAGCCATCTCGCTCGGTGAGATGATTTTTCAACATGAGCACCGCAACCGATTCAAAGACAAGCGAACCAAGCCGTGGTGTTAGCGTGGCCACGGTTGAGCAGATTCGTGAGCACTTTCCGGCTTTGCACCGTCGGCACGCCGGGCAGCCTGTGGCCTATTTCGATGGCCCTGGAGGCACCCAAGTGCCCCGTGAGGTGGTTGGGGCCGTCACGGCATATCTTGTGAATCACAATGCCAATACGCACTGGAACTATCCCACGAGCGCGGAAACCGACCAAATGTTTGCGGCTGCCCGCGAGGCCTTCGCCGATTTCTTGGGGGGCGACGCGAATGAGATTGTATTCGGTGCCAATGCCACCACCTTGGCGTTCCATGCATCGCGTGCGCTGGCTCAGCAGATTACGGCAAAAGATCGCGTTGTCGTTACGGAACTCGATCACCATGCCAATGTGGGCCCTTGGCAGGCACTAGCTCGTGAAACGGGGTGCGAGCTCGAAGTGGTGCGAATGGACGTGTCGAGCGGCACCCTCGATTGGAGCGACTTCGAGCAGAAGGTCACCCAGAACACTCGACTTGTCGCGGTGGGCGCGGCCTCGAATGCGTTGGGGACCATCTCCGATATTCGCCGAGCTACCGAGTTGGCTCGGTCGGTCGGTGCTCTTACGTTTGTCGATGCCGTGCATTATGCACCTCACAACTTGGTGGACGTGCGGGAACTCGGGTGTGACTTTCTCATGTGCTCGGCCTACAAATTCTACGGACCGCACATTGGTGTTTTGTGGTGCCGGCACGACCTACTTGAATCGCTGCCATTTGCAAAGCTCGAACCGGCTCCTAACACGGCTCCCGAACGAGCGGAAACAGGCACGCTCAACCATGAAGGTATCGCGGGAGCGGCCGCCGCCATTGATTTCTTGGCTTCGCTCGCATCGGGGAACAGTCATCGTTCCCAACTGGCTACGGCGTACACGGAACTACATCGCCGCGGTACGGAACTCGTGCGGAAGCTATGGAACGGACTTGCCACGGTAGACCGTGTGAAGCTCCACGGTCCGAATCCTGATGCACCACGCACCTCGACGGTCGCTTTCACGATCGAGAGCATGGCATCGTCGGAAGTCTCCCGGCGGCTTGCCGAGCAAGCGTTGTTCCTATCCCACGGAGATTTTTATGCGGGCACGGTGGTTGATCGGCTTGGTCTGCGCCCCGAGGGGCTTGTGCGAGCAGGCTGTACGATTTACACCACCGACTCCGAAGTAGAGCGCTTGATTGCCGCCATCAGGGAAATCGCAAA
>CAZTWS010000236.1:0-1778 GCA_964618225.1 uncultured Planctomycetaceae bacterium
AGGGACGTTTACATTCCCTGCCACGGTCGGTTCTTTTAAAGTGACGAACAAGATGGAAGGATTCTCAGACAGTTATTTGTATGCGACCAATTTCAACGGTATTACCCTCGCCAGTGTAAAGACCGATAATAATTCCGAGCAGTTTGGCGTTTATGCCGACAACCTGGTGAAGTCATTGCGTATCACCAAGTTGGGCTTCAAGTATGTGTATGATAAAACGTGGGCTGTCGGAGATTTTATCGTCAGTATCCTACCTTAATCCAGCATGCTGACTTTGTAAAAATCGTTTATGGCAACCATTCAAACTACTCGTGTTACCCCGTCATTTCTACGTTTTGCCTGCCTGGGCGATCAAGCCGTTTTGGTTTACTTGCCCGATGAGGAGCAGAGTATTCGCTTTGCAGAGGCGGTGCGGGCGGCGGGGTTTCCTTGGTTGATCGATTTGGTGCCGGCTTATGTGAGTGTGGGGGTCTATTTCGATCCGAGGCTGATTCGGCTGGCGGATGTTCGGGAATCGCTTCTTTCGCTTGATCTCGAAGTGGTGGGGCAGACTTCCAAGGCAACTCGCCAGCATACCATCCCCTGCTGCTACGAGCTAAACCTCGATCTCGCTCGCGTTGCGGAACATACGCAATTCACTACGGACGAAGTGATCGCGTTGCATACTTCCACGTCCTACACCATCTACGCCATCGGCTTCTGCCCCGGCTTTCCTTATCTCGGTTACTTGCCGCAAAAGCTGACCGGGGTGCCGAGGTTGGCGGTGCCGAGGATGAGTCTGGAAGCCGGAAGCGTTGGCCTGACTGCTCGCCAAACAGGTCTTTATCCCCTCCCCCGCCCCGGCGGTTGGAACATCATCGGCCGCACCCCTCTCGAACTGGTCAACGTCGAAGACGACTATTTCCCCTTGCAAGTCGGCGACCAGATACGCTTTCAACGAATCGACGAAGCGGAATTCAACAGGCTGAAAGGAAACAGGCTCATTTGAAACGGGGAACGCGGAACGAAAGACACAGATCGATTATTGTCTTTCGTTCCGCATTCCGCGTTCCCCGTTCCGCGTTCAGTTTGTTTCTGCCGTGAGGCCGAGGACGATGTCGAAGCGGGCGGCGACTTCGCCGATCTTCGATTCCTTGATGGGTGAAAAGGCGACGATTACCGAGTCGCGGGCTTTCGCGTCCTTGATGCCGCGCAATACCCCATCTTTTTCGTTGGATGGTTCGCCCTTGACGTAGCATTGCGTGGTGAGCAAGTCCTTGTTGCCTTGCTTCACTTTAACGTGGATATGCGGGCAACGGCCCGGATAAGGAACCGGCTTGATAGTGCGGAAGTAGTATTCACCGGTGGAACCTGTCAGGAAGCGACCGAAGCCCTGGAAGTTCTTGTCGCTTTTATTCTTGTTGCTGCTGCCGGTGTGTAGGTAGGCGCCGTTGTTATCGACCTGCCAGATCTCGATGACGGCATTGCGGATCGGCGCTCCCTTGATGTCGGTGATCTTGCCGGTGAGATGCGTGATGGTGCCGACAGCGGGAGTGATGCTGCTATTGAGGATGAGCAGGTCGTTGTCGGTGTCGAGCGGCAGTTTATTGGGGTAGAACGGGCCTTCGGTTTGGGCGGGAGTCTTGGTCAGTTCCTCGGCGAAGAGGCCGGGAGTGGTGAAGAGACTGGCTCCCAGCGTGCCCAAAAAGAGCCGACGGCTGGGAAGATAGAGAGAGTCGCTCATGAGACACCTTGGGATTTGGCTAAGTATGGCTACATCGCAATGATGACCTGCTCAT
>CAZTWS010000237.1:0-1683 GCA_964618225.1 uncultured Planctomycetaceae bacterium
GCTCCGAAGCTCGTCGGGGCGCACGGCCAGAGGCCGTGGTTTAATTACGGAATTAACAGACCCACTCGATGCTGCCAGCTATGACAGCTTCAAAGGGCTGGGCTCAACATCCATCGCGTGGTCGCTTATCGAGCAGCAATGGGATAAACTGGAAAAAGCTGGCCATGTCTTCGTCGCTTGACACTCATCGCAGCGTCACAGTCGCTTCAAAACTCCCTGGCTTTCAACATGCTTCACCAAGCAACTCCAGCGACGAAACTCCCCCATACTTCTTACCAAACATAAAGTCACCAAGCCTTTTACCGCCGCGTCAACTATTGACGATAGCTCGTCAAAATATGAATCAATGGTATTTTACCGCGTTGCGGATACTTGGGCTAAGTAGACACACAGCGGATTAAATGCAACGGATTGAATGCCAGTTGAGTTTGACTTGGGATTTGATCGACTACGTTATAGGTTGCAGCCGGACGTTACTAAAGTACGTATGAACTTCCGCCCTGCGTTGTTCACTCGGCCGGAAAGATCGTTCGCCAGTCCTTTTTCATGTCGACGACCGTCCAACCGCGTTCGGGGGCTTCTTCGAGCGCACGTTTTAGCTGGCCCACGGGCGATGGGTAGTCGTAAGCGTACTCGCGTTCGGCATCGGTGTGGTGAACGATGAGTCCGAAGCGTGGCCAGTTTTGTTCTTTCGATTCCGAGGCGATTGGTTTTTCGCCCGTTGTGTAGCGGAGCATTTCGTAGTCGCCGTCGGAGTTGCCGAACGCCATGATGGGGCGATGGCCAATGTACTGGTTGATGCCGACCGGTTTGCCGGGGCCGTCGTCGATGAAATTCACTTTGGCCTCTTTCATCAATACAGGTTGCCCGTCTTGGAGTTCGTATTTCACCACGCCGCTGGAGCCGACGACTTGCTCTGGTGGTATGCCGTAGGCCCGGTCGACCCAGGGGCGCATGAAATCGATTCCGCCGCCCGAGACGATAAATGTTTTGAACTGGTTCGCGCGCAGATAGGTAAGCAGCTCAAGCATTGGTTGGTAGATGCATCGATCGTAGGGGCGATGGAATCGCGGGTGGCGTGCGGTGTGCATCCAATCGCGCACGATGTCATGAAATTCTTCGACCCGCATGCCGGTGTGCGTGGTGGCGATGATGTCTAGCAGGCCTTTTTGGCCGGAACTGCCGAATGCTTGGAGGTCGTTTTCCAGCACATATTTATAAGGTGCCTGGTTGGCCCATTCCGGATGGTCTTTGGAAAGTGCCTTGATGCGATCGAACGCGAAGATCATCTGGAAGTACATGGGCTTCTCGCACCATAGCGTGCCATCGTTATCGAACGTGGCGATGCGGGCGGGAACCGGTACGAAGTCGGGACTGCCTTCGCGAGTTACACGATTTACAAAGGCGATAATCGAGCGTTTCGGTGCGCCGTCGTTCCACGAAGGGAGCGGGTCGGCGGCGGTTGCGATTTGTGCCACTAGCAAACAACAGAAAGTTGCGATGGCGAATCGCTGCAAGGATTGAGTCATGATGGCACGCAGAAAGCAATGAGCGGAATGGATTAGCCACAAAGAGGCACAAAAGACACAATAATAGGGTAGATAATTAGAGATAACGCGCGAGTTTTATCTTAGGAACTCTAACAAAACCGTCTGAGAGAGGGAGACAGTCCCATTTTGCTGC
>CAZTWS010000238.1:0-1618 GCA_964618225.1 uncultured Planctomycetaceae bacterium
GGTCACTGCCGACACTGCGGCAAGGCCAGATGCCCACTTGCCGATATAGCCCGTTAATTCATCCCCGAGCGATTTAGTCGACTCTTTACCTTTCTTCCCCATGCCGTCAAGCGCTTTAGCCATTCCATCCGGCCCGGCCTCCATCGCCTTCCAAAGCTGGATAGCCTCAGCGACGTTGGCTGTCACTTTTATATTGACGTCTTCTCTAGCCATCGATCATTCCTCCAATTCCGTCAGGACCGAACATCTCATCGTGCGCAGCCTTGACTTTGTCACGCATTCTCTTTTTCTGTAATTCCATATCCCGATTCATTAAGGCCGTTACGCGCTTTCCTATCTCAGCCTCAAGGTCGCCTTTAGATACCCATTGCTCAACTAACTCGGCAAAATTCAGGGCCATGCCATCCACTTCGAATTCAAAATCCGCAATGGATATTTCCATCTGTCGCTCAAACTCTTCACGCGTCGGTAAATCACTCACGTTCATGCTCCTTTCACTTGGCTCAATTCTTCGCGGGCCGATGCCAGAGTTTCCTCAATCATCCGCTCACAGTCGGCTTTGAATTGCTCGGCCACCTCGGGCGACAACTCACCCACGGCCACCTTGCGGTCCAGATACGCCCCGAGCCGATGCGCGGTGACACTCATTACGTCTTGCGTATCCGCCAACCATTTCGAGGCAACTCGATCAAATTGTTTACGTGTTATTTTGCTCATACTGCTCAACGTACAACTGCATTTCAGCCAATGGGGTTTCCGAAATTGCGGTGAGGATCGCGCGAATATCATTCCGCATATCCGCCGTCCAATCGGTGACATATTTCGCGGGCCAGCGGGTTTGGTATTTGTCAGGCAATCCCTCAAACGCATCGCGGACACGGTTTCCACACGCCCCTAGGATGCTCTGCACAATCGGCAACGGAACATATTGTCCGCGTGCCCGCTGTGCTTTCACTTGCCGAATTTCGAGTAACGCCCTCTCACTCTCCAGCTTGATCGTTTCCAACTCCGTTTTTGTGTTCGACGCTGGGCCACGGTTCGCCAGCTTCGTCGATCGTTGCAAATACCAAACGAGAATCTCCACTACATTCCACTCGCCAGACCTGCCAGGCATTCCATTCGATCGCCACGAGCGTTGAACCGTGTTCGTCGATTGCCCAAACACTTCCGCAACTTGCTGTTGAGTCCGTAGCACCATCGGCCCGCCTAGCAGCGTGCGTAACGCATCGGCATCCAGCATGGCCGGTGACAACGCAACGATCGCTTGAATGCGTTGTGCGAGCGCCACGGGCCCCTCGTCGGCTTGCTTCGAATTGTTGCTACTATTACGGGGCATTTTTTCCTGTTAGCCGCAAAAAGAGTCCGGGATTTAACGCGAACTGTGCCGCCAGCCTCCGAAAGGACCCGACCGGGGGTACCCCCACCCTTCAAAAACCCCTTGTTTTCCAGTGTTTTTTGAATGGTCTTTGCTCATCTCGGTGTGCTGTTTCTCGGTGTTTTTGCTCGAATTCACGCTGAAATCTGCTGCAAAACGTGTCGTTTTTCTCGTGGTTTTTAACGTCATTGGTGCTGATCCGAGTGCGAATTCTTCGAGACTGGTGAGGGTCTACCAGGGCAC